>JBJXFT010000092.1:0-3019 GCA_046155725.1 Saprospiraceae bacterium
TTACTCAATCTGGGCGTACGCCACAATAAGGCTCTTGTCAACCTGGTCATGGCACTGAGCAGCCAAAAGGCAAGCAGCGTAGTGGGGCTGAGCGAAAGCCCGTTGTTCCACTACCAATATTCGAGCATCACGGATGCGGTGGGCCATATTGCCCCCGATGCTGCTGGGCTACGGGAGTTTGAACGGCGGCTTTTGTCAACCTGTCTGGGCCATTTGGAAGCCCCTGGGGCAGAGATATGCTTGGCGACGGACAAGACGGTGGTCCCCAAACCGCAGACGCCCACGTTTCCCAACCGGACGACGGTGGTATGCCCGAACCCGGCTTTTGCCGGCGCTCGGTCTCTGAGCGTGGGCTACGAGTATTCTTGGGTCAACCTCCAGGTGGGCGAAGGCTGGAGCCTGCCGTTGAGCGCCGAGCGCATCGAGTTGGAGCGGACGGCAGCCCAAGTGGCGGGCCGGCAAGTTGACCGCCTTCTTTCGGACGGGGCGCTCCCGTTCAAAGAGGCCCCGCTGATAATCAACAATTTGGACAGCGGATACGTGGGCGCGGGCTACTTGGATTCGGTCAAGCAGCACCTGAACCTGGTATCGGTCATCTGCCTGCGGCACGGCAGCCGGGTCTGGGAAGCGGCCCCCGAAGGGTCGCACAAGCCCAAGGTCTATGGGCGGAAACACTATCTGCTGGCCGCCGATCGGGTACTGCACTGCAAAAAACACCCCAAAAACGGCCTGCCCTACGAAGTGCACCAAGAGGCGCTTGCCACCCACAAAACACCCGACGAGGAAACTGCCTGGGAGGAGACCCTCAAAAACGGGCGGCGGGTGCGCTTCCAAGTGCGCCGCTTCAAAGACCTGCTCTGGCGGACGATAGACGGCGTAGCCATGAAAGACAGGCCTTTTGACGTGGCGCTCGTCGAAGTGCGCGATGCGGCCAGCGGCGAGATGGTGTTCAAAAAACCGCTTTTCCTCGGTATCTTCGGCAACAAACGGGCGCAGTTGCAAATCCCGCAAATCCCAAAAACCTACCGAAAACGCTACAACATCGAGCCTTTCTTTCGCTTCGCCAAGCAAAACATGGCCATGCGCGGGTTTCAAACGCCCGTCGCGCAGCACCTCGACAACTGGATGTACGTCATCATTGCCTCTTGCTGGCTGCTTTTTCACTCGGCCCGATGCCTGACGAGCCAACCTAAAAAGTGGCAACAGTACCTTGTCAGCGAACCCAAAAACAAACCTGTGCGGTCTCTTGCACAAGCACAAAAAGCAGCCTTGAAATACCTTTTGACTTTTGACCAAGCCCCTTTCCTCCCACAAAAGTCCAAACCTGGGCCGGGAAGAAAAAAGGGGATGCGTCAGACTCAAAGAACTAAGTACAGATACGTCCGAAAGGACGCAAAAAAATCTCTAAAACCTAAAATAAGGTCTGATTGATGCCTTTTTGCCTTCATGATTCAGCCCGAAATCCGCTCTCCTCGATCCTTGGTTAAGGTCGGGCCGGGGAAACCGTCCAAAGTCCAATAATATTCCAACCATTTGCCTGCCTCCGAAGCAGGGTCGGGTATCAATGTTCCATCGGTCACATAGTAAAGCGCCCCGCTGACAAAGCCATCGTGGCAAGCGATTTCGTTCATGATGTAAGCCAGCATCAAGCTCATCAAGAACGATACCCCGAAAATGACAGTCATGTTGGCGGATTTCATTTTTTCTTCGGTCAAGCCGGCGGATTTCATCCATGCGTTTCCAAAGAGTTTTGGGTTGTACCAGAGAAACCCGACGATGGCCGGGACGAGCGCCGCAACGAGTACGGCCCAAGGATTTACAGTCATAATAGTTGATATTTACAAACGTGATTGGGCAAGGGTTCTAAACTTCTTGAAAAAGAGCAGGGGAAGATTTGTCAACTTTTTGAAAGTTGACAAATCTCGTACGCCTTGCACCATCTAATTCCCGGTAGTCCCTGAGGCAACTCAAACTATCGGGTTTCGTTTTTTTAGGGTCGGGATTTCGTGTCAAATCTGGGCGACACGGAGGCTTTCAATTACTTTCGCCCCTCAAAACAAGCGAAAAGCCCTTTTATGAAGGCAAAAAATAAACGCCTCTTTGATGAACTGCCCGAATCCGAATACTTCAAGGATTATCGGACGGCCTCGAAAAAATTCCGCAAAGTGGCGGCTTTCCCAGATGCCTTGGGGTTTGACCCGGAATCTGGCGGGTTCATCGCTGTACACCGAAAACACGTTGATGTTGCCCTCCCGGACGAACTGCCGGTTTGCATGATACTGAAAAAACTGGGGTTCGGCGTGGTACTGTTGGATGAAGAAAACGCCCGCCCGCCAGTAGATGCCTTGATTGAGGAACGATATTTTGAACTCAAGCGGGTTTCAAAGGCCCGGAATATTCAGGGGGCAATCATTCGCCAATTTCGACTCGCCTACCACAAAGCCGAAAACATGATTTTGCACATTGACCAAAAGGCTCACCCAGAGAGCATCCGAAGTGCGCTTTTCCACGGGGTAAAGAAGTATCCAAGGATAAAGCTGGTATGGCTCGCGTATGAAGGGCAACTTTGGCAACTGCCCAAAGCCATGATTTTGGAGGGAAAGTACCGCCTAAAATAGGAAGAGGGCCGCTTTGTGGGCGACCCTCTTTCTTGTAGGTAGCGTGCCGAAGCTCGCTGATGGCTCAAAGGTACAGCAAGTGCTGCGATAAAAGCAAGCAAAGTTTTTCGAGTAAGGGAAGATTTGTCAACTTTCAAAAAGTTGACAAATCTCGAACGCCTCCATCGTTTTATCTGCCGAAGTCTTGACGAAGCTGATGGTATGTACACAAGTAGAAGCCTGGCATTTTTTTACGAAAAGTCATCTATCTCACGGAACACGCCTCGGAACACGTCGCTTTGTCATTCTGTCGGAAACCGTCCACATCACGGAACACGTCGCGGAACACCCTTCGTAGCGTACACCGTGGCGCGGACGGTTCTCGTCAAGATGACAAAAGCGGCGTGTTCCGAGGCGTAAAC
>JBJXFT010000113.1:0-15874 GCA_046155725.1 Saprospiraceae bacterium
TGGTTGGGGCGGCTTATTGGTTTTGGCCTTCAAAAAATATCCAGCCAGGCAATGCCCCAACGCAAGGGACCATTCCCCAGCAACCCAAGCCGGATGTGCCCGTCGCTGAAATTGCGCCGACCGACCAACCGGCCAATGAAATCGAGCAGCCCAAGAAATCAGAAACCTCGAACCCTCGCAGGCTGATCGCCATGGCAGAAACCAATTTGAGCGATTTGCAGGGCGCGATTCTGGCCAAATACAAAGACCAGCGTGGCGGCGAGGATGAGGAGAACCCCTCGTTTACAGCAGGCAAGAAGGCATTTCAAAGCGGTAATTCGAGCGTGGCCAAGGAGCATTTGCTGCAAGTTCCAGCGGATGACCACGCTTATTTCTCATCGGCGCAAGAAATGCTGGCCTTGCTTTATTTTCAAGAAAAAGACTACGCAAAAGCGGCGCGGTGCTACGAATCTTATTCCAGCAAAAACTCCGACCCTGCTAAGGATTGGCGCTTGCTTCAATTCTATTTGGCAGATTATCAAAACCGCAAGGCCGATTTTTGGAAGAAACTGGATGAGATGACACAGCCCGCTTATCAACCGCTCAACTATCGGAAAGGGGCAATAAAGTTGAGGAGCGAATTGGGAAGGATAGGAATCAAATAGGCTCACTCCACCAACTCCATCTCAATCTGCCGCCTCGCCAAATCCACCCCAGCGATGCGCACATGCACCCGGTCGCCCATTTTGATTGTGCGTTTGTAGCGGCGGCCCGTGGCGCGGAGGTTTCCCTCTTCCAAAGTGTAGGTGTCGTCGAGGTACTTGAACTCTATCAGCCCTTCGGCTTTTGAGTCAGGCAGTTCCACAAAAAAGCCCCGCTCGATCATACCGCTCACTCGGCCCTCGAATTGCTCTCCGATGTGCGTGGACATAAATTCCACTTGTTTGTACTTGATGCTTTCGCGCTCGGCTTCGGCGGCTTTGCGCTCTTGGTTGCTGATGTGCTTGCACTGCTCGGCGAGTTTGGCAGGGTCTACGCGGTAAGTTTTCCCGTCGAGGTTTCGCTCCAAAATCCGATGCGCCAGCACGTCGGAGTAGCGGCGGATGGGCGAGGTGAAGTGCGAATAGTGTGTGAAGCCCAGCCCGTAGTGACCGATATTGTCGGGGCTGTACACCGCCTTGGCCATGGTGCGGATGGCAAGGGGCTCGAGGAGTTTGAGGCGGTCGTCGGTCTTGCTGCGTTTCATCAGGTCGTTGAACGAGGAGGCGATTTGCTTCGGCGTGTCCACTTTGATTGGGAAACCCAATTCGGCAGCAAACCGAGCGAAATCGGCCACCTTCGCCATGTCCGGCAAATCGTGGATTCGGAAAATGAACGGCCTCACCCCCAACCCCTCTCCAAGGGAGAGGGGGGTCTCGGCTCCCCTCTCCTTTTGGAGAGGGGTTGGGGGTGAGGCCGGGGGTTGCATAAACAGAGCCACTTCCTTATTGGCCAGCAACATAAAATCCTCGATGAGCAAGTGCGCCTCTTTGCGCTCCTTGACGTAGGCTTCGAGCGGTGTGCCATCCAGCGCGAGGCGGAAGCGCACTTCGTCGGTCTCGAAGCCGATGGCCCCGTTCTTCTCGCGCTCCTTGCGCATTTTGCTGGCGATGCGCTGGAGATTTTTCAAGGCCCATTCCAATTCCGCGAAGCGGGGATGCGCTTGCAATTCCTCGGAAGGTTTTTTGTCCAAAATAGTTTGCGCCTCTTCGTAAGCAAAGCGCTTCGCGCTGTGAATGACGGTTTTGCCAAACCAGCGCGACACAATTTTGTCTTTCGGGTCAAAAACGAACACGGCGGAAAAGGTGAGGCGGTCTTGCTCCGGCACGAGCGAGCAAAGGTTGTTGGAGAGTTTTTCGGGAAGCATCGGGTTGCAACGGTCCACGAGATAGACCGAAGTGCTGCGCTCGAATGCCTCGCGGTCGAGCGCGGAATCGGGCTTGAGGTAGTGCGTCACGTCGGCGATGTGTATGCCGATTTCGAGGTTGCCCTGACTGCCGCCAGGCAGGTCGTTTTCTAAGATTCGGACGCTCAGCGCGTCGTCGAAGTCCTTGGCATCTTCCGGGTCAATGGTAAAGGTGAGCGTGTCGCGGAAATCGCGGCGGCGTTCTATTTCCTGGGGCGAAATGTTGTCGGGGATGCGGGCAGCCTCGCGCTCGGCTTCTTCGGAATGTGCCAGTTGGAAGCCCGCGTTGATGAGGATTTTCTTCATCTCGAAATCGTTGCCGCCCACTTTGCCCAGCACTTGGGTCACTTTCCCCACGGGTGCGCGGCCTTTGCCTTCTTGCCAATCGGTGACGCGCACCACCACTTTGTCGCCGTCTTGCGCCCCACCGGCCACTTCGAGGGGGATAAAAATGTCGGTCAGCATATTCGGGTTTTCAGGCAAGAACAGCGCGTACGTGCGGCTCAGCCGAATGGAGCCGATAAAAAACTCATTGGCTCTTTTGAGCACTTCCATCACCTGGCCTTCGGGTTTTCGCTGGATGGGCGAACTGCCTCGGCGGCCTCCGCGCTGGGGGGCAGCGGTAAAGAGCAGCACCCGCACCGTGTCGCCGTTCAAAGCACCGTTCAAGTGCTTGGGCGGCACATACACATCGGTGTCCATCATTTCCGTCACTATGTAGGCTGCGCCCGTGCGCGTCATGTCCACTCGGCCTTCCACGAATTTCCGGGACGAGGGTTCACGGTTCACGGTGGACGGTGCGCGGCGGTGCATGGACTGCTCTCGGGTTGTCTTGTTCCACTTGGCTTCTTGTTTGTCGCGCTTCTTGTCTCCTTCGCTAAAAATCTTCTCGTCGCTGGCTTCGGTCGTTGGTCGGGATGCCTTACGGGGACTGTCGTCCACCGTCAGCCGTTCGAGCGCGATGCCAAATTTGTCTTCCTCAAACTCGGCCACGGAGCCAGCCAGCACCAATTGGCGCAGGGCGTGTTCCGCCGAGTCACGGTTGTTGTCAATACGAAGGTGGTCAGTGATTTGGCGCGGCGCGAAGCGTTTTTTGGGGTGGCCGAGCAAGAATTTGAGTATTTCGATCTGTAGTTGTTGGGCGCTCAATTTTTTGTCGCCGCTCTTTTTTTTCTTGGTCATCGTTTTGGAAAGGTCTGGCTTTCGCCAGATTTACGGATTAAACTATGCGCTGAATAACAGAAAACGATGCGCTAAGTTCATGCAGCACTGCCAAAACCAAGCGCCGCAGCTGGCAGGATTCGGCATTTGAAAGTTAAGAGCCTATCCGAAAATCGGCCCGATCGTACGTTTACTAAACCTTGGGTTTTAGTAAACGTGGCTCCGCCAATTGGTGCCACCTTGCGCTTCCTGTTAAACTTCCACGAAATTCGACAAACAAAAACCCGTTCCGTAACACCGATGCGAAATTGCGCGTCACCTTTGCCCAACGTCTAACAAATTCAGCATCATGCAAAAACTACTCCCACTCCTTCTTTGCGCTTTCGCGCTCCATCTCTCCGCCCAAACCTCCCTCCCCTCCGTGCAAGAGGTGTACAAAATCTTCCAGAACAAGTGCAACTCCTGCCACGACCACGCCTCGCCTGCCGGCAATCTTGACCTCGAAGGCACCGGCGCGACCGAATTCGCCCGCGCCCAAAACGTAGCCTCCAAACTCGTCAACATCAACCCCACCAACGCTTACGCCGTCGGCAAAGGCTACAAGCGCGTGTACCCAGGCCGCGCTGACCGCAGTTTCCTTTTCCGCAAAATCAACCGCGACTTCGAGCCGACGGTGGAAGCCCTTCACGCCAGCGAAGGCGAGCCGATGCCCCAGAGTTACCCAAACCCAGAACTGACTTCCTCGGAAAAAGAAACCATCCGCCAATGGATTCTGTACGGCGCGAAAAACACGGGCGTACAATTTGACAAGACATTGGTAGAAACCTTCTTCAACGTCGGCGGCGAAAAGTCGTTCCCCGACGGCCCACCGCCCGCCCCCGCACCCGGCGAAGGTTTTCAAGTCAAAATGGGCCCCTTCTACCTCGCCCCCGACCGTGAAGTGGAGTATTATCAAAAATGGGAACTCAACCTGCCGGCCAACGTAGAAGTGAATGGCTTGGACTTCAAAATCTCCCCCTTCTCGCACCACTTTTTGCTCTACAATTTCACGGGCAGCGGCGCGGCTTCCATCCCCGCAGGCTTGCGCCTCAATGCCAACCACAGCCAAATCAACCTCGTAGCCGCCGTCCAAGAAGCGACGGATTTGCGCTTGCCCACCAGCACCGCGTTCAAGTGGGACAACAACATCGTGCTCGACCTCAACTCTCATTACATCAACTATTCGCTCTCGCAGCCTTATCAGTGTGAAGCCTACGTCAATGTGTACACCCAAATCCCCGGCACGGCACCGCACGAGATGTTCGCCACCTTGCTCATCAATGAGAACATCCCCATTGCCAATAGTGGAAATTTGGTGACCTACACCGCCCCAGAATTCGAGTTCGGCGCCGACAGCATCTATGTCTGGGGCCTCATGGGCCACACCCACAAATACGGCAAAGGCTACAAAGTGTGGAAACGCCTCGCAAACGGTCAAAAAGGCGAACTCATCTACGACGCATCCTGCCCGATGGGACTGCCCGGCTGCCCCACGCCGTGGTACGATTACCAGCACATCCCCATCCGCTATTGGCAACCCCTGCTGCCCGTCAAGTGGGGCAACGGCATCATCCATGAAGCGCAGTGGGTCAACGACGGCCCCGTGTCCGTCAATTTCGGCCCCACTTCCGACGACGAGATGATGGTGCTTATAGCATTCTACACCGAGCAGCCCATCACCATCGGCACCAAGGAGCCGGGCGGCCAATTTGCAGAAAGCCAAATCTTGGTGTCGCCCAACCCAACCAACGGAAATGCCACATTCACGCTGCCCGAAGGCACGGAAGGGGTGCGCACGTTCCGTTTGTTCAACCTCACGGGACAAGAAGTGCTGCGCCGCAGCGACCTTCGGGGCAATACGTTCGACCTTGATTTGAGCCGCCTCGCGCCGGGCCTTTATTTCTTCGATGCCGATGGGCGGCGGGGGAAATTGGAACGTGGTTGAGGGAGTGCGGGCCATCTTGGGTGAAAAGAGCCGCCCATGCCTCTATCTGTAACTAAGTACGTCGCCAAAATTAGTTTAGCCTATGATAGGCGGCATCTTGGTGGGAATTAGCAGATTGGCTGATTATCACATTCTACTTAAGGCAGTTTGACCGTCTTGGATTTCGCCGTTGGCCGTTCTTTCGCGACGTTCACTTTTGTGGGGCGTTCGTCTTGGCGGCTGGCGGCGGATTCGCTCGTCATTTTGAAATACAGCATGACCACCAAGGCAAGGTGGAGGGCGATGGCAAGCACCAAAGCATGCCTTTGGCCGTGGCGCTCATTTCGTTCGGTGATGTGGTACATAGGGAGGGTATTTATTGGTTAATTGCATTCAAAGACCGAACGTGAACGCGAAGGCTGCAAAAATTAGTTTCGGGGGCAAAAATTTTTATGTGTTAAGGAACGGGTGAATAATAACTTGTGGATTTCAGGTAAGTTCGTTTTTGCCCAGACAACTATCTTTTTGGGCGAATAGTGGGGCTATTTAATCAAAAAGATGGGCAGTTTGGGTGAAAAGGAATCACATCAAATTGACAAGTTATTATTCACCCGTTCCTAAATTTTCCATCAGTCCAAAAGACCGTCCGGCAAGTCCATAAACACCCGGCGGTTCGGCTCGTCAATCGAGCAGATAAACTGTTCGTTCAAAGGCACCAGCACTTCTCGGCCTTTGTATTGGAGGAAGGCCATTTCCTGCTGGGGCATTTCCAGCACCTCGTCAATCTCGCCGATTTCGCCGCGCGTTTCGTCCACCAAAATAAAGCCTGCGAGGTGGCCGTATTCCAGCGCATCTTCTTCTTCCACCTCGTATTCGCGGGCATGGTCGGGCAGGATGTCTTGCTCGCGCAGCAGCACTTCCCGCGATTGGAGCGCGGTGGCCGCATCCCGGTTGTCCACTTCTTCGAGTTTCAGGATCATCTCGCCCGCGCCGCGCACATTGGCGATGAAATAAGGGATTTTCACTCCCCTCACTTCCAAGAAAATCCGCTCGTTTTTCATGAAATCCTCCAAGTACCGCTCTTCGATGGAGAGTTTCAGTTCGCCGGCCAAGCCATGCGCTTTTCGGGTGCGACCAATGCTGACGTATTGTGTTTCGGCCATTTCAATTAAAAGCAATTACGGTTTGCCGCAGGATGTACCCTTTCTCCGCTTTTTGTTCCCAAGGGCGGGTTTCGCAGTCGGCGGGCGAGGGTGTTTGGTTGCAATATTGCGAATCGAGTATCCATTGTTCGCGCCACACAAGGCCAACGTTCTTGGCGTATCGCGCCCGTGACAGCCGCCGTTCGATGACGTTGAAATCGTCGGCTTCCGTGACCAGCAAAGTGGAATCAAATGAAAACTGCCCGACCAATGCCTGCACGTCTATAGAATCCACCTCGTAGGACCAATTGGCAAATGGCCGCATCCGCTCTCCAGCGATTTCGATTTCGCGGCTTTCGTCAATCCACAAGTTGCCGTCCCATTCGCTGCGGCGGTCCATGGGGAACACCAATCTTAGAAACTTGAAATTCTCTTCTGTCCGTACAGCTTGCATCGTTGTTCGGCTGGCCGTGCCGGCGCTCTTGAATGCCCACGGCTCGCTGTCGTTGGCTCTTTCGTACCGTTCAATGGCGTAGAGCAATTGGCCCGTGTTGTCGCGCAAGGTATCGGCCACCACCTCTTTCGCAAAGGTTCGAGACGAATCCTGCACCGTGCTGCCGCCGGGAGCAAAATCATACACCACACTGTCCACCTGATACACCACGTATTGGCCGATTTCCAAAGGGAAATAAGCGTACTGCGATTCATCGAACGGTTCGGGCTGCACTATTTGACGCTTGCCACAAGCATTGGCGAGCAAAGCAAGTGCGGCCAGATGAATGATTCCCCGAAGGGGTGCGAGGTCAAAAGGCCATCGCAAGGCGAATTTGCGGCGAACTTGCATGGTTCAAATTTTGCGCAAAGGTAGCGCGGTGTTATTACAAAAGCAGAAGCCCAGAGCAGCATGGCTGCCCTGGGCTTCCGTAGTATCCGTTATTTGAAAATCAATTCGCTCTGTCCAGCAACCGTTGGGCTATTTCCCAGAGACGACCCAAAACGGTGACATCGGGAACGGGTATTTCGCGGGTTTCGCCCGCTTCTTCGCTTTCCACCTCATGTTGCGTCCTTTCTATTTTTGAAACCGATCCCTTCAAAGCGGAATTGGCGTGGAGGTTCACGAAAGCAAATGCAAAAAGGCTCAGGAGGGAGGCGGTTATCAGCAGCGATTTGAAAGTATGTTTTCGTTTCATAGCCTTGTCAATTTTGAAAGACGGCACGAAAGTAGCGCGATTTCTGATTTGATCACAAATTTTTTCGCACTCAAAGAGAGGCTGCACCAAAAAAGGTTGCTGCCAAAAGCATTCCTTTCAAAAACGTTGTGCGCACGTCTATTCCTCGATCACATATCGGTGGGTGTGCTCCAGTTCTGTACCGTGATTGTCGCGCGCCCAAAGGCGGAATTCCACCACATCGCCTTTGCCCAAGCCACCAGGGCCGGGGAGCGCCAGGTTGCCAATGAAAACTTCCGCATCGAAAAAAAGCGAGTTGGTTTCTATGAAGTCGTCGCCGCGCAGGATGCCGCCAAAGTTGTCGTTCACGAAGTAGGAAAAATCCCACTCGGTGATGTACTGACCGTCGGAGTCTGGGTGGGTGGAGTTTATCTCAACGCCAAAAGTGAGCGCGTCGCCCACCGTTTGGCTGCCGGAATTGTCGTCGTCAAACCACCGCGCGTCAAAAATTCGGAGGTCGAGCGGATAGGGATCATCGTCTTCGCAAGAAGAGAAAGAAAGGGCGGCAAGTGCCAGCAAGGGAAGGATTCTTTTTTTCATCGTTTTAAATTTCGCACAAACGTAGGGGCGCCACGGGTGAAAGGTAAGGGCAGCGCAGGGGTTTAGCGCGGGCTTAACTTTTCAGGGCACCAGCCGCTTCGTCAGCACAGTTTACGGGCGACACAAATCCACAAACAAAAATCCCCCCTGCGCTTGGCAGGGGGGATTTTTGTTTGTGGCCTCATCGCTTCGAGAGCCTTCTTTGAGCAGCGTGTGGGTTTACTCGTTTGTGTTTGCTAAACCTGGAAGGTTTAGCAAACGGTCGCAATGCCTATGGTGCTGCAGAGTGGTTGGAGAGACATACAGGCCCAGCAGTACCCTACGCTCAGATGGTCGCAATGCCTATGGTGCTGCAGAGTGGTTGGAGAGGATGCCCGAACAGCTCAGCGGAATGCTCCGCGAGGTCGCAATGCCTATGGTGCTGCAGAGTGGTTGGAGAGATTGACAGCCTACCACTGTTGGCGATGGCCGATTCGTCGCAATGCCTATGGTGCTGCAGAGTGGTTGGAGAGACCAGGGCAATGGCGATCAATGTCTGGTACAACAGTCGCAATGCCTATGGTGCTGCAGAGTGGTTGGAGAGCCTGTATACGGGTACTATCGTTACCAAAGGCGATGTCGCAATGCCTATGGTGCTGCAGAGTGGTTGGAGAGCCTACACCTACTGGCTGGAAGGCGGTGGGTGGAGCGTCGCAATGCCTATGGTGCTGCAGAGTGGTTGGAGAGTTGACCAGTGTGGTAATGCCAGGCGGAGCTGGAGCGTCGCAATGCCTATGGTGCTGCAGAGTGGTTGGAGAGTCGGCTTTCGGCTCAAATGTATTGAGGGGCAATCCAATGCGCCCAATTTTTCTCCGCAAATTTTCCCTCTTTTTAGTTACGGCCACGTTAAAAAATCGTCTTTCGCAGCCCCAAAAGGTTTGTTTTCGGGAAGGCTCCGCAAAATTAAAGCGTTGAAAGCGAACGACTTGAAAGCCGGAAACGAGGCTTTTCGGGGCTTTTGCCAAAAAACGGCCTTCCCGCAAAACATCAGTTTTTTCGGCGCGGCATTCAGACCTCCCCGACCTTTGCAGCACACCAGCAGAGAAACAAACCGCAGCATCGCTTTGTCTTGCTTATTGAGAGTCTCACTTCAAGTGAGACTCTCAATATCCCGAAACTTGGTACTAATTACCCCCGCCTTCACACATCTAAACCCGGCCTGAGCGCCGGTGGACACATCGCCAATTATGACAGTCACAACAAGAACAAAACTTCCCTTTGGCTTGACGGCATTCTCTCGTCGAGGCATTATGAAGAATCACCGCGCCGCGCGCCGCGCCGCAAGCCTGGCCGCGCACAAGCGCACAAACAACTTCCTATCATGGACATTTATCTACAAACATTTGGCAGCCGGCTCCGCGTGCGAGACGGCATTTTCGAGATGACCGTACCGGACATGAGCGGCAACAACAACCACTTGGAGGAACAGTACGCCGCCCATGAAGTGCAGAGCATCTTTTTGCAAAAAGGCACTTCCGTGAGCACCGACGCGCTCCTGCTCGCCATCGAAAAAGGCGTGGACATCTTGGTGCTCGACCACTTCGGCCAGCCGCAAGGCCGCGTGTGGACTGCCCGCCCCTCCTCCACCACCGCCATCTGGGCAAACCAACTGGCCCTCTCCCACACCCCCGCCGGCCTGCGCATCGCCAAAGGCTGGGTGGAGGAAAAGATACGGGGCCGCCTCGAGCACCTGCGCAAACTGAAGGGCTACCGCAGCGCAGAAAAGGTGCAAATCATCGCGCAGGCTGAAGTGGCCATCATGGAGCTGCTCGCCAAACTCCGCCGCCTCCCCGTCCGCGATTTCGACACCTCGGCAGCCGCCATCAGAGGCCTCGAAGGCTCGGCAGGCAAACACTACCTCGACACGCTCTGCGCCCTGCTCCCTGACGAATACCAGTTCGACGGGCGCAGCACCCGCCCCGCCGCCGACACTTTCAACGCTTTCCTGAACTACGGCTACGGCATCCTCTACGCCAAAGTGGAGCGCGCGCTCATGCTCGCCGGGCTGCACCCCCACATCGGCTTTATGCACGCCGACGGCTACCAGCGCAAAAACCTCGTTTACGACTTCATAAAGCAGTTTCGGGTGTGGATAGACAAGACGGTGTTCAAGCTCTTTACCCGCAAACAAGTGTCGGCCACGCACGTCAGCCTCCGTGGAGGAGAGGGCGGGCTGTGGCTGGCCGAAGACGGCAAGCGGCTTTTGACCGCGCTGGTGAAAGAGCGCTTCCAAGAAAAGAAACAAGAGATCGGCGGGCGGCTTTTCCCCTTGGAAGGCTACCTCGCAGAGGCCGCCCGACGCTGCGCCTCGCTGGTGCTGCACGGCAAGGTGCTGGAAGAAGTGGTGCCCGCCGATTTATCCGCCGAAGTCTTGACGGAGGTGGGAGTCTTGACGGAGGCGGAAGTCTCCACAGAGATGGAAGCCTTGGCGCAGGCAGGGGCGGTAGAAGCGGTAGCAATGGCAGCGTGAGGTTGAATGAAGCGATAAAGTCATGAAGCGATAAAGCGACGATTGAACAATCACTTCATCATTTCAGCACTCCATCACTTCATAATATGCACTATCTCGTTGCCTACGATATTTCGAGCGCGCGCACCCGGCGCTATGCGGTCAAGTGGTGCAAGCAAGCCGGGCTGCGGCGGATGCAGAAATCGGTATTTGCAGGCGCCGGCCTCCCCGAACTAATCAGAACATTGGAAGAAAAACTGGCCCCGATGCTCGGCAAAGATGACCGGCTCTGTGTGATGCCCTTGGATGCCGGCACTTGGAAAACCCTCAAACTGACCGGCAACACGACTTCAAAAGAAATGCTCAGCCCCACATTCCAAGTCAAATACCTCTGAATGCCTCGCAACATTAATATTCAAACACTAAGGAACTAAGGGACACTAAGCAGGATGCCCCTCTCTCACGCCTCTCACGCTCTCACATCTCTCACGCCTCTCACATCCTCTCACCCATGTACGCACCACTCTCTCCTAAAATCGAGCTCACCACCGCTCAATTGGCAAACTTAAGCCAACGGTTCGAGTCGCTTTCGACCGTGCCTGCGCTCGCACAACTGCTGGGCACGAGCGAGCGGGAACTGCTGCAAGCATCGGCCAAGCAGGATTACGTCACCTTCTTTGTCCCCAAGCCCGGCGGCGCAAAACGCCTGATAGAGCACCCTGCCGCCAAGTTGAAAGCCCTCCAGCACACGCTCAACCGCTACCTGCAAGCAGTCTATTATGGCATAAAGCCCGCTTCTGCCTACGGCTTTATCATCCGCCCGACCGACGATTTCCAGCCGCGCAACATCTACTTCAATGCCATGCGCCACCACAAGGGCGAGTGGTTTTGGCAAATAGACCTCAAAGACTTTTTCCACACCGTCACCAAGACGCACCTGAAAGACCTCTTCCGGCACCTGTTTTTCTTCCCGCCTGAACTCTCTGAGGTGCTTACCGCCCTCACGACTTGCAAAGGCCGACTGCCGATGGGCGCGCCCAGCTCGCCTGTGCTGAGCAACATGGTTTGCCTGCTGATGGACTATCAGTTGGAGCAGATAGCCGAGCAGCACTCGGCCACCTACACGCGCTATGCCGACGACATCACTTTTTCTTTTGCCAAAGAACCGCCCGCTGATTTTCTCGACACGGTGCGCGTCGTGCTGCTGCGCCATGCTTTTGTGGTGAACGAAAACAAGGTGCAGCACCGCAGCCGCGCCGAACAGCCGGAGATAACGGGTCTGGTGCTGGGCCAGTCGCTCAAGCCCACGCTCAGCAAAGGGTGGCTCAAGTGCCTGAAGCACGAAATCCAGGTGTACCAGTGGCTGATGACAGAAGCCGTGCGCCAGCGCGGGCTGTTCCATGCTTTTGTGTTCGATACCTTCCGACGCTCGG
Source organism: Saprospiraceae bacterium (assembly GCA_046155725.1). Taxonomy (GTDB): domain Bacteria; phylum Bacteroidota; class Bacteroidia; order Chitinophagales; family Saprospiraceae; genus M3007. The sequence goes on from JBJXFT010000113.1 coordinate 11,881, forward strand.
TGCTGGGGCAGGTGGAGTTTGTGGGTTTTGTGGAAGGAAAAGACAGCGCGGTGTTCAGGAAGCTGGCCGCCAAGGTGCGCTGGGGCTGAGTAGTTTCAAGTTTTCAAGTGGCAAGTCGGCAAGTGGCAAGTTTCAAGTTGGCCAAAGTGCGTTGGGGCTGAGTGCGGGAGTGCGCGTGAGGGAGCGCGGGGTTCAGCCCGCGTCAAGAAAACGTCTCTCGCGTGCTCACGCCGTGAGGGGGTGCGGGGTTCAGCCCTCGCCAAAGAACCCTGCATTCCGCCAAAGGCAAAAACCCTATTTTTCAAACTTGGCATACCTTTCGCCCAGTAGTGCCGCCAACAAAAACAAAAATCAATCTTTTCCGCACAATGCCTGCTCCCCTGCGCTTGCTCACCGTTGCTTTCGATACCCAACTGGACGTTTGGAAACTGCCCGCTCTGCGCGGCGCCATCGCCCAGAAAGTGGGGCTTGAGCACGAACTTTACCACAACCACGACAACGAACACGGCGGCTTCCACTACCGCTACCCGCTCATCCAGTACAAAATAGAGCGCGGCCAACCTATGCTCGTGTGCCTCAACGAAGGGGTGGAAGCCTTGCACCACTATTTCAGCCAGCCGGATTGGTCGCTCAATGTGCAAGGAGAGCAGTTGCCCATGCGGATCGCCCGGCTGGATGTGCGCCAGTGCCATGTGTCCGTGATTGATTCGCCGCGCTCCTATCACTTGCGCCATTGGCTGCCGCTCAATTCGGAGAACTTCCGCACCTACTCCACACAGCCGCACTTGCTGGAGCGAATCGCGCTGCTGGAGCATATACTCAAAAGCCAACTCGTGGCCTTCGCCCGGGAGATCAACGGCGAACAGCCGGAGCGCGAAATAGCGGCGCACATCACGGAGATCAAATCAGAGACCTGGGTATCGTTTAAGGGCGTGAAGGTGCGGGCGTTCTCGCTCACGTTTGGCGCCAACGTGTCGCTGCCCAGCCAGATCGGCCTCGGCAAAGGGTGCAGCATGGGATGGGGGGTGGTAAAGGGGATGGGGCGATGGGAGTGATTTTTTTGTCGCGGGCTGAAGCCCACGCTCCCTCAATTTCCTGCTGCGGCGGCTTCGGGCTTCTTGTCCACTTTGCCCACCAAGGCCAGCGGGATGCTCTGCATGGAATCAAAATTGGTGATCACCGACACGATGCGGTAAAAATCGCCTTCTTTCAGGCCGTCGTAGGTCACTTTGATGATGCCGGTTTTGCCCGGTGCTATCGGGTTTTGCTCCCACTCAGCGACGGTGCAGTGGCAGGTGCTTTTCACTTGGAGGATCATCAGGTTTTCGCTGCTGATGTTTTTCACCCGGTATTCCCGCATGACGGGCTGGCCAAACGGCATGTTGCCCGTAGTGATCTGGCGGTCGAGCCATTCCACCTTGCCCGCATTTTGCGAGTTGTCCACGGCTTTGAGCGTTTGCGCGGAGGCGTTGAAGGCCAAGAGAGGCGCGAAGAGAAGCAAAGAAAGTTTGAAAAGATGTTTCATAAAAAACGTGATTGCCAATGAACTGGATTGAAATGAACGATACTGGGAACGGTAGTTTCAAAAATTAGGCCGAAAACAGGCTACCGCAGCCGGCGCACCAAAAACGTTCCGTTTTTCAGGTCGTAGCGCTGGAATGCTTTGGCAAAATTGTCTGCCGCCGTTTGGGCCGCCGCCTCGGTAGGGTAGGGGTCGCCCATCCACACGAGCCAGCCAGTGCGGTCGGCGGCGATGCAACTTTGCGAAGCCCATTGACAGGGCAGGCCCCGCTCGCGGAGTTCGTAGGCGCGGTCGGCAGCCGATTCTTTTTTGTCGAAGGCATTGTCTTGCACAATCCAGCCGCGCTCGGTTTGCAAGATGGTGCAAGGGTCGGGCGCTTTTGCCCCAGGTGTTGCCGATTTTGGGGCGCGCTTGGGGTTTGGCTTTTCGTCTTCAATGCCGGGGTATTCCTCCTCCTCGTCGTCGCCCGAAAGGTTGATGGTGTTTTCTTCGTCTCTGAATTTTTTGTTTTTGGAAACTGGGTACTGCTTCGGAACGCCCGTCGGTATGCCGTCTGCGGGGATCGTTTCGTTTTCCAGCAGATAGCCCACCTGGTCTTCGGGGTTCAGCCCGCGTGGGCGGAGTTCGAGTTCTTTCAAGTCGGCCACCCGTTCGTCGCTGAAGGTGTTCACTTGCCAAAACAGCGGCGCGGTCACCAGAACCGCCAAAAAGGCTACCCATTTCTGTACGCCCTGTGCGCTCATGAAGCGGGTGTATACAGAGGAGGTTTCGCCCACAGGCTTGCGCAGCGCAGCCCAGACATTCTTTTTGAAAGGGTCGAAAAGAAGGTAGTGGATGGGGCGATAAATCTTGTTCCACAATGCCGTGAGCGCGTCGGGGGCTTTGGGTCGGCGGGCGGCCATGTTCCCCACATTTTGGCTGAAAGCCTGATACCAGTCCGCCCGCGTCACCCATTGGGTCATCTGGCGGTCTTTGCCAAAAATGCCGAGCCGCGAGGGGTCAATCACTTTGCGCACCATGCCCTCCATCGGCACGATGGCGAGGCCGATGCCATTGTACACGCACTGGTTGCGGAGTTCGAGGAGGTAGGGGTCGTTGGGCGCTGGGAACACGTCTTCGGCCAGCGCGACCCACTGCTCGTCGGCAAAATATTGCTTAAACTGTTGGATGGCAAAGATGTAGCGGTATTTGCGCCAGCCTTGCATGACGAAATACCAGCCGAAAAAACCGATCATGCCTACCCCAATCAGCAGGCCGATATTGCCCACCAGCCCCAACTCCACGAGCCGGACGAAGTCGGTCTGGTAGAAAAAAACGTAGGCCAGCGCGGCGCAGACGATGCCAAATGCCGTGCAGTCCCAGAGGAAATAATGAAGGTTGAGTTGGAATTTCACCTCTTCCGCTTTGTCGCGCGAGGTGGCCTCGTAGGTGCAGACGAATGGCGAGCCGTCTTCTTTTCGGAACGTGATTTTGCCATCGGCCACCCAGCCTTCCTTGCTCACGTTGTCGAGTTCCACCGACACCGAATTGGGCATCGGCTCGTAGCGGTTTTTGTAAAAGTCGCGGAGGAAAGGCGCGAACCGCCGCTTCACTTCGTCCTCCGTGAGGCTACTGCTGTGTGGTGTAAAAGATTGGCTTTCTTGCATGGGAGTGCGGGTATTCAAGCCAAAAACTGGCCGAGGTCATAGCCGATGGTATCGCAAAAGGAGGGGTTTTCGCGTACTTCGCCAGCGTGGAGAGTGTATTTGCGCCAAGTCAAGTCATTGTAGTTGTACACAAAGCCCTCATGTACCCCATAGTCGTTCATGAGTTCTACCAACTTGGCAAAGTCTTTTCGAACCCCTGCGCTTGTGGAGACTTCGATGATGACCTTGTTTTGTGCTGATTGATTGTCGAACAAAAGGATGTCGGGCGTAGGGCTGGTTTTGCCTTCGTCAATCATCGTTTCCGTAAAAGGCTCGTAAGGGATTTTCCCTTCTTTGTAAAAAAGTTGGCCGAGCGCCGTCATCAATTTGCCGATGACGCGCTGGTGGGGTTTAGGTGCATTGACTCCCATGAAAATCGTGTTGTCGAGCATTGCGAGAATATTTTTTTCAGGCAAAAATACTGCTTTTTTGACCTGTTCAGATTTGACAACTTTTTAAAAAATTGCCCCCTCTCACCCCTCTCACCCCTCTCACCAAGTAATCACGGTCCCCGCATACGCCAGCCCGCCGCCGAAGCCAAAGATCAGGATGCGGTCGCCGCGCTTGACTTTGCCTGATTTCAGGCCGTTGTAGAGGGCGATAGGGATGCTGGCCGAAGAAGTGTTGCCATAGTCCACGATGCTTTCCAATATTTTTTCTATCGGGAATCCCGTCTCGTTGCAGATGCCTTCTATGATGCGCAGATTGGCGCTGTGCGGTACCAGCCAATCAATGTCGGAGAGGCTCAGGCCATTGGCCGCAGCGAGCAAGGGCATCTGCTCTGCCG
>JBJXFT010000123.1:0-3358 GCA_046155725.1 Saprospiraceae bacterium
CCTTCCCCTACTCCTCCCCCAAAAACGGGTACCGATAATCCGTGGGCGGCACCATATTTTCCTTTATCGTGCGGGGCGAGAGCCAACGGTACAGATTTATCATTGAGCCGGCCTTGTCGTTCGTGCCGCTGGCGCGGCCACCGCCAAAAGGCTGTTGGCCCACCACCGCGCCCGTGGGCTTGTCGTTGATGTAATAATTGCCCGCCGCGTGGCGGAGTTTGTCATTGGCGAGGGCGAGCGCGGCGCGGTCGTTGGCAAAAATCGCCCCCGTGAGCGCGTAGGGCGAAGTCGCATTTGCCACGTCCAATATCTTTTCAAAATCATCGTCCTCGTAAACGTGCACCGTCAGCACCGGCCCAAAAATCTCCTCGCACATCGTGACGTACATCGGGTCGGCCACCTCCAGCACCGTCGGCTCTATGAAGTAGCCCTTTGCCATGTCGAAACCGCCGCCTGCCACCACCGTCACCCCCTGCGCTGATTTCGCCGCGCCGATATAAGACGCTATTTTGTGGAAAGACTTCTCGTCAATCACCGCGTTGACGAAGTTCGCAAAATCCTCCGTCGTGCCCATTTTCATCGTTTTCAGGTCGGCCTTCAGATTGTCCTTCACCATTTTCCACAGCGATTTGGGAACGTAAGCCCGCGACGCGGCAGAGCATTTTTGGCCCTGATATTCAAACGCCCCACGACCCAGCGCCACCGCCACGGCCTTCGGATCGGCGGAATGGTGGACTACCACGAAATCCTTGCCGCCCGTTTCGCCCACGATGCGCGGGTAAGATTTGTAGTTCGCAATGTTCTCCCCAATCGTTTTCCATATCCGCTGAAAAACCCCCGTGCTGCCCGTGAAGTGGATGCCCGCAAAATCGGGGTGATGGAACACCACATCGCCCACCGTCGGGCCGTCCACGTAGACCAGATTGATGACCCCAGCCGGCAGCCCTGCCTCTTGCAGGATTTTCATAATGACCGAAGCCGAGTAAATCTGCGTCTCGGCAGGCTTCCACACTACCACGTTGCCGAGCATGGCCGGAGCCGTGGGCAAGTTGCCCGCTATGGCCGTGAAGTTGAACGGCGTGAGCGCGAACACAAAGCCTTCGAGCGGTCGCCAGTCCGTGCGGTTCCACACATTGCGCGCGCTGAGCGGCTGCTGCTTGTATATTTCCTGCATGAAATGCACATTGAAGCGCCAGAAATCGGCCAGTTCGCAGATGCAGTCAATCTCGGCCTGATAAGCGTTCTTGCTTTGGCAGAGCATTGTGGCCGCGCTCATTTTGGCGCGGTACGGCCCCGTGAGCAAGTCGGCGGCACGGAGAAAAATGGCCGCGCGCTCCTGCCACGGCATCGCCTCCCAAGCCGGTTTGGCCGCCAGTGCCGCATCAATCGCCATCCGAACATGGTCGGCATTTCCTTTGGAATAATGCCCCAGGATATGCCCGTGCTCGTGCGGCGGGCGCATCGGCACCTTATCGAGGGTGCGCACGTGCTCACCGCCGATGTACATCGGCACTTCTTTTTGCACCGACTTGGCATCGGCGAGGGCTTTTTTCAAGGCCAGTTTTTCGGGCGAGCCAGGGGCATAGTTCCAAATGGGTTCGTTGATGGGCTGGGGGACGGTGAATATGGCGTCGGTCATGTGCGAGAGTGGTGAGGGACGGAGGGTGAGAGAAGTGAGAGGGTGAGAGGGTGAGAGACGTGAGCGGTCTGCCTTCGTGCTTCGGGGGGTAAAGTGAGCGCAAAGGTAAAAATGGCTCAATGAAAAACTTGCGACTGAAAAGCCAGTATCGAGAAGTGATACTTTTTGCTTCTTTCAGAGGGATTTTTTTGTTGAAAAATTAAGCCCGCGAAAATGAGACAAGGCAAAAAAACAAAATCGCGCCACACCGACCTTCCGATGTGACGCGATTTCTTTTGGCTTCGCCAAACTCCCCAGCCTGGCTCAAACCAAATCCTCAAACACCTTTTCCACATTGATTTGGATACCGGTAGTCGGGTCTTTCAATATGTTTTTATAGAAAACCTCTTCGCCGTCGCGGGTCAAGAGTTGGATGCTTTTCATTTGCGGCACTACAATCCAAGCCGACCCGACCCCCGCCGGGAAGTAGATGTTCCAAACTTTGGATTGCAGGAAATCAATGGTTTGGGAAGGAGAGAGGATTTCAATGGTGGTCAGCGGCATTTCGGTTTCTGTGGCCTCCACCTCTCGGACATCCAATTTTCGTTTCGAGTAAATACAAATGTCGGGGGTGGTGCCGGGTTCGGTGGCCAATGAAAGTTCATTGGGGAAGATGAAGTGGCCGCTGTAATTGGTTTTCAAAAGAAAACTGATTTGCGTTTGGATAGTACCGTGAATGATGTTTGGCATTGGTTTACCTCTTTCTGTTTCGTAATCGGTGAACGTTTCGATTTCGAGGGCAGGCTCATCCCAAAGAGTTTCTTCCTTCATTTTTTTAATTTTTAGAACACAAAAATAGAGGGAAATCCCCATCATGCAGCCTCCGCCAACTCTCTCATAGCAGGAACTGCGTCAGACCGAAGGGGCATCAATTGGTTTTCCGAAAGACCAAGGACATCCAATGTATCGCCCGTGACACTAAAAACTTCCACAACATACCCAGTCGGGTGGCGGTCATTAGCAGGCAAAAACTCCACAATGGTGACTATATCTCCACGCCGAAGGCCATGTTCTGGCAGGTCTGCTACTATGGCTGCGCGAGTGAAAAGTTCAAATTTCATGATGTGCTAAGGTTTGGGCATTGGGATCAATGTGATGAATCTGACTACTTCCGCTCCTGCTTCTCTAAGCCAAATTGTTTTGACACTTAAATCAATACCTGTAATACTCCGGCTTGAACGGCCCCTCCACTTTCACCCCAATGTAGTCGGCCTGCATGGTGTTGAGTTCTTCCAATTCCACGCCGATTTTGGCGAGGTGGAGGCGGGCCACTTTTTCGTCGAGGTGCTTGGGCAGCATGTACACCTTGTTGTCGTATTTGCCGACATTCTCCCAGAGTTCGAGTTGCGCCAGCACTTGGTTGGTGAAGGAGTTGGACATCACGAACGAGGGGTGGCCCGTGCCACAGCCGAGGTTCACCAAGCGGCCTTCGGCCAGCAAGATGATGTCTTTGCCGTCAATTTTGTAGAGATCCACCTGTGGCTTGATGGTCACCTTGGTGTGGCCGTAGTTGCCGTTGAGCCAAGCCATGTCAATCTCGTTGTCGAAGTGGCCGATGTTGCACACGATGGTCTTGTCGTTCATCAGGCGGAAATGTTTTTCCATCACGATGTCGCAGTTGCCCGTGGCAGTCACCACGATGTTGGCACGTGGGATGGCGTTTTCCATGCGCTTCACCTC
>JBJXFT010000139.1:0-6681 GCA_046155725.1 Saprospiraceae bacterium
TACGGCGCGGAACGGCTGGCACCAGGCGGCGATTTGCACAATGTTTTTGAAAAATTCTGCGCGTGGGCGAGCACTTACGACACCAACTCGGAAAACATCCGAAGCCGCGCCTGCGAGTTGGAGTGGCTGGAAAACTTGCTCTGCCCGGTCCTAAAAATCGAAGTAGAAAAGCCCGTGGACGAATTGGCAGACACCATAGAAGCAACACTTTTTAAAAAAGTCCCGCTTCCCGTTCCTCGAACATAGCACCAACTTGCCGAATCCAATACTTTTGCCCCATTAACCGTCGAACCCTTTTCATCCGCCAAAGTTTTAACGACGGCGGCCTCTCACCCTCTCACGTTCTCCCACATTCTCTCACCCCTCTCACACGCTATGCAATACGACGTTACAGTAATAGGCTCCGGCCCTGGCGGTTATGTGGCCGCCATCCGTTGTGCCCAATTGGGCCTGAAAACCGCCCTCATCGAACGCTACCCAGTGTTGGGCGGCACCTGCCTCAATGTGGGCTGCATCCCATCCAAAGCCCTGCTTGATTCTTCCGAGCATTTCCACAATGCGGCCCACACGTTCGGTGTGCACGGCATTGACTTGAAAGATTTGAAGGTGAATTTGCCGCAAATGATACGCCGCAAAAGCGAGGTGGTGCAAGAGAACAACAAGGGCATTGATTTCCTGATGAAGAAAAACAAGATTGACGTGCTGTACGGCCACGGGTCTTTTTTGTCCAAAAACCGACTTAAAATCACCAGCAAAAGTGGCGAAACGAAAGAGGTGGAAACCCAGCGCGTCATCATCGCCACAGGCTCCAAGCCGATTGTGCCGGCCAATTTCAACTACGACAAACAGCGCGTCATCACCAGCACCGAAGCACTGAACATCGAGAAAGTGCCGGGCAGCATGGTCGTCGTCGGCGGTGGGGTCATCGGGCTGGAACTCGGCAGCGTGTACGCCCGCCTCGGCACTAAAGTTTATGTGGTGGAATTCCTCGACCGAATCCTTGCGGGCATGGACACCGATTGCAGCCGCGAACTGATCAAACCGCTCAAAAACTTGGGCATGGAATTCCACCTACGCCACGCCGTGACGGACGTAAAACCCTCCAAGTCAAAAGTAAAAGTGACGGCCCAAAGCCGCGACGACGAATCCAAAACCCTTTCTTGGGAAACCGACTACTGCCTCGTATCCATTGGCCGCAGGCCCTACACTGACAATCTTGGGCTGGAAAACGTGGGCATCGCGCTCGACGAAAAAGGCCGAATCCCCGTGAACGAACACTTGGAAACCTCCGTGCCAGGCATCTACGCCATCGGCGACGTGGTGCGCGGCGCGATGTTGGCGCACAAGGCCGAAGAGGAGGGCGTTTTTGTGGCCGAAACCATGATGGGCCAAAAGCCGCACATCAACTACAACCTGATTCCCGGTGTGGTGTACACCTGGCCGGAAGTGGCGAGCGTGGGCTACACGGAGGAGCAACTCAAAGAAATGGGCACGCCTTACAAGCCGGGCAAATTCCCATTCCGCGCCTTGGGCCGCGCCCGTGCGAGCATGGATTTAGATGGGATGGTGAAGGTGCTGGCGCACAAAGAAACCGACGAAATCCTTGGGGTTCACATCGTGGGCGCGCGGGCGGCAGACATGATTGCGGAAGCCGTGGCGCTCATGGAATTCCGCGCCAGCGCCGAAGACGCGGCCCGCATGAGTCACGCACACCCGACCTACACCGAGGCTTTCAAAGAAGCTTGCCTTGCGGCTACTGGGAATCGGGCGATTCATGTGTGAGGTCCCGCCTGCGCCAGGGCTTCGGCGGGTAAAGAGGAGAGACGTTTACTAAACGTGACCTTATGCCGAATCAAGCCACCTGCAAAGTTTTGTTTTCAAGTTTGATACTGAAATTTATCTCCGCTTGCATCGCTTTGAAAACCCGAACGATTGTGTCTATGGTGGCGCTGTTGGCGTTGTTCTCCAATTTTGAAATTTGGGCTTTTTTCACGCCGACCAAGTTCCCAAGTTCTTCTTGGGTCAGTTGCCGTTCTTGACGTGTCTTCCGAATCATCTCGCTGATGACTTCCATTCTTAGCTCGTACTCGTATTGCTCTCTTGCTTGAGTACCGTGTGTTCCGACGTATTTGTTTTTCATGTCCTCAAGCGAGTACATTTTCAATTTCTGCTTTTCCATATTGTTACGTTTTATTGATTCTCAAAGTACAATTCCATAATGGCTTCGGCTTTCTCAATTTCTTTTGACGGAACCTTATCTGTCTTTTTGACAATGCCGTGCGTACAAATGACCAATGTGTTTCGATTGTCTCGTTTGTCCCAAAAAGCGAACAAGCGATATTGAAGGTTTCCGTACTTCGCCCTCAGTTCCCATATTTCTTTGGTCAGTTTCTTGAAAAGTCGCGGGTCATTGGCTTGTTCTGCTTTGTCAATATTGAAAAGTATTTTGCCCACCACTTTGGGGTCAAGCCCTTCAAAGAACTCGTCAACCCCTTCAAGAAAAATGGTTTTGAATCTTTGCACGACACAGGCAATTAGGATGTAAAACACTATTGGCAAAGTTAAGCAGTGTTTCTAAATATGGAAACAATTTTTTTTCAAAAACCAACCCTTCGACAATGCTGATTTCTTTTACCCGCGCTGCCCGCACATTTTCTGCCGACTTGTCAAAACCGATTGACCTCTCCATCCCCTTGCGCGATGGCGCGGAAAACCCCAACTGTTTTTGGGCGCCGATGCCGGAGTTTTCGCCCGTTCGGGCAGGCGGTTTTGTGGGCAGCACCGCCGAAGGTGGCGTGGTCAACTTTTTCAACGCCCGCCTCAACCCGCACGGCAATGGCACCCACACCGAATGTGTCGGCCACATCGCCCGCGAGCGTTTCGTGCTGCGCGAATGCCTGCTCGAATTCCATTTTTTGGCAAAAATAATCAGCCTTTACCCCTGCCGAACGGAGGCCGGCGACCGCGTGATTTTCCAAGACCAACTGCAAGAAGTTTTTGCTGAAAAGGAAGCCGAAGCCCTGATCATCAGAACCCTGCCGAACGACGACCTGAAACTTCGCCAAAATTATTCCGGCTCAAACCCACTCTATCTGCACCACGAGGCGGCGGAGTTTTTGGTGAAATGCGGCGTGCAGCACCTGCTGCTCGATTTGCCTTCCGTTGACCGCGAAGAAGATGGCGGCCTGCTCCTCGCCCACCGCGCTTTTTGGCAATACCCCCATGCCACGCGCACCCATGCCACCATCACCGAAATGATTTTTGTGCCCAATGCTGTGCGCGACGGGCTTTACCTCCTCAACCTCCAAACTACTTCGCTGGATTTGGATGCCAGCCCTTCAAAGCCGGTAGTTTTTGTGCTAGACTAAACTTTCAAAACCACTCTAAACTGCCTATCGTTGGGTTTCTGCTACTTTTGTAGCCAATGAAATCCTCCCTTGCCCTTTTTCTTTTTTTGGCAATCTCCCTGCTTGCCCCCGCCCAGCAAACGCCCGGCTGGGAATTCACCCGCTTGGGCGTGGCCGAGGGTCTTTCGGACAACAACATTTTCCACATTTTCAAAGACAGTCGGGGCTTCCGATGGATTTCGACCCAAAACGGCGTGAACCGCTGGGACGGCTACGAATTCCGCACCTACAACTACAACCCATCCGACACCAACAGCCTGAGCGGCAACTGGGTGAATTTCACGCTCGAAGACCGTGAGGGCTATCTTTGGTTTGGAACTTTTGGCGCGGGGCTTTGCCGCTTCGACCCGCGCACCGAAAAATTTGACCGCTACCAAAAATCCGACCGACCCGGCGGCTTGAACAGCGATGTAATTACCTGTGCCGTGCAAGACGCAACGGGCATCCTTTGGCTCGGCACGGCCAACGGCGGGCTAAACCGCTTTGACCCTGCCGCCAGCATTTTCTCTGCTTTCCCAAAACCAGCAAGCCTTTCCGACGACGACGCGAACGCAGCCACACCGACGACCCATTTTTCGGGGCCGCCTTCGGCGCACATCACTTGCCTGTTGGAGGAAAACGAGCACACGCTCTGGGTCGGCACTGCTTTCGGGCTGAGCCGTTTCGACAAGCACAGTGGCATCTTCGAGTATTTCCTGCACGACCCGGCCAACCCGCGCAGCCTTCCGCACCATTTCATCATCGGTCTGCACCGTTCCGCGCAGGGCGAGGCATGGGTGCAAATGCCCAACGGCTGGGCGCGATTCGATGCGCAGCGCAATGATTTCCAACGGGAAAAACAAATTCCCGGTATTCCGCCAGAAGCGGCCATAAGCAGGTTTTCAACCGATGCCACAGGTTCGGTTTGGGAGGCCACGGACAAGGGCCTGCGCCATTGGCGCCCGCGCCACAATCCTTTTGAAATGGACTTGGGCGAGCGTTACCCGGCGGGCGTTTTTGGTTTGAAAAAAATCCGGACCCTGCTCGAACACGCGGGTTTCCTTTGGATTGCGAGCGAGGAGGGGCTGTTTCGGTGTCGAGTTGTCACTGGTAGCAGGGCGTTTACGCCGTCGGGAACAGGGGTGTTTACGCCCCTGCCTGCGCCAAGCCGCGCCGTAAACGGCGCTTCTCCCGACGGCCTAAAGGCCGTGCTACCACCAAGCGTCGAACGTTTCTTGCCCCAAAACATCCACGCGCTGCTCGCCGATGGCGACCTGCTGTGGGCGGCCTCGAAAAGCGAGGGGCTGTTCTGCATCGAAATGCGCACGGAGGCGGTGCAAAACTACCCGACTGTGTTGGACGGGCAAGGCTCCACGTCGAATGCGCTGCTCGCCATGGCCCAAGATGCTTGGGGTCAAATCTGGCTGGGAGGCCACGGGGCGCTGAATCGTTTTGATCCGCGAAGCGGTATTTTTTCAAAAGTTGGGGCCGAAAAAAAACCTGCCGGCAGCATCCTATCGCTGTTTTTCGACCGCCGCCAACGGCTATGGGTGGGCACGCTTTCGGATGGTTTGTTCGCCTATTCGTTTGATGCGAATGGACGAATCGCGGGCGTGGAGCAGTTTCGTTACGACCCAAAAGACTTGGCTTCCATCAGCAACGACATCATACTGGCGATTTGGGAAGACCGCCAAGGCGAACTTTGGTTTGGCACCGACGGCGGGCTGAACCGTTTGCCGGCAGATTGGCAACTTGGCCGACCTGCCCGCTTCCGCCGTTACCTGCGCAGCGATGGCTTGGCCGATGATAAAATCATGAGCATCCGCGACGACGTAAGGGGCAATCTATGGGTCGGCCACCTCAGCCACGGCCTCACGATGCTCACTCCTGCCCCGCCGTCAGGCGGCGTGCGCACGTTCGGCCTCGCCGACGGCCTGCCCAGTACTTTGTTCTACTGGACTTCGGCTTGGCAGCGGCCCGACGGCGCGTTGCTGTTCGGCACCACAGAAGGTCTTGTGGCTTTTCACCCCGATAGTTTGGTGGTAAAAAACGCGCTCGCGCCGCCCGTATTTTTTACCGAAATCCTGCTTTTCAATAAAAAAATGGAGATTGGAAAAGGGGAAGTGACCTTGCCCGAATCGCCTATCTTCTCGCCCAACCTTGTTTTCTCGCACGGGCAGAACAGCCTGACGTTCCACTTTGCCGCGCTCAATTTTATCCATCCCGAACTGAACCGTTACTCCTACCGCCTCGAACCGCTCGACGCAGATTGGCGCGACTTGGGCACCCGGCACGAACTGTCGTTTTCGCACCTTCCGCCGGGCCGATACACGCTGCGGGTGAAGGCTTGCAACAACGATGGGGTGTGGAACGAGACGGGTGCGGCCATTCATTTTCGCATTCGTCCGCCTTGGTGGCAGACAGGCTGGGCGTATTTGCTTTATGCCATGCTGCTCGGCGGCGGCACTTGGCTGTTGCTGCGTGCGCAAGTGCGGGCAGCCAAGCGGAAACTCTGGCAAAATTTTGGGCAAACGCTTGCTTCGGCCGAGTTGGGGAATTTGCCCCCGAACTCCGGCTCGGAGATTGAGTTTTTGCAGCAACTCTACAAATTGCTGGAACAGCACATCGGCGACGAGTATTTTTCGGTGGAGCAAATGGCAAAATCGCTCGCTATGAGCCGCACCCAACTCCACCGAAAAACGATTGAAGTCACAGGCTTCTCCGCCGGTCAACTGCTGCAAAACCTCCGGCTCGACCGCGCCCGCCAATTGCTCTCCGAATCGAACCTGACGGTGGCTGAGGTGGCCTTCCGTTGCGGATTCTCCGACCCGAATTATTTCTCCCGCCTTTTTTCCAAAACGCAGGGCTTGACCCCGACGGAGTTTGTGCAGGGGCTGCGGGCTTGAAACAAATGTGCTATCATTTGGAACATTTGTCCTGACACCACCCGGTGTGCCGAACCGCACTTTTGGGGGAACATTTTTTCTCACCAAAATCAGGTTACACACCATGAAAAAAATCCTTCTCACCGCTTTGTCGCTGCTTTCCGTGGCGACGGCCTTCACCCAAAACTGGAGCCTTAACGGCAACGGCAATGTAGGCGCCAACAACTTCCTTGGCACCACCAACGCGCAGCCCCTGAGCCTGCGCACCAACAATCTGGAGCGCATGCTCATCACTTCTGGCGGCAATTTCGCCATTGGCACCACCACCACCACCCAGCGAAAGTTTAGCATCCAAGATGCTGGCAACCGGACCACAGCCTATTTTCTGAACACGGCCAACTCGGTGAACG
>JBJXFT010000144.1:0-11497 GCA_046155725.1 Saprospiraceae bacterium
TTTTAATATTTTTTTTCGACACGTTTTTCAAAAGCATCAAATCCAAAATCATGAAACAATTTTTCCTTTTTCTTACCTTTTTTGCCCTACAACAGATCAGCTTGCACAGCCAGTGTGACGACCCCAATTCGGTATTCGTACTTGCAACTACCGAGACCTATTTCTGCGAAAGCACCGAACCCGTTGTCATTGACAACAAATGTGATGAAAACAATCCGCTGGCCTGTATTCAAAATATGGTCCTCGATTGGGGCGACGGCAGTATCGAAACCCTTGCGGCCAATGATTTTGCCAACAAGTCGCACATTTATTTTTTTCCCGATTCTATTGCTTGTATGTTGCCTACCGCTGGCCAGAAATTCATCATTACCCTTAGGCTCAATTTTATAGATGGCAAATATCATGATCCCACAATCCCAATCTTTGTCGAGCCATTGCCCCGTGCATTTTGTTCGGCCAACCCAAACGCCATCTGCCTCAACCCGACTGCCGATGTTACTTTCAACGGCAGTCAGTCTTGCCACGAAATGACCTACGAATGGGATTTTGGAGAGCCATCTTCTGGCGCGGCCAATACATCCACCATTGCTTCGCCGACGCACACTTATTCTACCCTGGGCAACCACACAGTGCGGCTGATCGTTACAAACGGCTGCGGGGCAGATACCTGCTACACATCGGTACAAGCCACGAATGCCGTTGCCCCGGCAGCCACTTTTTCCCCAACGGAAATTTGCGTACCCGGTATCGTCGCTTTCCAAAACAGTTCGCAAAATGCCATTAGTTACGAGTGGATCATCACAGGGCCGGCGGGCGGTTTTATGTTCGTCAACGGCACCACAAAGTTTTCCACAAACCCTTTTGTGCAGTTTACCATACCGGGCAATTACCAAATACAGCTCAAAGCGACCGGGGCCTGCGATGACAAAACCATCCCCGTAGGGACGGTGGTGGTGCGCGGGCGGCCCGATGTCAGCCTTGCGGGCGATATGGCAGGCTGCTTGCCCAATTTCCAGCCCGACTTCAACGCCACGCTCCTGAATGCGGGCAATTCCACCAGCCTCCAATATTTCTGGGAATTCCCCGGTGGATCGCCCGCTTCGGCCATCACGACCACAACCACAGCACCGACAGTGACGTACACGACCGACGGCATTTTTACCGTGCGGGTCATCGCGGAGAATGAGTGCGGGCGCGACACCGCCTATTGGCCTGTTTCGGTGGCTGCCGTTGCGTTGGCGGGCGCGACTTTCACGCCCGCTCCGCCGGGCAACTGCGGCCCCTATACGATTGAATTCACGAACACCTCGACGGGTTCGGGGGGCGTGTTCAAGTGGACGGTCAGCCAGCCCAGCGGCTGGATGTTTGTGGACAGCACCACCGAAAACAGCCCGAACCCACACATCCTTTTTACGGCTCCGGGCAATTATGTGGTAACGCTCATGCTGCCCAACGCCCTTTGCGGGGGCACCACCACTTGGTCGCAGAACTTCACGGTAAAAACGGCCCCGACTGCCATGTTGCCCGACTCGGTGATGGCGTGTGTGCCGGCGGATGTGGTGCTCGACTCCGAGTTTTCAAACGGGGGTTTCGCCGGGGTCTTGCCCAATTGGGATGCGCCCGGCGCTACGCCGCCAAGCTCGACCGCAATAGCCCAAACCTTTCACTATGATTCACCGGGCGTGTTCAACATCGCCTTTTCTGCCTCCAACGCTTGCGGAAACCTCGCGCTCAACGTGGTCGTGATTTTGGCCGAACGCGCTGCCGATGCAAGCGTTTCTGGCATCCCGGCAAACAACTGTGGCCCGTTCACAGCGGTTTTTTCAAACCAATCGAGCGGCACGGGCGCGGGCAGTATTTTCTGGACGGTGGCGCCCGTGGCCGGGAGCGGGGCGGCGGCGGATGGCTTCGAGTTTGTCGGCGGAACGAGCGGGCTGTCTGATACGGCGCAGGTTTTGTTCAAAAAACATGGGCAATATGCGGTCAGCCTGCACTTCGCTGGGCTGGTCTGCGGCTTGGACAGCACGTGGACACAAATCGTGGAAGTAAAAACTCGAGCATCGGCAAGCTTTGACCCTGTGCCTGACGACTGTGCGCCGAAAACTGTGATACCGACGGGCTTTGTCTTCGACGACGGCGGCGACCCGGCGGCCTCGCCCATTTGGACGGCCAACGGCGCGGTGCCGCCCAGCTCGGCCCAAATCATGCCGCCGCCCATTTTTCAGTTCGATTCGGCTGGGGATTTTGCCCTCGTTTTTGTGGCCTCGAACGTATGTGGCGACACGACGCTGGTGGACAGTTTTACCCTGACGGCAAAAACGCCGATTGAATTCGCCATTTTGCCAGACTCGGTTTGCAAACACGGATCGCCGGTGGCAGTGTCGCCCAACCCTGTGGGGCAATGGGCGGTGGGTGGAAACCTGTTCAACGCCGCAAATGAATTTTTGCCCGAAAACGCCGCCGCCGGGTGGAATCCGTTTGAGCACCACGTTGGGTCGGGCAATTGCTTGGTGACAAGGCGCGACAGCATTTTTGTCATTGACCCGCCCATTGATGCTGGGGAGCCTCAAGCGGTTTGCGACACGCTCGACTGTGTGACTTTCACGGGCTTGCCAATCACGGGCGGCGTTTGGACGAGTTCTGCGGGGAGCATCAACCCGGTGACGGGCCAGATTTGCGCGGCGGCGGCGGGCTTTGGCACACACACGATTTGGCACTCGCTGACGGAAAGTGTGCTGGGTTGTTTTTTCCGAGATTCGACTACGCTGGCAATATATCCCAAGCCCGTCTCGCTGCCCGATGGCCCTTTGGTGGGCTGCGTCAACCAGTCCACTGTTTTTGAAAACAATTCGACAGGTTTTGATACTTGGGCTTGGCACTTTGGCGGTCTTGCTGTGCCGGGCACACAGGATTCCACCCATGTTTTTCCAAATGTGGGCACGTTCCCGGTCTTTTTGCTCGTCGGAAATGCGTGGTGTGCCGACACGAACAGTTTGCAGATCCAAATCGTAGCGCCCCCCACGATGGCGATGTCGCTGAGCGATACTTCGATTTGCCCACAGGAGGGCGTTGTGTTCCACAACCTAAGCACGGGCGATGCCATCAGCGGTTTCCAGTGGAATCTTGGGGGACAGGTTTTCAATGGCTTTGAGCCGCTCGGCCCTATTTATTTTTTGCCCGGCACGGAAGACACGACTTACACCATCACACTCAGCGCATCGGGCGTTTGCCCCGACGCGACTGCGACCGAAATGGTGTTGGTGCACCCCTTGCCATACCTCAAGCTAACGCCAAGCCACGATTCCACCTGCTCTGGCGACACCTTGCAGTTTACGCTCGGCACCACGGGCGGTACGATTTTCAATATTACTTTCAGCGCGGCGGATACTTTCACGCAAGGCCTGCCCCTGCCCGACCTGACTTTTTTCACCCCAAACGATTCCACCAACCTGACGGTCATGGCGATTGCTACGGGGCAAAACATTTGCGCCATAACCAGCGACACGGCTTTTGTGGAAATCGTGCCGAACGAAGCAAATGCTTTTTGCGACCTGAGTGTGCCGGTCATCTGCGTGGGCGACACGCTGTTTGTCACCAATGGCGCGACGCCGCTCGGCGCGCAGGTTTTCTACGATTTCGGCGACGGCACTACCAGCGCAGACCCCAACCCCCGGAAAGTGTACGACCAGCCCGGCACGTTCAAGATCAGGCAAACAGCCCGGACTTTCTGCGGCTATGATTTTGTAGACCGTTTGATCCAAGTCAACCCAGCGCCGCCCGTCAGCTTCGCCCACGATACTTACCGTTGCGCAGGCGATTCGATGCATTTTTGGCTGACGGTGGATTCAACCGCCCGCACCTTTGAATGGGATTTTGGCTTTGGCAACAGCTCCACGGCACTCCGGCCAACAGCAGATTTTTCCTACGCAGGGCAACTCCCGGTGACACTGACCATCACGCTCGATTCTTCGGGCTGCGATGCTTCGCTGACCCAATTGGTGGAAATAAAGCCAAACCCTACGGCCAATTTCACGGCTTCCGATACGCTCGCTTGCGGCGAATTGAACACCACGCTCACGGCAGTACCGAACAGTGCGCAATATGATTATGGCTGGTTTGCCTCCAACGGCAATACCGCAGTAGACAACCCGGCCAACTTTGTTTTCTCCGATTCTGGAACCTACGAAGTGCGGCTTTTGATACAAGACTCCTGGGGCTGCCACGACGACACGGCGCAGTATATTTTCCATGTCCTTCCTGTACCAACCAGCGATTTTGTGACGGACAAAGACTGGGCCTGTGGCTTCCCGGCCACGGTACACCTGACAGAAACGGCTTCTCTGGACGCGCTGGGCTTCGAGTGGCAATTCTCTGACGGCACGACAAGTGGCCTCAACAACCCCGAAAAAACCTTCGACCTGCCGGGCGATTACCTTATCCGCCTACTTGTCAAAAACCTATTTGGGTGCTCCCACGCCTCTGAAAAGACATTCCGGGTTTTTGTCCAACCTGTTGCCAAATGGGAAATTGCAGACCTGACCCCTTGCCAATTTGAAGTTTTGAACCTTGAAAACCTGTCTGAAAATGCCAACCGATGGCTCTGGACTTTTAACCACGCCGACACTTCGACGGCGGAAACACCCGACTATGCAGTGCAACAACCCGGCCTTTTGGATGTCAGCCTCGTGGCGATGCTCGACAGTTTTTGCTTCGATACGCTGGAACGGCTGGCCGTGACGGATATCAAGCCTGCCCCGGTTGCGGGTTTTTATGTGGTGGATTCAATGCCGCAGGGCTACCCGGAAGGGTTGTTCTACATTTTCAGCACTGCCATCGGCGCCACGATGTGGGAATACGACTTTGACAACGGCGCAGCACATTCGTTCCTCGAAAACCCCATGGTAACATACGGACAAAACATCCGCTACGCCATCCAGCAAATCGTGACCAACGAATGGGGCTGCGCCGATACGGCACGGGTGGACACGATCCCGATGTCGTTTGGCGGGCTTTACGCACCCAATGCCTTTGCCCCGGATACCGATGGGGGCGACTATGCTTTCTTCATGCCAAAAGGGCGGGGGCTGGCGCGCTACCGTGTCCGAGTGTTTGCCCCGACGGGCAAATTAGTGTTCGAATCAGAAGAGTTGATCAATGGTTCGCCGGGGCAACGTTGGGACGGCAATGATTTCAATGGCGAACCCTGCGGACAAGGGGCTTATGCCTGGCTTATCGAAGCGGAATACGAAACAGCCGCTTCGCGGGCAGACAGCCTTGGAGCGAAAGGCAAAAAAGTGGTAGAAAAAGGATCCTTGACGCTGATACGATAATGGACGCGGAGGGTTTGAAAAGCTTACAGAAGGCTGAGATTGGTCAAGCGCAGCAAAAAGCACTACTTTTCGGCTTCTAAAAATAGCCGAGCCATGCGCCTCCTGATTTTGTGTTTTGTCCTCTGCGTTTTGCCATTTGCGCGTTTGTCGGCCCAGCCGCAAGAAGCGCGGGTCGGGTTTTACCTCATGAACCTCTACGGCCTCAATATGGACGAGCATTCGTTCTATGCCGATTTTTATGTGTGGTTCAAGTGGCGCGGCGATATTGACCCGACGAACATCGAGTTTGTGAATTCCATAGAAAAATGGAGCATGGACAATGCCGCGTTCGACGGTGACAGCACGCCCGTGCTGCTTAAAGATGGCACGAAGTACAAGATTTTTAGAAAGGAAGGCCGCTTCTTTCACTCCTTTGCGCTCAACCGTTTCCCGCTCGACTGCCACACACTTGACATCCAAATCGAAAACCCGGAACACCCTGCCGAATTGCTCATCTACCTGCCCGACACCAATGCCGCGCTCATCCGAAGCACGTTCAACCTCGTAGGATGGGAAAGGCGGGGCTCCCATTTGGCAACGCAAATCCACGACTACGGCTCCGACTTTGGCAATCCCGAAGAGAATGCCCAACGGTACAGCAACCTGAGTTTCAACATCGCCCTCGCCCGCCCGTTCAGTTATTTTTTGCTGAAAATGCTGCTACCGCTTTTCGTGGTCATGCTCGTGGGCATCGGCGCGCTGCTGCTGCACCCAGAGCACATTGACACCCGCTCCTCGCTGCCCATCGGCGCGCTGCTCACGGCGGTTTTCCTCCAACAATCGTACAGCAGCGCGCTGCCCGACTCGGGCTACATGGTGCTGATGGACAAAATTTATTTGCTGAGCTACGCGCTCATCTCGCTCGTGCTGCTCCAGATAATCCGCGCCGGCAACGTGACTGCGAAAGGCGGGGGCGTGAAGCACATCGTGCGGCACGAGCGGCGGCTGGCGAAAATCTACTTGGCGGTATTTGTGCTGGGCGTGGTGATTTTGAGCCTTCTTTGATGGTAAGTAGCGACCACAAATTAGTTTGACCTATTGACCACGAAGAACACGGAGGACACAGAGGCATTCAAAATCACGGCATTAAACTCTGTGTCCTCCGTATTCTTCGTGGTTAAGCAGGTTCGCCGAGGTGCTTAAGCATCGGAAAACGATTTTGCGCCGACCTTTTTCTACAAACCGAAATCGCACTACCTTCGCGCGCCTTTACCCGCCATAGCCCTTCAGGGCGACGGCGGGCTTGCCCCAGACATTTCACATCCACCCCCGAAATCACTCGGGATTCAAAATTCATCATTCAAAAAAATGGCAACGACGACAGATATCCGCAATGGCCTTTGCATCGAGCACAACAACGACATTGTCAAAATCATTGAGTTTCAAAAGTTCCAAGTAGGGCGCGGCAGCGGCAAAGTGTGGGTCAAGCTCAAAAGCACCACTTCCGGCAGGGTAGTGGAACACACCTACAATAGCGGTGCTACGGTGACCGAAGTGCGCGTGGAGCGCCGCAAATTCCAGTACCTGTACCCCGAAGACGGCGGCTACGCACTGATGAACCAAGAAAATTACGACCAGATTTCCATCCCGGAAGAGATGGTGGACAATGGCAAATTCCTGAAAGAAGGCGACATCGTGGAGGTGCTGTACCACTCCGCCAAAGACACCATTCTTGCCGTGGAACTGCCCCAAACGGTGGTGCTCGAAATCACTTATTGCGAGCCGGGGCTTCGCGGCGACACTGCCACCAACACGCTCAAGCCTGCCACGGTGGAAACGGGCGCGGAGGTGCGTGTGCCGCTCTTCTGCGAGCAAGGCGATTTTATCAAAGTGGACACCACCACGGGCGCGTACATGGAGCGGGTGAAGAAGTAAGGAACGCGGCAGCCATAAGGGCCTATCCGAAAACCGGCCCGACGCTACGTTTACTAAACCTCCAAGGTTTAGTAAACGTAACCTCCAAGGTTTAGTAAACGTAGATCCGTCAGATGGTGAATGGCCACTGCGCCCACTACGCCCCACTTTATATTGCCCGCCGCGCAGCTTTCTGCACCGCTATCTTCGTACAGGGTAGGAAGCATCGAGCCATGCGCGAAAAAGATTTCGACCTCTTGTCCGTATTAGAGGGTTGCCAAAAAGGCGACCGCAACTGCCAGCGCAGGCTGTACGAGCATTTCTATGGCTATGCGATGAGCATTTGCCTGCGCTATACCAAAGGCAGGGACGAGGCGGTGGAAATCCTGAACGACGCTTTCCTGAAGGTGTTCAAGCACCTCGACCAATACGACTCTGCCTATCCTTTCAAGCCTTGGCTGCGGCGCATCCTTGTCAACTCGGCCATTGACTACCACCGCAAAAACCGCAACCTGACCACCACGCTGGATTTGGCGGCTGCCGCCGAACTGGCCGCAGAGGATTTGCCTTTGCCAAAACTCTCGCAAGACGAAGACGTGCTGCCTATCCTCCAAAAACTCTCGCCCGCCTACCGGGTGGTTTTCAACCTGTATGTGATGGAAGGCTACGCGCACCAAGAGATAGCCGAAATGCTCGGCATTGATGTGCGCACCTCGCGCTCCAACTTTTTGCGAGCGGCGCAAAACCTCCGTGCGCTGATGACCAAAAGAACTTTTGACGCTGCCAAACTGAACTGAACACGCCATATTTCTAAAACACTAAGAAAGTAAAGGACACTAAGCGTTACACTTCTCATACCCCTCTTAGCCTTAGTGTCCCTTACTCCCTTAGTGTTTTAGAAGAAAAACTTTGTTTACCGAGTATCGAACATGGAAGACTTTTTCAAACAATTCCGGGAGAATCTGGAGAGCCGCCCAGAACCTGCGTTCGAGGAACGCGACTGGAAAGATATGCAGGCTCGCCTTGAGCGCGACGGTGGCAAACGCCCCGCAGCCTTTGCGTGGGGGTGGCTTGCGCTGCCGTTCGTGCTGCTGCTGACTGGCTCGAACGCTTTCTTTTTCTGGCAATGGAAAAAAGCGGAGCAACGGGTTTCGACGCTCGAAATACGGCGCGACACGGTTTTCCATACGCGGGTGGTGCACACTGCCGACACGATTTACCGCACCCGTGTGCTGCGCGAGCGGGTGGTGGAATACCAAACTTCCTACGTTCAAAGCGGCCCGGGCTTGTTGGGCAAAGGGCGCGGATTGGGGGAATCCGGGAAGGGGGGCATTTTGGTCGAGAACCGACAAGGGCAAGCAGGCGATAAAAATGTAGATGCAGGCAAGGATTCTTCGGAAGGTCAAAATTTGGAAGCAGAAAAAGCCTTTTCAGGCATTCAGAATGGAGAATCGGGAAATGATGATTTGAAAAACATTCCGCCGAAAGGCGAAAAAACAATGGAGGGCGAACGGCTCGCGCTGAACACTTCTCCACTACCCCTCGGCGAAATACAGCCTGTGCAATACCGCCGCCCGCGCTTGCAATTGACAGATTGCGAAGTGCTCATCCCCGCCAAAAAACACCAGCGGAGTTTCTCCGAGCACCTGTACGCAGCACGGCCAAAGGATTTTCAAGTAGGGGTTTCGGGCGGATTGGCCTACCCGTTTGGGAATGGCGTGGACTTCAAATCGGGGTATTCGGTGGGCCTGCGCACGGCCGTCGAGTTCTCGCCCCGCCTCCGCTTGTGGGCAGACGCGGCGTATTTCAAAACCCTCTTTCTGACCGACCGAATGGGCGACGACATCGGTGTACCGATAGTGGGGCCGCCCTCTGCCGAGTACCTTTTTTTGCAGGCAGAAGTGCCGCAGCCTTTCTTCCAATATTCGGTGGGGATGCAATACCTGTTCCGCAGCAAGCATCGGCTCAAGCCGTTTGTCGGGCTTGGCTTGGGGGCCATTTCCTTATTGCCATACGATGTGATCTATGAGTTTGAAAATACCACCTTGGGAGTCGAATGGGACCTCGACCAGACGATACACCGGCAGGGCTTGATCACCAATTTCTTGGTGCTGCCCCTTGGGCTGGAATATGGGTTTTCCAAGCACTGGAACGCGCAGGTGCAGGCCACATACCGTTACAACTGGAAAGGCACTGGGGCCCAATCGCCCAATATGCTGGGGATTCAGGGCGGGCTGAACTATCGTTTTTGAGAAAAACGGCTGCTCGCAGCTTTCCCAACACGCTCGCCCGTATAGGGAATTGAGTATGAAAAATGCGGCAATCATTTCAGCCCTCTGTTTTTGCACGATGTCTGCTTCGGCGCAGAACGCCTCTGAAACACAGCACAAAGTCGCGTCGAACATAAAAATCGCCTACAACGCCACCTTGATTTATCCGGGCCTGCGGGCAGGCATCGAGTACCCCATCAAGCGGATTGAGTTGCTGAAGTATCGGAAAAAGAGGCTGCCGCGCCTCGTAGTCAAAGAGCGGTTTCTCACGGGCGAAATTGGGTTTTACCATCACCCGACATTTCACGACAACATCTACCTATTGGCTGGCTGGCAAATGCGCAGAACGGGAAGGCAGGGCTTTTTCACGGAATTTTCGCCCGCCTTGGGCTACAGCCGCACTTTTTTGGGCGGCGAAACTTACAGTGTGGACGATGTGACGGGGGAGGTTTCTCTGATAAAATGGGCAGGGTACAATTACGCGATGCTCTCGGTGGGAGGAGGATTTGGCTACACATTCCGACCCAAAATTTCTGCGTTTCTGCGCACCTGCATCCTGACCATGTTTCCGAGCAACAACTACGTCTATGTGCGCCCGACGGTCGAACTGGGGGTCATTTTCAAGCCAGCGCATTTTTGGATGGCCAGCCCCAAAATCGTTTCAAAATCAAAAGGTAAAAAGCGATGAAAAAGGCTCTTCCAATCCTGTTCGTATGCTTGCTTTTTTCTGCCTGCCAGAAAGAGAGCATCACGATTGGGCTTCATGCCGACGACACGTTTTACATAGAACACGACGGTGCTTCCATGCGCGTGTTGGTGCGGGGGAACACGGCAAGCAAAACTTTTTTGATCATGGTGCACGGTGGGCCGGGGGGCAGCAGCTATATCTACAATACAAAAAAGATAGCCCAAATCGTCCAGCCAGAATGCGCTGTGGTATTTTATGACCAAAGGGATGCGGGGGCTTCGCAGGGAAACAAGAACTCCAACTTCTATGACTTGAACCAACGTGCCGACGATCTCCGAGAATTGATTTTGCTCTTGAAAACCAGGTACGGACAGGACATCAGCCTTTTCCTTATGTCCAAAAGTTTTGGTGGCATGGTGGCCTCGGCCTTCATGACGAAGGGGGGCTATCAAGATTTGGTGAAGGGCTGGCTCTTTGTAAATGCCACCCACAATTACCGCTTGAACGACAGCCTCACCCACCAAATGCTGCTGCGCGTTGGGAAAGAGCATATAGATTCTGGGCTAAATGCCGGAGCATGGGAGGGCATCGTGGAATACTGTGAAGAGGTTTCGGCGCCATTCTCTTTTCAGCAATCGCTCCAACTGAACCAACATGGCACCCGAGCGCAAAAGATCATAGAAGGGCTGGAGCCGTACTCGGAAAACCCCGTGTGGGACTACAAGATTTCCGAAAACATCCCGCTCACCAATTACTGGCTCGGCAGGACGAACTCGCTTAGCCGAGAACTCAACGAAAGCCTCCTCGACATCGAGTTTTCCTCTAAACTTAGCAAGGTCACTGTCCCGGTGCTGGTTTGTTCTGGCAAACTCGATTTCGTTTGCCCTACGGGCTTGGCCGACGATTTTTTTGCCCACGTCGGCTCCACCGACAAGCAACAAATATTGTTTGAAAAGAGCGCGCACAACTTGGAGGAGCAAGATGGCTACTACAATGCGTTTGTGCAATTTGTGCTGGAACACCGATAGAAAAACTACCTCACGCAGCTTTCTCAACACATCCGCCCGTATAGGGAGAAAGCAAAAACGGTAGGCCGTAAACCCGATTTGCAATAAGTGAAGAGGGTAGAGGAGAACAAAGGCCCCGCTCCCTCTTTTTGGAACGGGTGAATAATAACTTGTCAATTTGATGTGATTCCTTTTCACCCAAACTGCCCATCTTTTTGATTAAATAGCCCCACTATTCGCACAAAAAGATAGTTGTTTGGGCAAAAACGAACCTACCTGAAATCCACAAGTTATTATTCACCCGTTCCT
>JBJXFT010000196.1:0-31788 GCA_046155725.1 Saprospiraceae bacterium
GGTTCAGCCCGCGTCAACAGTTTATTAGACGCGGGCTGAACCCCGCGCTCCCTCCTCCCTTGTTCAAAACTCAACTTTCAATTATGAAACAAGCCATTGATCTCCACAAGATTGGAGAAAAACTCGAATTCAACGATGCCCGCGAACGCACCAACGGACAGCGCAGTGAAGGCATCATGACCATTGCCGCAGGCAAAAAAGGGCCTGGTGCACATAAGCACACCCTTCAAACAGAAGGCTTCGAAGTCATCAGCGGCCAGATGGTGGCTGTGGTGAATGGGAAGGAAGTTGTCGCCAATGCCGGTGAAACCATCATCGTGCTGCCAGGGGAGTCGCACTCATTTGTGAACGGCGATGCGAACGAACCTTTGGTGGCGAAATTCTGGTACGAGCCTGCGCTCAATACCGAGTGGATGCTGCAAACGATGGGTGAAGATGCCATGAAAAATGGCGGCGACTGGGAGAAGATGTCAGTGCTGCCCGCGATGTATATGTTCTACAAATTGCGCAAAGAGTATCGCTTTGCCGGGATGCCTTATTGGCTTCAGGATGTAATATTCGGAATAGGCGCGGGTATCGCCAAACTGACCGGCGCGGCTCAAAAAGTGCAACTCCCAGAATCTTTGTCGCAATCGCGCCAGACCGTCCGGCAGGGTCAAGCGGTAACCGTCAATTGACCCTCGCTCCTCAACCACTCCAAACGATTTCAAACAACTCAAACCACCATTCCTATGCAACACCAATTCCCATTCTCCATCGAAACCAAATACGGTGAGCGGATCAACTTCCTCCGTATGGAAGGCAATCGCCTCCTGCTCGAAGGCTTCTGCGCACCGATGGCAGGCCCGGGCTTCCACACCCACTTGCGCCAAGACGAGGGTGTGACCGTTGTGAAAGGCAAAATCGGCTATCAGATTCTGAGCGAAGCGGAACAATACGGAGGCCCCGGCGACAGCGTGACTTTCAAGCGCGGCGTGGCGCACCGCTTCTGGAATGCGGGCGAAGAGGAACTGCACATCACGGGCTGGATTGACCCCGCCGAAAACGTGGTCTTTTTCCTCTCTACCTTGTATGACGCCTTGAACAATGGAGAAAACAAGCGGCCCGAAATGTTCGACGCGGCCTACCTGACTTGCCGCTACCGCCGCGAGTACGACTCTCCTGAGATTCCTGGCTTCGTCAAAAAAGTGGTCATGCCCATCGCCTACTTCATCGGCAACTTGACGGGGAAGTACCAAAAATTCAACCAAGCACCGCAGCCGCTTTGAGCGGCAGGCCGCTAAACAAACTTTTTTTGCCTGAAAGGCGGGGACGATACCCGCCTCGAACGAGCGAATGTCTGAAGCCGAATGCCTACTTTTTGCCCTTTCTTTCACTAACAGGAATGGTGATCTTCCATCGAGCAGCCCGTCCCGCATTTTGCGGGGCGGACTTTTTTGTTGCTGCGCAAATTGCGGCCAATTGGCAGAAGCCCTTCGGTATTTCCCCAACCCCGCCATACTTTCGCCCAAAAGTTATGGAATGCGGAATTATTCCCCATTCCGCATTCCCAGCCCGCCATGCAAAAGACAATAGAAATCCGCACCACCCAAAACGTCACCATCGAGTACGAACTTGCCGGGCTTCGGGAGCGGGCGCTGGCTTGGCTGCTCGACGCGGCCATCGTCGTGTTTGGCTACTATCTGGTGCTCATTGTCGGCGTGCTCATTGTGGGCGACGGGGGCGATATGTGGTGGGGCGTGTTTTTCGGGGTGGTGCTTTTTCTCTCCTACTTCCTCTACAACATCTTTTTTGAAATCTCCCGAAGGGGCCAAAGCCCCGGAAAAATGGCCCTCGGCATCAAAGTCGTGCGGATAGACGGCAAGGAACCGGAATGGAGCGACGTGACTTTGCGGGCTTTGCTCCAATTGGTGGACTCTATTTTTTGCCTCGGCGTGGTCGGCGGGCTGCTCATCAAAACCACCGCCAAAGCCCAGCGCCTCGGCGACATGGCAGCCAACACCACCGTCATAAAACTCCAAAGCACCACCTACGCTTTTCGGCTCGCCGACATCCTCAGCATCTCTTCTATCGAAAACTACCAGCCCGTGTACCCCCAAGTGCGCAACCTCAGCGAGCGCGACATGATTTTTGTCAAAACCGCCCTCACCCGACTTGGCACCTACCCCAACCAAGCCCACGAGGACCTCGTGGAAGACCTCGTGACGCGCCTCATGCCCCTCATCGGCGTGGAGCAACGACCGTTCAACCGCGTGGAATTCTTGCGAACTTTGCTGAAAGACTACATCGTGCTGACGCGCTGAGTAGGGTTCATTCCCTAATCCCATCCCCATTTGGCGGCTTTTCATCGAAAACAGATTGGGCGCGCGCGGCGCGGGCTTTGTTTCGCACAGCAAAACCCATTCAGATTATGCTGCGCAACACGTTCCAATCTTTCGCCCTCGCATTCCAGAACATCCGTTCCAACCTTTTCCACACGCTCCTCTCGGTGCTGGGCATCGTGATCGGCGTGGCGGCTTTGGTCGCCACTTTTTCGCTGATTGACGGGCTGGAAAAATTTGCCCGCGACCAGATTTCCACCCAAACCAGCGTCAATGCCATCGTGGTGGAAACCCAGACGGACAAGACCATCAACAACCTCTCGGTTCGGAAAGACACGTTCCAAGTCATTGACTACGACCGCTACGCGCGGTTTCGGGCAAATGCTCCGCTCGTCGCCCGCGCCAGCCTGCACAACCGTTTCAACCGGGAAATCCGGGTAACGGGCCGGGACTCGGCCATCGGTGCCATGATTCAGTGCATCGCCGAAAAACCTCCGGGCGATACCAGCCTCACCCACGGCCAATTTTTTTCTGCTACCGCATTCAGCGGGCGAGAGGCCGTGGCGGTGGTGAATGCGCACCTTGCCAAACTCGTGGCAGGTTCGGGTGATCCGAGTTCCGCATTGGGGCAAAGTTTCACTGCACTTGGCCACACGTTGCGCATCGTGGGCATCGTGAAAGACAAAAAAGAAGAAGCACCGCCGACCGCTTTCATGCCCATCTCGTTGCTTTCCAACGAAGACCTACACCGCTCGCCCCCGACCATGCTCCTCGAAACGGGCAAGACAGAAGAAGTGCCCATCGTGAAAGCGCAAGTGGAGGCGTGGATCAAGCAAGAGTTTGGCGAGCAGAACAAGGATTTTCAGGTGCTCAGCCAAGATTTTTGGGTCAAACAGACTGAACAGGGATTCCTGATTTTCCGCATCATCATGGGGCTTGTCATCGGCCTTTCGGTGGTGGTGGGCGGCGTGGGCGTGATGAACGTGCTGCTCATTTCTGTCAATGAGCGCACCGCCGAAATCGGCCTCCGCAAGGCTATGGGGGCAAAAAAGGGCGACATCCGGCGGCTGTTCTTGGCGGAGTCTATCACTGTTTCGGCGTTCGGGAGTTTGGTGGGGCTGTTGCTGGGAGCGGGTTTTGCCATGGCCGCCATACCGATTATCAGAGTCTTTGCCGATGTTCCGTTCAGCGCGGTACTTACTTGGAACACGTTTTTCATCATTGCCATCGTCGCGGTCATCGTCGGCATCATCTTCGGAACCTACCCTGCGATAAAGGCGGCGCGGCTTGATCCCGTGGAGGCGCTGCGGCGGGAGTGAAGGTTTCTGAATGTCCATGTTGGACATTGGACATTAAAAACAGCGAGCCGTCCCGGAATCCCGGGACGGCTCGCCCGTCTTTGAACCTTGCCGTGTCAAGGTTTTACCGTGATCATTACGGTACCCGCCACTGTATCGTGGATGGCCTGCCTTTTGGGGTTGGAATGGATGGTGAGGAACGAAACCCAGCCGAGGCCCAACTTCAGCACGAAACGTACTGCTGCTTGGAGAATATTGATGCGCTGGGTCTCGTCTGATGCCTTTCGCACTCTTATCCCGCTGACATAATTGCCCAGCGAACAGCCCAAAGTTTGGCTGACCGGTTCGTACACAAAGAACAACCCGATCAGCGCAGCAACGCGCCACCAATTGGGGACTTCGCCCATTTTTTCAAAAATGACAGAAGCAAGGTAAGCCCCGCCAATGAAGACAATGGTCGTGTCAATCAAGATGGATTTGAATCGAGTGGTAAGCGATGGGTAGTGCATAAGAAACCGTTTAGAAACTATACCGCAAGCCCACCTGCATTTGCCAACGGCTCAGCAGGCTGAAATCCTGCACGAACGAATCCTTGATGTTCGTGTCGAACGAGAACGTCGGAACGCCATTTGCATCCACGCCAGTCACGCCGAGCGGCTGCGTGGTGGTCGGGATTTGGCGCACGCCCCAGCCGTTGTTGATGAGGTTGCCCACGTTCAGGATGTCCACCGTGAGTTGGATGGTGTTCATCTTCGAGCCTGCTTTGTGGTTCAGGTCTTGCGCGATGCGCAGGTCCCAGTTGTTGAACCACGGCGAGAGGATGCCGTATTTTTCCACCACGCTGCCCCGGTTTTTGCTCAGATAATCGTCCTGTGCGATGAACGCTTTGAACGCTGCGCGCTGTGCCGTAGCGTCGCCGCTGAACTGCATTTGATCCACCTCCCCATCGGTCGGGATGTACATCAGATCGTTGTTGCCAGAGCCGTCGTTGTTCAGGTTGCCGGAGTAAGTGTAGGAGAAACGCCCGCCCTGCGCGTATTGGAAAAACACACCTATGGTAGTGCCAAATCGGTTTTTCTCCGTGCCGCCGTAGCTAAACTTTTTGGAGAACGCGCCCACCACGCGGTGTTTGTAGCCATAAATGGACGGTGCTTCCACGGCTTGGTTCACGTTGCCGTAAGCCGGGTTGCGGTCGTAGGCATCGGAAGAAATTTCGGCCTCGATGGAAGAAGCGTCGCGGCTGTCGAGGTAGTTGTAGCCGATGGTGCCAAACATCCCGTTGCTCCAAGTGCGCTGGAGTTGGAGTGTGAAATTGGTGGAATAGCCCACGTTGGTGTTGGTGAAAACAAACGCATCGGTGTTGCCGCCAAAGAGGTGTTTGGCGCGGTCGGCATCCCTGTAAATCGGGCGGTTGTCGCCAGGCGCGTTGAGGCGACCTGTGGGAAGGTTGAGGCCGTAGTTGCGCACCATCATGCCGTTCACGTCTCTGGTGTAGATGAAGTCTGCCGAAGCCACCCATCCGTCGCCGAATTTTTTGTCCACCCCGAGGTTGTTGCGCCACACTTGCGGGAATTTGAAGTCGGGCTTGGTCACGCAGTAGAAGAAAAAGTTGGGGTTTGCCACATGGTTGCTGATCCAAACGAAGGGAATACGGCCACTGAATAGGCCCGTGCCACCGCGCACTTGGAGCGAACGGTCGCCCACCACGTCCCAGTTGATGCCGATGCGCGGGTTGAAGAGCGCCCTTGCATTGGGCAGCACCGTGTGGTCGAATTTGATTCCCTCTCCGTTCTCGTCGTAGTACTGGATTTCGGGCTGATAGCAGCAGCCGGGCGCGGTAAGCGGCTCGAGTTTTTCTTCGATTTTATCTGTAGTATTGAGGTAAGTCGGCTTGTCCACCCGCAAGCCAAGCGTCAGCGTGAGGCGATCGAACAGCGAAACCTCGTCTTGGATGTACGCGCTGATTTGGCCCACGTTGGTGTACGACCAGTTCCACTTGTTCAATGGGTCCGCATTGTTTCCGTCGAAAGTCGCTTGGGCCGCCGCAAAATTGGCTGCCACCTGGCCCGAGGACACCGAATCCAGAAACGCTTGCGTGCTCACATAGTCAGGGCCGAACACGCCAGGGTACGCCCCAAGGTTGAAAGCATTGTCAAAATTGAACTGCTCGTAAGCCGCGCCCACCGTGAGCGTGTGGTTTCCGAGGTAAATGTTCAGGTTGTCGTTGATCTGCAAAACATCCTGATTCAGGTTGTTGTAAATCGAGAACGGCTCGTGGCCTGCGATGATGTAGCGCGTGCCATCTTTCAAAATTTGGATGGTCGGGGCAGGCGTGCTGAACGGGTCGCGGGTGTCGCGGAAAGACGAATACCCCAGTTGGAATTTGTTGGAAGCCGCGCTGCCAAACGAGGATTTCAACTCGCCGATCACTTGGTTCAACTTGTTGTTGATCTGGTAGCCCGCGTTGCGGAATTGCAGCGTGGTGAAGTCCGGCCCACGCCGGCCAATGGCCGAAGGGTGCGCGGGCTTTTGCTTCGAAGCATCCAAAAACGTGTAAGTCAGGCTGAATTTGTGCTCATTGCTGATGTTCCAGTCCAACTTTGCCAAACCCTTGAGGTTCGGCGCGTCCAGCGTGAAATTCTCGTAAGCGCCTGGGTCATAGCCGTTGCCCAAACCTTTCAAAGCGGCCGATACCGCCTCCAAATCGCTCGCCAGCACCCGCGAAACGCCGGGGCCATCCGTGCCGCGATTGGGGATGAAGGCCGAGCCGAGGTCGCTGCGCTGCTCTGTTTCAGCGTTCACAAAGAAAAAAAGTTTGTTCTTGATGATCGGCCCGCCAAAGCTGAAGCCCGCTTGGAGCTGCGTGAGGTCGCCCTTGGGCGCGTCCACCTTGTCCACTTTCGAGCCAATGAAATCTTGGTTGCGGTAAAACCCGAACACCGAACCGCTAAAGGTGTTGGTCCCCGATTTTGTCACGGCATTGATGGCCGCGCCCGTGAAACCGCTCTGCGTCACGTCGTAGGGCGCGTACGCCACTTGGATTTGGTCAATGGCGTCGAGCGACACGGGCTGCGCTTCCGATTGGCCGCCGGGCGTGGCTGCGTCGAGGCCAAAGGGGTTGTTGAAAATCGCGCCGTCGAGCGAAAAGTTGTTGAACTGGTCGTTGCGCCCCGCAAACGAATTGCCCTCGCCCGCCATCGGGCTGAGGCGTGTGTAGTCCGCCGCCGAGCGGCTGATGGTGGGCAAGCTCGTGATCTGTTGCCGACCGATGTTGGTGGATGCGCCCGTGCGCTCCGAGTTCAGCACCGGGTCGCTCGTGGCCGTCACCACCACCTCGCCGAGCGCCGTGGCGGAGGATTTCAGCGACACATCGAGCGGGAGTTTTTGGCCCACAGAAAGCATGAGGCCTTCCGTTTTTTGGCCTTCATAACCGGTGTAAGTTGTTGAGACCGTGTATGGCCCGCCCACACGGAGGTTGGCCAAAGTGTAACGGCCATCGCTGCGGCTGATGGCGCCGTAGCGGGTGCCAGAAGGAGTGTGCGTGGCCACGATGGTCGCGCCTACCAGCCCTCCGCCGCTTTCGTCATTAATTTGTCCGGTGATGGTTGCGCCCGTGACTTGGGCAAAAAGTGTGTGCGCCGACAGCACTACGACCGCCAACGCGCCGAGTAAACGTTTGAACATGATAGAATAGGTTTGGTGATAAATTGCTTCAGACCTGCCTACCGTCAGGCAGGCAATTCAGGCAGAGCACCTGAACGGCACAAAGGAACGCAATGTGAAGCGAGTGTTAAAAAAATCGGGCAAAGAGTTTCAAAAACTTAACGTAGAAAAGAGCAGAAGGGATTTAAGGCCGCTTCCTAAAATAGTTTTACTATTTTTGAGCCGACCAATAAAATAGTAAAACTATTTTGCAATGTTTTATTCAAGAAACATCTACCCATCTTTGTTGGATCATTTGCAGCACAAGCAAGTGACTGTGCTAACAGGGATGCGAAGAACTGGCAAGACGACTCTTTTGAAAAAGCTAATGGAAGTCTCCGACATCCGTCAAAAAGTCTTTTTCGACTTGGAACGGATTGACTACCGCGAACTTTTTTCCGAAAAGAACTACGACACGATTGTGCATGCGCTCACGCAGCGCGGCATAAAATTTACAGAAAAAGTGCTGATAGGCATTGACGAAATCCAGTTGGCCCCCAACTTGCCAAGCGTGGTAAAATACCTTTACGACGCTTACGACATAAAGTTTGTGCTGACGGGTTCCAGTTCGTACTACTTGAAAAACCAGTTCAACGAATCATTGGCCGGGCGGAAGAAGATTTTTGAGGTCTATCCGCTGACTTTCAACGAACTGTTGACTTTCAAAGGGGTGAATTTCACCCCTTCCGGATACTTTTGGGAATGCCCTTTTGTGGCGGCAGAATACGAACGGCTTCGGCCTTTCTATGACGAGTTTGTGGATTTTGGAGGCTTCCCAGAAGTGGTG
This sequence comes from Saprospiraceae bacterium, assembly GCA_046155725.1. Classification (GTDB taxonomy): domain Bacteria; phylum Bacteroidota; class Bacteroidia; order Chitinophagales; family Saprospiraceae; genus M3007. The sequence continues at coordinate 8,109 of JBJXFT010000196.1, forward strand.
CTTTCAGAAAAAGCGCAAGATAAAAGAGACCTGATAGCAGACATTTTAAGCTCTTACATCAAGCACGACGTGGCAGCCCTGCAGGATTTCAAAAAAAGCACCGAGGCATTCAAACTCATCAAGCTATTGGCCGTCCGCACTGGGTCGAAGCTCGAAGTGTCAAAAATCTCCTCACTCACGGGTATGAGCCGCGCGGCGGTGGAAAACTACCTCAGCCTCTTGGAGCAGTCATACCTGATACAGACAATACCAGTCACCTCCAACAGCGCAGACCGCGAAATCGTGAAGACCCGCAAACTTTATTTCATAGACAACGGCATCGCATCCATGTCAGGCGAGCTGGGCAGCGGGTCGAAGTTTGAGAACGCAGTGTTCAACCAATTGCGCCATTTTGGCGAAGTGTCCTATTACTCATTGAAGACGGGGAATGAAATTGATTTTATCCTCGACAAAAAACAAGCTTTTGAGGTCAAAGAACAAGCGACTGAACAGCATCTCAAAAGCACCGGCACGCTTGCCAAAAAAATCGGCATCAAAGATGTCTTTGTTATAGGCCGCCACGCCCGTCGGAATTTTTCAGGGTTCATTTGGGGCGGTTTTGTGCAGTGAAACAACCTTTTCAAAAAGCCCGATAGGGCAGACAGCGAAACGTTAAACCTCCAACTCCCCGAAAATAAGCCCCCCGTTCCATCGTCTTTCCCCCCGCACAACAAAAAAATCTGCGATGGCTCTCCGCCCCTTCCGGCTAATCTTTCTCCTTTGCTTGCTTTCCGCCTTTGCCGTTCAAGCTCAAGATTTGAGGGCGGACAAGGCTTTTTTTCAAAAGAAAAAATCGGAATTCAACACTTGGCTGCGCCAAAACCGGCTCGGCCATATCCTCCGCGCTGACAGTGTGGCCGTGTCGGCCAAAAAAGTCACCCTCTTCCTTCGGCCTACCTATTCCGGCAAACGCACCTGCGATTCGCTGCAATGCGCTTGGCAAAACCTCGAACGGGCCAACCGCCTCATAAATGGCCAACATTTCCACGAGCGGCTGTTGCACAAATGGGCGTTCCTTGCGGAAATCCACGAAGACCAAGCCGAAGTGATAGTGCGCTGCCACGACCCAGCGCATTTTCAAGCGAAAATGTACAGCCGCAACGGGCGCATTCCCGTGGAAGAGCGCAACATCCGTTCCGGAGCAGTAATGGAAATTGAAATGCCCGCATCGCTGCAAGGCATCAACTCTGGCGACAACATCACGCTGCTTCGGAACAAAAACTTGGGGCAGGTATGTACGAAGGCTCGGCGTTGGCTCGTTATCGCCTACAAAAACAAAGGAACGCCCGTACTTTGGCGGGCGAAAGTGGATTCTTCCTACGCCGCCTACGACGAATTTGTACTGGAAGTGACGCACCTAAATTACGAGATTTGCCCCGACGGTTTTTTTGAGTACCACCGCATCTATGTCAAAGGGGTACAGAAAGGCACAGATGTAGAACTTTCGTGGGAATTTCAGGGCAAATACGGTTCTGGCATCATTTTCCCTCCCAGAAAAAACGACTACAAAGACATGGAACTCCACTACAAATCCAACCTCGACGAATACCAAAAACGATTGTTCAAAAAAATGTTGGACTACCTTCGACAAGGATGACTTCGACCAACTCAACGACCATGGCTACGACTATGGCTACCGACGCTACAACCAACTCCACCGCTCCGGCTTCCGCTGCTGCGCCACTTTCGCCTCGAACACGCATCGCTAGGCTGATCTTGATCTACCACTTTGCGCTCATCGGGGTTTCCTGCCTGCTGTACATTTTGCGGGGCTTCGATTTTGAAGAGTTCACCTCGCTGATGGGTGTGCTCGCGCCCGTGACCGCACTTTATGGCGGAGCGGTGTTCCGCTTTTTGGGCCGAAGCATCACCGAGCCAAATCTGAACGGACAAAACGGCACTCCCATCAACAGCCTCGTCAAGTGGCTCGTCAACGGCCATTTTGTGGTGGTGCTCTCGCTCATCTTGCTCAAAGCCTTGGCGCCCAACATCCTGAATTTCCAAGACATGACCATGTTCCTCACGCTGGTCGAATCCGCTCTCGGCGTTTACATGGGCAATATCATTCTCGCCCTTTTTGAAAGCAAAACCTCAGAGAAGTGATAGTCAGTTTAGAGTGGGTTGAAAAGGTTAGAGGGTTTAGAAAATTGATTTTTCAAGCAACTTTTCGTTTGTTCAAAACCACTTTGCGTTGGCTATAGAATAGAGCAGCACACTTATGCTGCATAAAAATCAACGAGGCCGCTTTTCCTGAGACAGGAAAAGCGGCCTCGTTGATGATCGCTTCATCACGTTATCGCTTCATTGTAACACCACCTCGCGCTCCGACATCATTTTGCGGATGTTGATGAGTGCGTAGCGCATACGGCCCAGCGCGGTGTTGATGCTGACGCGCGTGAGGCCGGCGATTTCCTTGAAACTCATGTCGGCGTAGTGCCTCAAGATGACCACCTCGCGCTGTTCAGGCGGGAGCGCGTCCACCAAGTGGCGGATGCGGTTGTGCGTTTCTGAGCGCATGATGATGGTTTCGGGGCCTTCATCGCTCACACGCAGCACATCGAAGATGTCGAAGTCGGGGTTCGGGTTGATGTGTGCGCGGCGTTTGTTGCGCCGGTGATAGTCCACGCACATATTGTACGAGATGCGCATGGCCCACTGCACGAATTTGCCTTCGTGGTTGTACTTGCCCTTGCGGAGGGTGTCAATGATTTTGATGAAAACTTCTTGAAAGATGTCTTCCGCGAGGGCGCGATCTTTCACGAAGAGATAGATGGAAGTGTAGATTTTTGCCTTGTAACGAGAAAGGAGTGTCTCGAAGGCTTGTTCGTCACCATCTGTGTAACGGGCGATCAGTTCTTGATCGTGAAGCATTGGCATAACTTGCATGAGCAAAAGGTTTTGCTGTTAACCCAGTTAAATTGAATCAGAAATTTAATTGGTGTACAAGTTTTAGCCGATACGCAGAGAATAAAATTGGTGACGGAAATGTTGGGCGGTATGCCCTTTGACGAGGCCAAAAGTATGGGCTTATTGTTTGGCCGGGAAAGTTTTTTTTCTGTTTTAACAAAATCTTTCTCGAATTGCAGGCAACCCTCAATTTTCAGGGGAAAAATTTGGCAAACGGGCTACTTTTGCCCCAGAATCCCGGACAAAGTTGGGCGCAACTTTTTCGACCGATTTCCTTATTAAGGGTTCGCAGGCTTTTATGGTTCAAGGTTTGAAGGTTCGGCATCTGCCAAATCTTCCATTCCAAACCATCTCGAATCGTTGCTAAGCAACCACGCTGCTACGCCGCCCCTCGCTATTGCGCCATTTATTCCAACTTTTTCAAAGCGGCACGGCAGTATTCTTCTCATGGAAATTGCCATAGTAGTAGTCCTTATTGTAGTGCACGGATTCCTCGTGCTGGGCGAAATCGCGCTCCTCACCGCCAAGCGCTCGCGCCTCGAAAGCGAGAAAATGAAGGGCAACCGCAACGCGGCCATCGCCGTCAGCCTCCTCGACAACATCAACAATTATCTCTCCGCCATGCAGATCGGCATTACGCTCATCAGCATTGTGGAAGGCGCTTATGCGGGGGCGGCCATCGGCCACAAACTGGAGCCATTGATTGCCCAAGTCGGAGTGCTCGCGCCATACGCCGAGCAAATCTCCATTTCGATTGTCATCACGCTCATTACCTATTTTTCGCTCATAGTGGGTGAACTGGCACCGAAATACATTGCCATCCAATACGCCGAATCGCTCGCCATCGCTTGTGCGCCGGTGATGAACTTCATCACAAAACTTACGGGCCCCGTTTCGGCTTTCTTGAGTTGGAGCACCAAGATGTTCATGCGGATGCTGTTCATAAAGCCCAACGACCAGCAGAACATTTCGGAAGAAGAGATAAAGTTGATGGTGAAAATGGCGAACCAACAAGGGGTGCTGGAGCAAAAGGAGAGCGAATTCATCACGAACATCCTGCGCTTTTCTGACCGCGACGCCTACACTATCATGACGCACCGCAACGCGGTGGAGTGGATTGACATTCAAGAGGACATGGAGGAAAATGACCGCGTCATTCGCGAGAGCGGCTACACTAAATTCCTGCTCTGCGACGACGACATCGAAAACATCATCGGCGTGGTGAAACTCCGCGACTACATTGGCACCCGCGACAAAGCGGACTTCGACCTGCGCAAAATAGCCTCTCAACCGCTCTACATTCCAGAAACGATGAACGCGCTGAAAATCCTCGAACGATTCCGAAAAGAACGCAACTACTTCGCTGTGGTGGTGGACGAATACGGCTCTACGCAAGGCATCATCACGCTGCACGACCTGACGGAGAACATTTTCGGAACGCTGCCCGACCTCGACGACTCGGAGGAACCGGACATCGTGACCCGCGAAGACGGCAGCTTGCTGGTGGACGGTATGATACCCATTGACGAACTGCGCGAAACGCTGAGCCTCGCAGAGTTTGATTTTGAAGACGCGGATTATTCCACCTTAGCGGGCTTTATCCTGTACAAACTCAGCGAAATCCCGAAAGTCGGCGACGTGCTGAAAACCGAAGGCTACCGCTTCGAGATTGTGGACATGGACAAGAGCAAGATTGATAGGGTGTTGGTGAGCAAGATGGAGGCTTGAGAGCTTACTTTTGCCCTGAACCCAAAGGCTTTGGCATTTCGAGAGACCTGACCTATGAACAAAATCATTTATCGTGACCCGCAGGTCACGATTTTTCAAAGCGCACTTTTCCAAACCAATTCTACGGTGGTTTGCACCGACGATGTGGTGCTGGTGTTCGACCCGGCTTGGCTGCCCGACGAGGTGGAGGCCATCCGGCAATATGTGGAGAGCATTCGCGGCGCACGGCACCTGTTTTTGGTTTTCACACACTCTGATTTCGACCACATCATTGGCTACGGAGCGTTCAAGCCCGACAAGGTTTTTATGTCGAAGGCCATGGCCGAAAACCCTAACCGCGAACTCCAAGTGGAGAAATGCCTTGAGTTTGACGAGCAATACTACATCCGGCGCTCTTACCCTATCCTGTACCCGAAGGGCGATTTCTTGGTGTTCCGCGACGGGGTGCAGTACCGCTACGGCAATACCAAAATGTCGTTTTACCTCACGCCCGGCCATACTGCCGACAGTATGATGATCATCGTGTGGCAACTGGGGCTGTGCATCGCGGGCGACTATCTGTGCAACTGCGAATTCCCGTTCATTTACCACAGCAGCGTGGACTACGAACAAACGTTGGAGAAACTCCCGCGCATTCACGACCGCAACTGGTTTACCCGTATGGTGCCAGGCCACGGCGACCCCGCGCTGAACATCAATGAATGGCTGATGCGCCGCACCGAAGCGCAGGCTTATCTTTTTGCGCTCCGCGAAAGCATTGCCACTGGAGTGTCTTTTGAGGAAGATTCGCTGTGGGCACGCTATCAATTTCCGCGTTTGCAGCGCAAATATCATTTGGACAATGTCGCGCTGATGACCCGCGAATATGAGCAGGGGCTGTGGCAATGGGACCCCGATTTTGAACTTACCTCGCCCGTGCTGCAGGAAACGTACATTTCTGACCCCCCACCCGTTGATGCCGATGACGAAGGCTGAAACCCGCGAATGGCTCGAAGCCCAAATCCTCGCCGAACACAGCAAGGCGCAGACGATGCGCATTGTCCGGTGGGTAGGCCGCGATGCGGAACGGCTGGAAATCTTGATGGAAATTTTCTTGAATGACCCGGCTTCCAAGCCGCTCCCCAAAGGCAGGGGCTACGCTTATATTTTTACCCAAAGAAGTTCGTGGGCGGTGCGATATGTAGGGGAAAAGTCGCCCGAAATCATGCAAGAGTGGTTGCCGAAATTAGTGGCCAAACTTCGCCAGCCAAACCTGCACGACGCGATAAAACGGAACACGCTCAACGTTTTTGAACCCCTTGATTTCCCCGCTGACTTGGACGATGATTTGGCCGACCTGTGCTTTGGCTATCTCGCCGACCCGAAAGAACCCATAGCCATCCGATGCGCGTCCATGACGGTTTTGGAAAAAATATGCCAACGGGTGCCGGAGTTGAAAAGCGAGTTGTGCCTGCTGCTGGAGGAACATTTGGAGCATGGCTCGGCGGGGTTCAAAAGCAGGGCACGAAAGGTGATGGCGCGGTTGTCTACTTGACGGTGTGCACTCTGGCACACTTTTTTTAAACTTGGAATGGCATTCCGAGATACATTTTGAACAGGATGATTTTTCAAAAAAAATACAAAACCGCGCTCCTCGCGCTGCTGTACGTTGGGCAAATCGCCGCCCAGTTAGAACACCGCACCCTGCGCCAAGGCGAGGGTTATTACGACCGGGGCGACTACGAACAAGCCCAAGCCGCTTACCAAAAATCGAGCAGCAGCGCAGCCCGCTACAATGCGGGGAATGCCGCTTACCTCCGATCCGACCACGCCGAGGCCGCCCAACTTTTCCGCGAAGCCGCCGAAAAAAGCCTTTCCCCAGCCGACAAAGCCGATGCGCTTTACAACCTCGGCAACGCCTGCCTCCTGCAACGCGATTTCGCCGCCGCCATCGAAGCCTACGAACGAAGCCTGCGCCTTGCGCCCCGTCGTCCGGATGCGCAGAAAAATTTGCAAATCGCCAAGAGGAAACTGCAAGAACCACCCCCCTCGCCACCACCTCCTCCTCCGCCACCTCCGCCGCCGAGTGTGAGGCCACGCCAGAATTACCTCGACCAAGCCTCCGCGTCGCGGCAGCGAGAAATCCCGCCGGCCGATCTGCCGCCAGCCGAGGCTCGGCGATTGCTGGACAAAGCCGTGCTTTCCGAGGAACAAAAAAATGCCGGGGCTTACCGCGAGTTGGCGCCTGCCAATCGGCCCTCGCGTTTGAAGAAGGACTGGTGATTTTATGAAGTGATGAAGCGGTCACTTTATCGCTTCATCGCTCTATCACTTCATTATTTCTTTCCTGTCATTTTGTGCAAAACGTGGGTGACATTCTGGCATTTTTCTCAAAAAGATGGGTTACTTTTGCGGGCGTTTTTGCGAAACCTGAAACCCGCCAACCATGTTTGTTTTTGGAAGAAAGGCCTCCACGCTGAGCTCGGAATTAATGTTTGGGAAAAAATGCCCGCATTGCGGCACCAGCGGCACTACCGAGATGCGTGTTCTGGGGGAGTACGCCCATTTTTACTGGATACCGATTTTCCCTTTGAGCAAAAAGGGCGTGTCGCAATGCCAGCACTGCAAACAAAAGTTGGAATACAAGGATATGCCCTCGGCTTTTCAAATGGAGTACGAGGCGATGAGGAGCGAGGTGAAAACCCCCGTTTGGCAATTTGTTGGCTTGGGAGTCTTTGCCTGTGTGATTGCCCTTGCGGTGTACCAGAGCAAAGAAGGAGATAAAAACGACCTGATATTCCTGAACAGCCCGCAAGTGGGCGACCTATATCAAATCAAATCTGCCCCTGGCAATTATACCCTTTTGAGGGTTGCTGCGGTACATGGTGATACCATCGGGGTAAACAACAATGCCATGGAGGTCAGCAAGCTCAGCGGGCTGCACCGAATTGACGAGCCACAAAATTTCTACGAATTGGTGGAGCCTATGCTCAAATCCGACTTGTTGGAAATGCACAAGAATGGAGATTTAATCGGTGTAAAACGTTGATTTCAAAATGCTCTACGACGCAAACCCGACCCTCGAAGGGGTCAAAACAATGGACGAGGCCATGCAAGGCAGCGTGTTTTTCAAAGAACACGGCACGCTGGGCAACACGCCGGGGCTGAAGCATTTTTACATCGAGAGCTACGGCTGCCAGATGAATTTCTCCGATTCAGAGATCGTGGCCAGCATCCTCGGCGACATCGGCTACGCCCCCACGCGCAACATGGAGGAGAGCGATTTGATCCTGGTCAACACCTGCTCCATCCGCGAAAAAGCCGAAGAGACCGTGCGCAAACGCCTGAAAATATTTGCCTTGGTAAAGCGCCAGCGGCCCGGCATGAAAGTCGGCGTACTCGGCTGCATGGCCGAACGCCTCAAAAAACAATGGCTCGAAGAGGAAAAACTCGTTGACCTCGTGGTCGGCCCCGATGCTTACCGCGATTTGCCAAACCTCATCGGCGGCGCGGAAGAAGGCGGGCGCATGGTGAACGTGCTGCTCAGCCGCGAAGAAACTTACGCCGACATCAGCCCCGTGCGCCTCGACTCGAACGGTGTTACGGCCTTTATTTCCATCATGCGCGGCTGCGACAATATGTGCTCGTTCTGCGTGGTGCCGTTCACCCGGGGCCGCGAGCGTTCGCGGGAGCCGTTCAGCATCGTGGCCGAAGCGCGGGATTTGTTCGAGAAAGGCTACCGGGAAGTCACGCTCTTGGGCCAAAACGTGGATTCCTACAAATGGGAAAACCCCGAAACCAACGAGCGCGCTGACTTTGCCGACCTGCTGGCCATGACTGCTGCCATTCACCCTGACCTTCGGGTTCGGTTCAGCACCAGCCACCCAAAAGACATGACAGACAAAGTGTTGCACACGATGGCGGCCCACGACAACATCTGCAAATACATCCACTTGCCCGTGCAATCGGGCAATTCGCGTGTGCTCGAGCTGATGAACCGCACCTACGACCGCGCCTGGTATATGGAGCGCTTGGAAAGCATCCGCCGCATACTGCCTGACGCGGCGGTGTCGAGCGACATTATCACGGGCTTCTGCTCGGAAACGGAGGAGGAGCACCAAGACACGCTTTCCATCATAGAATGGGCGGGCTACTCCATGTCGTATATGTTTGCCTATTCCGAACGCCCCGGTACGCTCGCCGCCCGCAAGTATGCTGACGATATTCCCGATGAGGTAAAAAAACGCCGCCTCAGCGAGATTGTCGCCTTGCAAAGAGATGTGAGCCTGCGCCACAACCAGCGCGACATTGGCAAGACATTCCGAGTATTGATCGAGCGCGATTCGAGCAAGTCAGCCGATGATTTTTGTGGCCGGAATTCGCAGAACAAAATGTGTGTGTTCCCTAAAAGAGAGGGCTTGAAGCCGGGGGATTATGTGATGGTTCGGGTGAAGGACGTGTCGAGTGCGACGTTGTTGGGGGAGGTGGTTTAACTTTTAAAATCAATCAATACTTATGGCTTACACAGACTTCACCCTCTCCGATTTGCACCAAAAATTCGGCATCGAAAACCGGAAAGGCTCGTTGTTCCCAAACGTGAAGCCCGTGCAAGTGTCCAAAAAACTGAAAAGCGACCTCGGCTACAACCTCGAGCTGCCGCAGCGCAGCGAAAAGGCCAAGTCTGAACTCATCGTGCTCCCCATCCTCTTGGACGTTCGACTCCGAAACGATCGGTTCTTCACTATTTACTCCGGCGAAATCCTCTCCGCAGACCCAGAGACAGGGCTGAACGGCGAGTGCGATTTCATCGTGGCAAAAGACACGCAAAGCTTCGAGATCAACTACCCGATCTTCCAGATCGTAGAAGCCAAGAAAAACGACATTGACCTTGGCGTGCCGCAATGCGCCGCTCAAATGGTAGGCGCGCGTGTTTTCAATCAAAAAAAAGGGCTGATCACAGACACCGTCTTCGGCTGTGTCACTACGGGCGATGACTGGAATTTCATGAAATTAGCCGGGAACACCATCACCGTAGACGAGCGTCGCTACTACTTGGGCAGCCTTCCCGAATTATTGGGGGTTTTCCAGCTGATCATAGATTTTTACAAAAACAGCATTTGAATGACCGATATCCTAATCCTGAAAGAGCGCATCAAGAATTCTATCTTGGTCGGCGAGAGCGACTTTCGGGAATTCAAGTCTGCGTGGGAGGGCAAGCCGGGCAACAAAAAGCCGCGCTTGGTCAAGCACATCTGCGAGGACATCGCTGAGGGCTTGGTGGCGTTTGCCAACTCTGATGGGGGCGAACTGATTATCGGGATTGAAGACGACACGACCATAACCGGGGTGCCGCACGATGCTGAGGACGTGGAAACGATGCTGAACGCCGTCCGCTCGCACGTTTTCAAAGGGCAACAACTTCCCCTAACCTTCGCGCTCAAAACAGAAGTGGACGGCCATGCCATCCTGTTTTTTCAGGTGGACAAAGGCACGGACGAAATCTACCAACTCCCCGACGGGAGGGTGATGACTCGCTCTGGAAACAGGACGATGCCTGCCCGGGTGCGCGCCCTGCAATTTGACCGGCGAGAAAAAGAATCGCGCCAATACGACCGCGAATGGTCGGACGGCGCGACATTGGGCGACTTGGACATTGACCTGATTCGCAGCCTCGGAAGCAAATTCATGAGCGCGTTGTCGCTGAGCGTCGAGAAATTTTTGCAACAAATGGGCTTGGCCGATTACACCGCAGGCGGGCTGCGGTTGCGGGCTGCCGCTTTGCTTTTGTTTGCCAACGACATTCAGAAATGGCACCCGCGCTGCCAAGTTCGCTTTATGCGCGTAGCGGGCACAGCACTATTAAGCGGTGCTTCTTTCAATGTGGTGAGCGAAGAAATTGCCGAAGGCAACATCCTCGAACTGATAGAAGATGCCCAAAAAAAGTTGGAAAAATACATCGTGGAGAGCAATGGGCTTAACACGGATGGTCGCTTCGAGCCGCGCTATTCATATCCTGTGGCGGCTTGTCGAGAAGCACTTGTCAATGCGGTATTCCACCGTGACTACACCATCGCGAGCGCAATCGAGGTCTATTTTTTTGACGACCGAATGGAGGTCAGAAGCCCCGGCGCGCTGCTTTCCACCTTGAACGTGGACGACTTGTATGCCAATGAAAACCGCCACGACTCGCGCAACGTCCGCATCGCGCAGGTGCTCAAAACGCTCCAAATCGTGCGCGAATCCGGCGAAGGAGTCCGGCGAATTTTGAACGACGCTGATGCAGGAGGCTATCCCCGGCCCATGCTCTATTCCAATACCAATTGGTTCTCCATAACTCTGTTCAAGAAGTGAGAACAAAGATTACTACAAGCAGAACATTCTTTAATGGCCAGCAATCACCTCCAATCCATAAAAGCCCGTTTCGGCATCGTCGGCTCATCGCCTGCGCTTGATGCGGCACTCGAAACGGCTACGCGCGTCGCGCCGACCGACCTCACCGTGCTCATCACGGGCGAGAGCGGCGTGGGCAAAGAAGTTTTTTCCAAAATCATCCACGCGCTGTCGGCGCGGAAGCACAACGAATTCATCGCCGTCAACTGCGGCGCGATACCCGAGGGTACGATCAATTCCGAACTTTTCGGCCACGAAAAAGGCTCGTTCACAGGCGCGGTGGGCGAGCGCAAGGGCTATTTCGAGACGGTGAGCGGCGGCACGATTTTCCTCGACGAGATCGGCGAAATGCCCAACGACACCCAAGCCTACCTGCTGCGCGTGCTCGAATCGGGCGAGTTCATCCGCGTCGGCGCGAGCAAAAGCCAAAAGACCGACGTGCGCGTCATAGCTGCCACGAATGTGAATCTGGAAGAAGCCGTGCGCAAAGGCAGGTTTCGCGAAGACCTTTTCTATCGCCTCAATACGGTGCCGATCCGGGTGCCGTCGCTGAAAGAACGCCCCGACGACATTGGCCTGCTGTTCCGCCGTTTTGCGGGCGACTTCGCAGAGAAATACCGGATGCAAGCCATCCGCCTCGACGAGCGCGCCGAACTCGTGCTCGAAAACTACCGGTGGCCGGGCAACATCCGCGAACTCAAAAACGTGGCCGAGCAACTCTCCGTCCTCTCCGAAGACCGGCTCATCACCGCCGAAGCCTTGCAGCGCACCATGCCTCAGATTTTCAACCGCCACCTGCCCGTGCCTATGGGCGGCAACGGTTTTGGGGGTAAAAACGGCGGCGAATTTCAAGAACGCGAACTGCTTTACAAGGTGCTGTTCGATATGAAGAACGACCTAAATGAACTCAAGTCCTTGTTCTTCAAACTCGTGGAAAGCAACAACCTCCGAATGCCGGAGCTGGGGAATTTGAGGCAATTGAGTACTGGTTTTTCCAATACTGATGAGCCTTTTTTTGAAGAAAACGGTTACGCCAACGAAGCGCAGCCGCGTTTTCACCCCTTTGAAAACGAACGGGTAAAGCCGATCGTCATTGATTCGGGAAATCCAGCGGTCAACTTCGACGAAAGCGAAGAGGAAAACGCGCCGCTCACGATGGACGAAATCGAAAAGGACGCCATCAAGCGCACACTCACCAAATACAAAGGCCGCCGCAAGGAAGCCGCCGACGAATTGCGCATTTCTGAGCGCACGCTTTACAGGAAGATTAAGCAGTATGATTTGTAGGGCAACGGGAGCCTTTGACCCTAATTTTGTTCTTGTTCTCATTCCAAATTCACAAGCGTTATGACTACTCCCACGACCCTCCAAATGATGGATTTCGGAATGATAAATGATGAATGTAGATGCGTGGTGAACCAGCGTATCGCACGCTCTCGCGCGCTCACTCTTCTCACGTCTCTCACCCTTCTCACCCTCTTGACCGCCTGCGAGCAACAGCCCTACCAAATGGGCGAGCGCTTGTACAAGAAACAATGTGCCAACTGCCACATGGACGGCGGCGAGGGGCTGGGCGCGCTCATCCCTCCCTTGGCCGGGTCGGATTATCTGGAAACCCAGCGCGACCGACTCCCTTGTTTGATTCGATATGGGCTGAAAGACACCATCGTGGTGAACGGAAAAACCTACGCCGAGCAGATGGCAGGCAATGACCAACTCAACGACATTCAAATCACCAATGTGCTGAATTATGTGCTGAAAAGTTGGGGCAACGAGCAGCCGGCGTTTCGGTTTGAGGAGGTGAAAGCGGCCTTGGAGAAATGCGAGAAGTAGGCTCAGCGTTGCAGCGCGACTTTCCCCACATCGAGGAATGTCGCGTTCAGGTGATCGAAATCTGCATCGGTGGTGAGCAGCGTCGCGCCGAGGATGGAAGCGGTGGCAGCAATCCAGAGGTCGTTTTTGCCCATGTTGCGAGCGGTAAGACCAAGCGGCTGGGAGGGAAGTTTGGCTTGGCTGAAAGCGTCAATTTCGGCGTAGCGGTCGAAGATGTCTTCCGCCCAAATGTCAACGGGATGGAGAACATCAAGCAGCAAGTCCAACTGTTTCAAGCGTTTTGCGCCCCATTTTGCTTGAATAGCAATTGATTTCAACTCGCCAATGGAAACCACGCAGAGCCAAATTTCATGGACGGGGGCGAAAGGGTTAAATTGTTGTTCCACTTGGCGCATCATTTCTGACTCGCGCAGGTAGTGGATGACAATGCTTGGTGTCAAATTGGTAGATCATTTGGAAAGCATGGCAAGTAAATCTTCAACGGGTTCTTGGACATTTATCTCTCTCACGAGGTGCATAAAAGTCTCTCTGTCTTGCCCCTTGAAGCCTTTTCTACGTTTCACTGCTTCTGGGTCAAACTTTTTGGGCAAAGGCTTCCGATACTTCATCAGCCCCTCTTGCCGCTCCCTGATTTGGCGCAGCAGGTTTTCCAACTGGGCAAAGTCCTGCTCGTCCCGGATTTGCGAGACCTCTTGGATAAGTTCGAGTTTGCGTTCAGCCAAGTCCAACATGATGCGGTGTGTGTTTTTTTTTTGAAAATTGACCCCGCAAAGGTACAGATATAGACGGTTTAGAGTGGTTGGGAAAGTTTAGATGGTTTGGAGAGCAATCTTCCTAAACCACCTAAACTTTCTAAACCACACCCGGCCCCGGCTTGGCATCTTTGGGCCTTCGCAGGTAGATGTGCTTGCACTGTACATTGCGCTGGATAATTTGAGGTAACACCCTTTCTTCGCCCGTTCATTCAAAACTTCTTACCATGAAAAAAATACTTGTTCTCCCATTTTTACTGCTGTTTTTTGCGGCCTTCGGCCAAACTTCGGACTCGACTGCGTCCCTAATTTTCGGTGGCTTCGCCGATGTTTTTTACCAATACGATTTCAACCAGCCTGCTGACAATGCGCGTCCCGGCTTCTTGTACAACCACAACCGCCACAATGAGGCGAACGTCAACCTGGCTTTCGTCAAGGGTGCATACGCGGCAAGGAATGTGCGCAGCAATCTGGCTTTGATGGTCGGCACTTACGCCGATGACAACCTGTCGGCTGAAACCGATGTGACACAGCATATTTATGAGGCCAATGTCGGGCTGCGCCTCGGCAAAGGCACTTGGCTGGATGCGGGCATTTTGCCCTCGCACATCGGATTTGAAAGTGCACATACGCCAAGTTGCCGCGTGCTCACCCGCAGCCTCGTAGCAGAGAATTCACCCTATTTTGAAACGGGCGTGAGATTGACCTACCAACCGAACGACGCTTGGACTTTGGCCGCCCTCTATCTGAATGGTTGGCAGCGCGTGGCCCGCCCGGCTGGCATCAGTTTCCCTGCTTTTGGCACACAGATCGTATGGAAACCAAGCAGCGAGGTAACTTTGAATTACAGCACTTACCTCGGCAGCGAAAAGCCGGACACCAACCGCTTGATTCGGCAATACCACAATGTCTATGGAATTTTCGTGTCGGGCGATTGGGAATTCACCGCCGGTTTCGACTTTGGCGCGGAGCAAATACGCAAAGGGGCGAGCGATTTGAACACTTGGTACACGCCCGTACTGATCGCGCGCTACCAAACTTCGCCCCGCACCGCACTGGCACTGCGAGGAGAATATTTTGAGGATGAAGCAGGTGTCATCGTCGCTACGGGCACTCCGAACGGATTCAAAACGCTTGGCTTGTCGCTCAACTTCGATTACAAAGTCAGCGACAACGCCCTGTGGCGCATAGAAGGCCGCTTGCTTTCCAGCGAAGATGAAATCTTTGTGACCGACGATGCGCTATCGAAGAACCGCCCTTACCTGACGACTTCGTTGGCTATCTCGTTTTAGGGGCCTTCGCGGGCGGGGCAGGCTTGAACTCGATGTTTTCATAAACATCGGCCAGCGAGAGCGAGCAGCCGATGGATTTGAGCAGGATATGCCCGTTGGGGTCAGTGGCGATGGTTTCGCGCCAAAGGTCAGGTTCCTCCCGAAAGCGGGATTCTATCTTAGAGGAGTTTTGCTCAATCAGAACATACTCCTTGAACGAGGGCAAAGTCTTGTACTCTGAGAATTTGTCGCCCTTATCGTAGGCGCTGGTGCTTTTGGACAGCACTTCGACAATCAAAATTGGGTTGATGAGCAGCACTTCGTTGTCGTCCCAGTACAAGGGTTTTTCGCAGACCACCAAGGCATCGGGGTACAGGCCGAAGTTGAGCGGGGGCAGATATACTTTCTGGTTGCTGTTGAAAACGCGATACCTTTTTTCCAAGGATTTTACCGCGATTTTGATAGCGGTGATGGTATTCGCGGTGATTTCGTTGTGCGGGCCTCTTGCCATAGGAACACGGGTGATTGTGCCGTCGTAGTATTCATGCCGTTCCAGCGACCTTTCCTCCCGGCGTAGGTACTCTTCCAGCGAGTAGCGCAGGGGGTGTTTCGTGGGTTTCAAGACGGCCAACGGATAGGCGACTGCTGATTCCATAATTTGCGTGATTTATTTTGCTGGCAAAATTAAGCAATTTGGTTTTCACTGGTTTGAAAGATATGCCTACTAAGTGCGAGCAATCCAGCGCATCGTTAACTCGCAACGCTCCCCAAGCCCAGCCAGCCCGCAGGGCCTCGAACGCCAAAATGCGACAGAGACAAGTTTTTGGTTGGAAGCGAAAAGAAGCTTGGCAGTATCTTTGAGCGATTGTGGAGCGAGCCCCAATCGCTGATTTCTACCATCATCATTTCTCTCAAGCCGATCGCCATGCGCATCTTCTACTCTGCCTTCCTCGTTTTCAACATCTTATTCCTTCTTTCCGCCAAAAAAACAGCCGCTTGCGGCTACGCTTGGGTGGGCGATTGCTCTTCATTCGTGCACCTCCGCATCAATGGAACCCTCGACAGTTTCATCATAGCGGATTGCCCTGCGGGCATACGCTTCGATGGCCTCCACCTCGGCACTTTGCAAAACCTCTCGCTCGCCAACGCCAAGGCCATCACTTGGGAAAGTTGCATCAACAACGTTTCGGCCGTCGGCCTCAAATACCGCGTGTACGAGCAGGGCGTATCGGGCGGCAACTTCCAAAACCTCAACCTCGACCAAGAGTACTTCACCCTCGTGGGCGCCTACACCACGCGCTACCGCAGCAAAGCGAGCAATATCAACCTCGCCGCCGGCCTCACGGTGGGCAAAACCTACGTCCTCGAAGTTTATTTCTTGGCCGAAATAGATACCATCGGCGACGATTTCATCCCCGAAACCACCCTGATAAAAAACAACGACGGCCAAAACTATCGCGCCACATTCACCTACGGCGGCCCCACGGCCACACCATTCGTGGTCGTGCCGACCAACGTCCAAGAACCAAAATGCCACGGCGAAAGCAACGGCATCGTGGGGGTCAGCGTCTGGGGCGACCACACGGGGCTTTTCTACAATTGGTCGAACCTCAACCTCAACTTTTACCAGCAAAACAACCTCTCCGTCGGCACATACACCGTGACGGTGACCGGGGCGAACTACACGGAATCTGAAACCATCGTGTTGGGGCAGCCGGCCACCTTGGCAGTTCAATCCACCAACATCCAGCCCGTCACCTGCGGCGGCGGCACAGGCGCCGCTACCGTACTGCCTGGCGGCGGTACCTCGCCCTACAAATATCTTTGGCAAAACGGCCAGACGACGGCCACGGCCAATTTCACCAACAGCGGCAACTACACCGTCACCGTCACCGACGCGCACGATTGCACTTTGATGCATACGGTGCAAATCCCCGGCGGCGGGCTTGTGCAGCAAAGTCTTTCAGAAACCATCTGTACGGGCGAGAGCATCGAGATCGGTGGCATCGTCATCAGCGAGGCAGGAGTTTACAACCTCGTCCTCGCGGCCAACAGCGGCTGCGACACCCTTTTGACCTTGACCGTGACCGAAACAAACCCCAGCGCGTTGCTGGCCAACCTGCCTTCAAACATCGTGGTCAGCTGCAACACACCATCCGTCAACCTTTGTGCCGATGCCTCGCCCGGCACCGTTTTCCAGTGGTCGAAAGATGGGATTCCGGCTACACAAACGCCTTGCTTGTTGGCTACGGCTGGGGGCGTTTATTCGGTGGCAGTCACCTTGGATGGCTGCGCTGCTTCAAAAATTATTGATTCCGAGGAGCATTTGGTTGGCCCCACGCTTTCGGCAGGTGGGGTAGTTGGCTATGTCGCGGATTGCTTCACGATAGATTCCACGGCCACAACTTTCACCGCCAACACCAACGCAATTGGGCCGCATTTTACCTGGCTGCTGAATGGGCAGATTGTCTCGACGGAACAGTCGTTCACGCTTTACCTTGACTACCCCGATACCAGCTTTACCAATGTGTGGGTCACGGTGGCCGACCAGTTTGGCTGCGACAATACAAAGCATGCCAGCTACATTGGGACTTTTCCGCCAATGCCGCCTTTCATAAAATTTTGGGATACTTCTCCCGACCTGTGCAATGGGTTGCAAGTGGTTGAATTTTATATCTGGGGCGGTACCCAGAACTATGTTGTCACTTGGAATGGGATGCCCAGCACAGGGAATAAAATATCACTCCCGCCAAGCGTGTACGATGTAATAATAACAGACCAACAAGGCTGCTCTGCGCAACAGCAAATCGGAATCTCCGAACTTTTTTACGTGAACATTTGGGACTCGCCTTGGCCCGATTTCCCCACTGGCTCAATTGATATTCATGAATCATCCTGGGGCATGGCTTTTCTTTGGGACGATGGTTCGACGAGTTCCTACCGTAACAGCCTTGCCCCCGGCGAGTATTGCGTCACGATGACCGATATGTTCAATTGCTCGATAGACACCTGCTTTGTGGTGAACGGCCCGGTGGCTACCAACGAATCAATCTCTGCCCCGCTCCGCCTTTCCCCCAACCCCGCCACTCCCGGCGATTGGCTGGACATCGCGCTGCCCGAAAATTTTTCTGGCACAGAAATTTTACTCGAACTGATGGACGGCCAAGGCAAAAAAGTCATTGTGGAAAAAATGGAAAACCCCACAGCCAGCCTGCGATTCCGATTGCCCGAAACCTTGCCATCTGGAATTTTCTTCCTGCGGGCTTCGTCAGAAGGCAGCCAAGCGACAGGAAAAGTTCTGCTAAAAAAGTGACAACCATTCAGATACAGCGTTGTTTAGGCGGCCATCGGCGGGAATAACGTTTCGTTTGTTATCTCTAAACGAGGCGTTTTTTTACCTTTGTCCCGAACAATTAACATTCATTCCATCACCTTTCACAAACATTTCCAAACCATGAGTAAGAAACTCTTTCTCCTCCCATTGCTCCTTTTGGGCGCATTTCTTTTCACCACCACTACGTCTTGCGGCGACAAATGCAAGGATGCGGATTGCGTAAACGGCGTTTGCCTCGACAACTCTTGCGAGTGCGATGCAGGTTACGAATACGACAGCAAAGGCAACTGCACCGTGGAGGTGCGCGCAAAACTTATCGGCATTTTCGAAGTGACAGAACATGATGCCGCTTGTACTTCTGACCCGGATCCTTATCTGGTGGCCATCACTGCTGGCACTGCTGCCGATGAAATATCCATTTCCAATTTCTATGCTGCTGGCACGATTACCGCAACGGTAAGCAACGATTCCAGAGTGACGATTCCGACCCAAAACCTTGGCGCTGACTTCACGGTTTCGGGAAGCGGCACGATAGACCAAGTAGGTGGAAAAACTCAACTCACCATGGAGTACACGATTAAAGATAAAGCGACCGGCGTTGACGTTGCCAACTGCACCAACGTGGCTTGGGTGGCTCAGTAGAAAAGACCTTCCCAATTTGAAAAGAAAAACGGCTGCTTGATTGCTCAAGCAGCCGTTTTTTTACGCTTTTTCTATTCCTTATTTGCCGCCGCCTCCTGGTTTTACTGGAAGGCGAGATTTCACTTTTTCATTTGTCTTCACGTCGGCAGGCTTGTTCGGGTCATTGTTGCCGGGCAGACGGTTTTGAACTTTCTCGTCGGTTTTGGTCGTCGGCGCAGGCTTTGTGCCGGCCGGGAGCGGTTCCACCTTCGCGGGTTTCGAGCCTTTCCCTTTCCCACTGCTTTTGCCGGGTGTGGGAGCAGGAGCGGCAGCCATTTCGGCCATCCAAGCCTCCACCTGGGTAGCGGCTTCTGCTGCCACGCGAGCGTCGCACTCAGCCATTTTCTCCGCGCGGAGGCCTTCGAGTTGCACGGTCACGGCAGCAGCGATTTCCTCTTTTTGTTGGGCGAGGGTTTTGCCGTCAAATGCCGTGAGGGTAAAAAAGCCAGCCACAGCTACTGCGCCAGCCAAGAGCAATTTTTTATTAATCATGGTTGAAAAAATTTTCGTTGAACGAATTTGAGAAGGAACGGATTTTGGGTCGTTTTCAAAAGGCTTACTTTTTGCCGGCAGGCATCTCGGCTGCTTTTTGGGCTTCGTAGTCGGCCTTCGCCGCTTCTACTTCAGCCACGACGCGGGCTTCGAATTCGGCATCGCACTTGGCCGACATCTCTTGCTCGACGGCGGCCTTGCCAGCGTCGAAGCCTTTTTGGATTTCAGCCTGCACTTGCTCATCGGTGAGCAGTTTTTCGCCGCAGGAGGCCATGGAGAACATCAGGGCTGCGCCTGCGAGAATTCCTAAAACAGATTTTTTCATGTTTGAGAAAATAGATTTTGAATGGTTAAAAAATGATGAGCAAAGGTAGTTGTTGTGGGCGTTTTGGCACTTTTAGAAGAGACACTTTTTGAAAAAGTGTCTCTTCTAAAAAGAGTCGGGCGGCAATCGAATCTTTCGCCCTAACATTGTTTCCGAAAAAACCGGGCTTATGACGCACACCCTTGCCTTTTATACACAAATCTTGAGCAAATTTATTTTCTTAAAGTTTCTGGCATTTTTGCTCGCCGCTGCTTTCCCCTGCTCGTTGACCGCTCAAACGGACGACGAACTGCTCGAAAATTTTTTCCGCGACAACGAATCCGCCTCCGAATCGGATGCCCAACAGTTCTTGGAAAACCTCGAACTCCTGCGCGACAGGCCGCTGAACCTCAATTCCGCCAGCCGCGAAGAACTCCTCTCCCTGCACCTGCTCAACCAACTCCAGGTGGAAAGTTTCCTCGCGTACCGCGACCGGTTCGGCGCTTTCCTGAACGAATACGAACTCCAGGCCGTGCCGAATTGGGAAATCTCCGACATCCGCCGGGTGCTCCAATTTTCCAGAATCAAGACGGGGCTGGACACGCGCAACACCAACATTTTCCGTGGCTTTCGGGAAGGCGACAATGACCTGGTGCTGCGCTGGAGATACCCCGACCCGCCCAATTACCAAACAGAGAAAGCATTGGCAGAAGGTTTGAACGCTGCTTCCGATGCTGCCGACTCGCTCCGCTACTACCGAAACCGCCCACAAGGCGGCCCCCATGGTTGGGCCATGCGCTACCGCCATACGTTCGACAACCGCCTGCGATTTGGCTTCACGGTTGAAAACGACCCCGGCGAAAGTTTTTTTTCCAACGACAGCCTGCTTTTGTTCGATGCCAAAAAAAGACCTTACGACACCATCGTTCGTTTTCAAAGTTTTGACTTTTACAGCGCGCACATTTTTGTCCAAAATTGGAATCAGACCGTGCGGGCCGTCGCGCTCGGCGATTATTCCGCCCGCATGGGACAAGGGCTGTTGTTGCAAACCGGTTTTGCCCCCGGAAAATCTGCCGAAACCGTGTCCGTGGCGCGCGGCGGGCGAAAGTTGAACGCCTACGGCGCCTTTGGCGAAACCTATTTTTTTCGGGGCGCGGCCACCACCTTGGCCTTCGGCAAACACTTGGAAGTAACGGCCTTGTACTCCAACCGCCTCCGCGACGGCAATGTGGCTGCACCAGACACGACCGATTTTATTGACGGCCAGTTGATTGTTTTTTCCTCGCTCCAAACCTCGGGCTACCACCGCTCCATTGCCGAAATGGAGGACGAGAAAGAACTCCGCGAGCAAGTCGGCGGGCTTTCTGCCACTTGGGGCGGGCGGCAAGGGCAAGTCTCGGCCAATGCCCTGCACATCGCCTACGACAAGCAGTGGCAGCGCGCGCCCTTGGCTTCCAACCAATTTGCCTTTCGGGGCAAAAGCCTGACCGCAGCGAGCCTCGATTACAACTACCGTTGGCGCAACATTTTCCTTTTTGGCGAAACGGCCCGCAGCGACAACGGCGGCCTCGCAGCGGTGAACGGCCTGCTCTTTTCTGCCGACCGCCATGTGACCCTCACTGCGGTGCACCGCTCGCTGGGCAGGGATTACCAGTCTATTTATGGCAACCCGTTCGCGGAAGTTTCGGGCGCAAGCAATGAGCGGGGGCTTTACCTCGGCGCCGACATCCGTTGGATAAGGCGTTGGCAAATAAATCTTTACGCCGACGTGTGGCGGCACCCCTGGCTGCGCTATGGCGTGGATGCTCCCTCGCAGGGCCGCGAATATCTGGCCCGTGTGCTGTGGACAAAGAGCCGCGCTTTCTCTGTCTACGCCCTTTGGAAATCGGAAACCAAGCACCGAAACGACGCGCTGGGCAAGCCCTTTGGCTTGATAAATGCGCGGCTCGATCGGCTTCGCATCCACTCGATTTACAAAGTCAGCAAACCCATCGAACTGCGCAGCCGCGTGGAATGGACGACGTACCAGATTGGGGAAAACAAATCCACGCTGGGATTTATCGCCTATCAGGAAGCAGTGATAAAGCCGCTCGGAAGCCCTCTTTCGGCTGCGCTCCGCTATGCTATTTTTGACACGGACGATTATGATTCGAGGGTGTATGCTTTTGAAAACGACCTTTTTTCGGCCGTGTCCATTCCCGCACTCGCGGGGCGCGGCACACGCTGGTACGCCAACCTGCACTGGCGCGTGAATCATTGGCTCCGCCTCGATGCCCGCATTGAAGAAACCAACACGCGCCAAGCGGCGACAGACTCTGGCGCTACCGGGAAAGAGCGGGTGTGGAAACTACAGGCAAGAATGCAATTTTGAAGCTCGAAAACCGCTTCCAATGACTACAAAGCACGATTTCTCCCTGCTGCCCTACAACACTTTCGGCTTGGACGTGACCGCCGAGCATTTTGTGGAAATCAAGTCCATCGCGGATTTGCGCGCAGCGATTCATCTGAAAATCCTGCCGATGCTGGTTTTGGGCGGCGGCAGCAACTTGCTTTTCACCAAAGATGTAGAAGGCTTGGTGCTCAAAAACAACCTGCGCGGCATCCGGGTGCTTCGCCAGTTCAAAAACAAAGTGTGGGTAGAAGTCGGCGGCGGCGAAGGCTGGCACGAGTTCGTGCTGTGGGCCGTGGCGCAAGGTTACGGCGGCGTGGAAAACCTGAGCCTTATACCCGGCACGGTAGGCGCCGCGCCCATCCAGAACATCGGCGCCTACGGCGTGGAGTTGAAAGATGTCTTTGTAAAATTGAAAGCCCTCGAACTGGCCACAGGGCGGCTCAAAACCTTCCACCACGCGGCCTGCCGATTCGGCTACCGCGACAGCATTTTCAAGCGCGAAGAGAAAGGAAAATGGTGCATCAGCTCGGTAGTGTTTTCTTTGACCAAAAACCAGCACCGACTCAATACTTCCTACGGCGACATTTCCAAAACATTGGAATCCAATGGTGTAAGCTCACCCAGCATCGCCGACATCAGCCGCGCTGTGGTGCAAATCCGCACTTCCAAACTCCCCGACCCCGCCAAAATTGGCAACTGCGGCTCGTTCTTCAAAAACCCCGAAACCGACCGCTCGGTGCTAGAGCGAATCCTCTCCACCCACCCGCTCGCCCCGCATTTCCCTCTGCCCGACGGCCGCGTGAAAATCCCCGCCGGCTGGCTCATAGAGCAATGCGGCTGGAAAGGCAAGCGCGTGGGCAACACCGGCTGCTACGAACGCCAAGCCCTCGTGCTGGTGAACTACGGCGGCGCTACGGGCGCAGAAGTGAAAGCGCTCGCCTACGCCATCATCGAATCAGTGGAAAAGGCTTTTGGGATTCGGCTGGAGGCGGAGGTGAATATGGTGTGACCGCCGCGTGTTCCGTGGCGCGGACGCCTGCCTGTCGGTAGTCAGGGTTTCCGGCAGAATGACAAACCGAATGAGCAGACACCGAGCACTAAAACCTTACTCCCCCACGGGCGCAAGTTCCAATTTCAGCCCATCCAGTTCCTCGCGGATTTTGATCTGGCAGCCAAGGCGGCTGTTGGCCTGCACAAAAAAAGCGGAGTCGAGCATGGCCAGTTCGTCATCGGAAGGTTCCGGCAAATCATGCCCGCTCAAGACGTACACATGGCAACTGGCGCACAAGGCCATTCCGCCGCAAGTGCCTTCCACGGGGAGTTGGTAGGCTTTGCAGACTTCCATGACGCTCATCGCCATATCCGTCGGCGCATCCAGCGTGTGCAGTTCTCCTTCGCGGTCGAGCAGGCTGATTTGAATGGTATCCATAGCGCAAAAGTAACGAGGAATCAACGATGAACGATGAACGCGGAACTATGAACACCGAGCGCGGCAAACGTTCATAGGAACGATGAACGATGAACGCGGAACTATGAACACCGAGCGCGGCAAACGTTCATAGGAACGATGAACGATGA
>JBJXFT010000213.1:0-4772 GCA_046155725.1 Saprospiraceae bacterium
CGGTGTCGGCTTCCGCCTCTCTCTGTCCCTGCAGTTCAGTGGTTAGCCATCCTGCTTTCCCGTGAGCAAAGGGCGCGGAGCGTTAGCGAGGTACGGGAGCCGTGCAAGCAGGGAGGTGAGGGACGAACCTGCCGCGCAGCATGGCGAGCGTACCGAGCGGTTGGATTGGGGCTTGGCCCCAAAAAATTTTTTTTTGAAAAACAGCCTTTAGGGAACGAGGAACTATAAACGATGAACAACTCAAGCCCTTGAACCGCAAGAACTTGAGTTGGCATTTTGCTTCCTTTGTTTCCCGCCCGTTCCTTTAAGGTCGGGTGAAAAATAAACGAAGCAAAATCTCGATTCCAAATCATTGTGATTCATTCGGTTGGGTTGTTTGTCAGTTTGTCGTTTGTCACTGTCTAAAATAGGTTGACCTCGTAGAGGTCAAATGTTGGTAGAAAACAGGTCATCCAAAGATTTTCGACCTCGTAGAGGTCGCACGTTTTGAGGTTTTGTACATGCGACCAACATTCGACCTCTACGAGGTCGGGGTGCTTTTGCACATGATTATGCTACCAATATTTGACCTCTACGAGGTCGCCTGCTCCAACTCCTGATTCGCATTAATTTTGAAAAACAAAACCGAAATATGGAGAAGCCAGCCTTCATTGCCCAGATTGAAAAAACGCTCGGCATCGCCTTGCACCCTGCCCCCGCGCATGGCTACGACTGGGCACGCAACGCCATGGCCTGCCGCAAAGACCCCGCGCGCGAAGGCGGCTGGCTTCCCCAATACGCGCTGCACCCCGATGGCGCGCTGGCCGGACTGAACCTTGCAAGCCTCGCCCTTAGGGACGAGCAATGGCAGGAAATCGCCGCCACGCTGAACGGCCAACTGCCGCGCCTCGAAGCGCTCAACCTGCGCGGCAACGCGATTACCGCTTTGCCGGGCTTGGAAAAGATGGCCAATCTCCACTACCTTGATTTGTGCGACAACGCGCTCATTGACTTCGCGCTGCCGGAGGGGGTGGATGGGCTGGAGCATTTGTGGCTGTATGGGAATGAGGGCTTGACTTCTCCGCCGCCGGAGATAGTGCGGCAAGGGAGGTTTGCGCTGCGCAACTATTTCAAGGAGTTGGAAGAACAAGGCTCCGAAGTGGTGTACGAAGCCAAAATGCTCATCCTCGGCGATGCGAGCGCGGGCAAAACCACGCTTGCGCGCAAGGTGGAAAACCCAGACGCGACCCCGCCAGACCAGGTGAAAGACAGCACTACGGGAATTGTAGTGACCAAAATCCAACTGACTGACACCGTGCCCGCGTTCACTATGCACATTTGGGATTTTGGAGGGCAGGAGGTGTATCACGCCACGCACCGTTTTTTTCTGACCAAAAAATCGCTCTACGTCCTGCTGTGCGATGGGCGCAAAGAGGAGCAGTTTGACTATTGGCTCCAGATGCAGGAAATATAAGGGCACGACAGCCGCCTGCTGCTGGTGGTGAACCAAAAGGGGGAGATGCAACCGACCCTGCCGATGAGCGATCTGCGGCGCGATTATCCAAATATCTCGGAAGGCAAACCTACGGTAGTCAACCTCGTCAACGACCGCCCAGGAGCAGTGGCGCTCCGCCAGCAGATAGAACGGAGCATCCGAGGCCTGCCCCAGTTTGGGCGTGGCGAGCGTGTGCCGAAGAAATGGGTCGGTATTCGCCGGAAGTTGGAAGAGAGAGATGCTGACCATATCCTGCTCACGGAATTCCGAGAAATCTGCCAAAAAGAAGGCATCAAGGAAAAGGCCAGACAAGATTTTCTGCTCGAATTTCTGCACGACCTCGGCGCGTTTTTGTATTTCAAAGAGGTGGCCGGGCTGAACAAGATGGTAATCCTCCGCCCGGAATGGGCCACCTCGGCGGTGTACAACGTGCTCGACCACACCAAAAAGAAGGGCGACAACGGCCACTTCACCCGCACCGACCTGGACGAAGTGTGGCAGTGCGCGGAGTATGAGCATTACTTCGAGGAGTTGCTCCTGCTGATGGAAAGGTTTGAATTGTGCTACCGCGCGCCAGAGGGCGGTGGCAGGGTCTTCATCGTGCCGTCGCTTTTGCCCGATGAATCGCCGGAAGGCTATGCATGGGAAGGGCAAACGGTCTTGCAGGTACAATACAAGTACACCTTCATGCCGAAAGACATCATGGCACGGCTCATCGTGCGGCAGCACGGCCTGCTCGAAACTCCGCCGGTGATGTGGAAGCGCGGGGCGGTGTTTTCAGACAATGGCGCAAGGATAGAGGTGATGGAAAGTTACCGCGACAAGCGCATCAGCCTCCGGTCTGACATTGGGGGGCGCAACGCGAAGGAACTGATGACGACCATCGCCCGCGACATTGACGCCATCAATCGGGGCTTTCATTTCAACGAACGAATGAAGGTGGAGCAGGAGATTCCCTGCAACTGCGGCATCTGCAAAGATTCGCCAGTCCCCCATTATTTCAAGCGGAGCTTATTGGACAATGCAGACCGGCAAGGACAGGACGTGCAATGCCAAAAGAGTTTTCAGATGGTGAGCGTCCGCGCCTTGCTCGACGGAGTGTTTGCAAACGAGATGGGGTCAAAAAGCACGCCCATAGACCGGGACGCTATTGTAGAACTTATTGAACAGGGCGAATTGGAAAAGGCTTTGGAGGCTTTAAAAAGCGAATACCCCGAGGTATCCATCCATCTGAGCAATCTGAAAGATGCCGAAAAAGCACACCAGCAAGGAAGGTTAGGTTTTGAGAAATTGGCGGAAACCAAAGGGCTATTGAAATTTGCCGCTTTGGAAATGCTTGGCTCGGGGCGGTAGCCATTTGGCCTTTTCACCACCGCTTGATACAGGAGTGGTTTGCGAGAAAGTGGAAGGACGAATCGCGCAAGTAACCTAATCCTCAAGATTGCCCCTGGGCTTGCTGCCGTACTGCTCTCTATGCTTGCGAATGTAAGCACGTTCGATGCGCTTGGCCTCCTTTCTGCCGAGGATGTCCAGTATCAAGATTCGCGCAAAGAAGCGAGGCCAGTTCACTCCCAAGTTTAAGAAATTGACCTGTACGCGCATCCGGTTTGAATAACCGTCGTCGTCAACCGGGTCGTGGCTGATGCCGTATTTGAAAACCTCGTCATCTACCGAGTCTCGTATTTCATACAAGTGGTGCGGCTTGGTGTTTAGGTTGGAATTGCCGTGCGCTGCCATGTCCGCCTAACTATTTTGCCCAGCCATTTTTGTTGCTGTACGTTTCATAATTAAAGGCTGGCAGCAGCATTAGTTCCTTGCCCGTCTTGTGCTTGTAGGCATTCATGGCGATGTACAGCAAAGGCTCGAAAGTCAAATCCTTTGGCATTTCGGATGGCTTGTTCAGCACCTTTTCGTATGATTTCTGTCCATTGGCGACCACTGCGCAGCGGGCGTACAGAAAATCGTCCACGGACAAATATCCTTCTTCTTCCGGGTCGTCCAAGAAAACCTGTGCGTGGCCTTTGGTATCCAAATGCCATAACTTCTCTGACAAAATATCGGCAAACCGATAGATGTGGGCCAGTGGCTGGGACTCCAATGCGCGAATTGCGGGTTCAACCACCTTGGCATCATCGTCTTCGCGCGACCAATCCAGCAGTCCGATAGTTTCCCAAAAATCTTTGGCTGTAAATATCGCAGCCGTGTCTGGCTGGTCGTGTACGCGAATCTCCAACTCAGAATGGGTAAATTGGTGTTTCATGTCCTCGACAAACTTTGTGTCAAGTTCTTGGACATTCATTTTTAATACGGCAGTCATGGGCAAGATTTGTTTTTGTCTATCGCTTGATTGCTCATTTCGTTTAATTTTTAAACGCCCAAAAATAGCGCAAATATTCCTTCTCCCCCATCTCCCGCCCAAGCACCTTGCTCAAAAGTGGCTGCGCCCCTTGGCCTTTCCGCCACCGCTTGATACAGGAGTGGTTTGCAAAAAGGTGGGAGGAAGGGTGGCGTTTTACATTGGCGGATGCCCGCGTGCCAACATCGGCCATTTGCCTGCTCGGCCAATGCCAGCCGCAATTCAGCGGAAGGCCAGAATTCAGCCATGCTTCTCCTGATTTTGCGGCTGCGCAATGTCAGTAAGTAAATCTGGAAATGTGGAAACCGGGTGTCCGGCTGCTCCTGGTATCCCGACCGAGCCAATCCGAGAGGGCTGGCTTTTTTTTGTTTTTTGGAATCTATCTCATGTCATTTTTGAAAAAAAACGGGTGCGCAGCCCCAAATCTTTGGAACTACGCACCCGTTTTGAAAATCCTGCATCCCCATTTTACTTTTCGGGCATCCAACCCCTCTCACTTTCTCACCCCTCTCACTCTCTCACCCCTCTCACTCTCTCGCCCTCTTGTGGAGCTGGCGGGACTCGAACCCGCGTCCGGACAAAGCGTCGCAACGCCTTCTACATGCTTATTCACTGCTTAGGTTTTCGAGCACAAGACTGGTTCAGTGACCCACACAATTGTGCCTTATCTCCTGAGTTTCATCCCGCATCCGGAGCATACTGCGGGACTATCCTGAAAAAAATTTGATGCGCGGCGGCTCCTATCAGAAATCGAAAGCAAAAAGAGGAACGCTGAGCGTTACTCTAACGCGGCACAAAAGCCTTCTAATTCGCTTGAATTAGGCAGCCATAGCGTACTGGTATTCGCCAGTTACATTTTGGTCGTTGTTTTTTGAGGGGTAACCGACCATGCCCCTGCATGCTTACGAAACGACTACACCTTCCCGTCAATACCAAAGCAGC
>JBJXFT010000233.1:0-5593 GCA_046155725.1 Saprospiraceae bacterium
TGCAACTGGTATTTTTGGAGGGTGTCCTGGGCCAGTTCGGCGATGTTGAAAGGCTCCGGTGCGATCTGGATTTGTCCGGATTCCAATTTAGACAGGTCGAACAGCTCGGCCACCAAGCGATTGAGCCGCTTGGCTTCGGAGAACGCGACGTTGAGGAATTTTTCCTGTTCCGGCTCCGAGAGTTGCGCTTTTTTCAGGAGCACGGTTTCCAGATAGCCGAGGATGCTGGCCATCGGGGTGCGCAGATCGTGCGAAAGATTGGCGATCATTTCCTTGCGGAATGTGTCGAGCGCCGTCACCTGTTCGAGGCTGATCTGGAGTTGTCCGTTGATCCTTTTGTTTTCGAGGTTGGCCGCTTCCAAGGCCTCTTTGTTCAAGCACTCTTTGCGCAAGATGGGCTGTAAAATCCTGACCAGCAGCACCAGAAAGAACACGCAGACCAGAAGGCTGACGAGCAGATTGCGCAGTACGTTGGAACGGGCGTGTTGCATAAATTCATCAAACTTCTGGTCTACTTGCACCAGCGCCACCATACCCCCTGTGCTGTCCCGAATGGCGGAAAACGCCGATAGCCAAGTGCCAAACTCGTCTTTGTAGCGCGGGATCATGGCGCCCTCGGCGTGTTTTTCCATCAGCAGGGCAGGCGCCGAGTGGTAGGGGTGGCGGAAATAGGGCATCTCGGCAGAGGTGACGCCGAAGTAACAAGTGTTCGTGCTGTCCAGCACAATGGTGTAAATGGGGGTGTTGAGCATATTGGCAGCATAAATCTGCCGCAGCGACTGATGGATGCGGAGGTAATCGCTGTCTTGTTGCGCAGTTGTGATGTCGTCTTTCTGCGGGTGCTTGGCCATCAGGCGCTGGTGCGCGTCGCCGTCAATTTGCATGGCGAGGGTGTAGGCAATGCCGTTCAGCCGCATCAGGCTGGCTTGTTCGGCTTCGGCCAAGTCGTTGAAATAACCGCTGGTCAGGAAATAGGCGATGAGCAGCAGGAACGCCACAAGCACCGTCGTCATCACGCGCCGCAAGCGGGATTTGGCCGAATGTTCCATTTTGCTGTCGTTGATTTTGTCTGCTGCCCCTTCAATGGTGGTCATTTACAGTTCGTCGTTGAATTTGTAGCCAATGCCCCAAGCCGTCAAAACATACCGAGGCTGGGCCAGATCGTCTTCGATTTTTGCCCGCAGGCGGTTGATATGTGTGTTGACGGTGTGTTCCAAGCCTTCGAATTGCTCGCCCCAAATCTCGTCGAGAATCTGTTGCCGCGTGTAGTTGCGCCCAGGGTTTTGCATAAACAGGTGCAGCAACTCAAATTCTTTCACCGTCAGTTCGATGCGCTTGGCCCCTTTGTTCAAAGTTTTCATGTCCAGGTCAATGGACAAAGCGCCGCGTTCGATGCGTTGCAATTGTTTTTCCAATTGCTGGCTTTGGCGCTGGGTGCGGCGGAGGATGGTTTTCACCCTCGCCAGCAGCTCGCCGGGGCTGAACGGCTTGGTGAGGTAATCATCGGCGCCCATTTCCAAGCCTGCGATCTTGTCCTGTTCTTCTGACTTGGCGGTGAGCATCAGCACCGGGAGGTAAAGTTTTCGTTGGCGCAGCTGTCGGCAGATTTCCAGGCCACTCAGGCCTGGCAGCATGAGGTCGAGCACCAGGAAATCATATTTTCCGCTCAGGGCCTCGTCCAGCCCCTGCCAGCCCTGGTGCATAGCGGTCACTTGGGCGGGCAAATCGCGCAAGTGGATGGCGATAAGTTCGGCGATGTTCGGGTCGTCCTCCACAACAAGGATATTCATCATTTCGCAAGCATTTGAGCGCGGACAAATAACTCTAAAATTCCGATGTAAATGTGCGCGCCCAATATCACGAAAGTATCACGGGCATCGTGTCGCGCAACCTCAAATGACCCATGTAGATGTACATCAGCGCGGTGCGGCTGAAAAACTCGTCCGATTCGTCAGAGACGAGCGTGATGTCGTGGTCGCTGAGTTTGCGCAAATGGTGGGCGCAGGTGACGCCGCTGATGCCGTTGCCGAGGATGACGATGTGCATGGTTGGGTTGCGAAGTTTCAGGTTTTGGGGTTCGGCTCATTGAGTTGGGGCAGTTGTTTTCCCTGCTTTTTCGCTTCTGCTATTTGCTGCTTGAAGTTTGCTTCTGTCACGACCTTTTTGCCGGTTTCTCCCTCAAATGCGTTCAGTGCCTTGCCGGCGGCGCGCCCGCCTTTTTGGGCAGCATCTTTGTTTTCTGGAAATCCTTGTGCGTCGCTGCTGATGGCTTCTTGTTTGGTTTGTTCCTCACCCAACATGGTAAAAATCAATTCGAGGTTCGTCATGTGGTCGCGCAGGTTCTCCCGTTTCAAGCCCTTGACTTTCATGTATTCGGATGGCACCAACCCAAATGTCGCCTTGGAAATCTCTGCCGTCAGGATGGAATATTCCAATCCTTCCTGAACGCCCCTTGTCTTCCATTCGTCAGTGAGTTGCCCGCGAATGGCAATGGCTTGCAGGCGGGTCTCAATCCATTTTTCGTCATAGCCGAGGTCGCGGTAATACTGCCGTGCCCGCTCGGCTGCCAGTTCCGGGTTTTCAATTTCTTGGATGCGCTCGTACCCCACTTTGGCAAGCCAAAGTTTGAACGGCTCCGCTTTCGGCGAGGGGATGGACTGGATGATTCGGAAAATGCCCTGTGTGTTGGCGACAAGCGTTTTTCGCTTTTTACCTGATACACCGGCCATTTCTACCTGGGGACAATTTGTCCCTATGTAGGTTTGCAATCCCACGTCTCGCTTCCGCATCTTTTTAAAATAATCGGTAGCGTTGCTTGTTTCTGCCAAAACCTCTATCACATCGAGGATGGAGAAATGCCATTCCTCCTTGTGCCAGACCCGGCGGATTTGCTTTTCCTGAAAGACGACGATTTTGTTCTGTTCTTGATCCATGACCTTCATTTGTTTGAGTGCAGGAAAGATTTTTTGTTGATTTTTGAATTGCGAAACTAAGAGGCTTCCCCTACCCGCGCAATGAGAAATCCGCGCAAATCCGCCCTATCCGCGCAATCCCTGACTGCCGTCAGGCCCGCCTCCCGGAGGGCAGGCAGGCGCGTTATACTTTCCACAACCTCAA
Source organism: Saprospiraceae bacterium (assembly GCA_046155725.1). Classification (GTDB taxonomy): domain Bacteria; phylum Bacteroidota; class Bacteroidia; order Chitinophagales; family Saprospiraceae; genus M3007. The sequence continues at coordinate 3,118 of JBJXFT010000233.1, forward strand.
AAACAGCACCTCCAATGCCAAGAACAGCAGCGCGAAAATCACGCACCAGCGCCACAGCACGATGCCGCGCTCCTGCTCGTCCACCACTTGACTGAAATTGGCTTCGGCGTTGGTGGCAAGCACTTTCATGTTTTTGGGCAAGCCTTCGGCGAGCGCTTCGTCGGTCTTGAAAGTGAGCTCGCTTTCCTTGCGGTCGTAGTTGAACGCGAACTCAGCCAAGGTGCTGTCGCCCTGCAAATGCAATTGGTACCAACCCGCGTCGCGCACTTGTGTGCCAGGCGTGAGCAGCACTTTCGAGCCAAAGATGCGCTGTTCGGGGATGAACTCTTGACTGTTGGCTGTTGACTGTTGACCATTGACTCTTGACTCTTGACTGTTAGCGGTTTCCACTGCCAGTCGCAACTTGTAGTTCGTCTCGCCGCTCGCCGATACTTTGTGCCGGGCTTCCAATACCTCGTCTTTGCCGATGGTGTAAGCAAGCTGACGGCCTTTGGTGCCAGCAATCGCCATTTTGAAAAGCATCGGCACAAAAATCTCGGCATTGCGCACCAGGTCGCTGGATTGCTCCGAGAGCGGGGCGGCAGAGAAATAGAGCGCGCCTTCGCCCTGCGAGAATTTGGAAAACAAGGCCGAGCCGTCGCGGTAGGTCAGGATTTGCTCGCCGCGGGCGGGAGCAAGTTTGAAATTGCCTTGCGTGGCGGGGAGGCGCAGGTTGGCGCTTTTGTTCAGAAAAACGTCGCGGAACACAAACTCCTCGGTGTTGACTTGGCTGGCCTGGCGGGGCGTGGGTTCGTAGGCGCCAAGATTTCCGGCTGCAAAGTTTCCAAGGAAAGCGTTGTACGAATTCAGGTCAGCGCTCTGGCTGGGGAATGCGAGGACGTTGCCGCCGTTTTGGCAAAACGTTTTCAACTCGTTGGCCAGGCCAGAGGAAACGGCACCCAGTTCGTTGAGGACGATGAGTTGGTAATCGGCGAATTTGGAGTAGTCGAGCGAACGCGCGTCGGCGTTGTCAAGGTGGAAATATTTTGCGCCGAGGAAGGCATTGTCCAAAAATTTGTTTTGCCCCGCGCCATTGACCGCCAGCACGTTGATGCGCTCGGCGACGTAAAAAGAAAGGTAATAATCGTCGTCGAACTGCACGGGGTAATCCGTCACCGAAAGCCGCGCCTCGTGCCAGCCGGCATGGAGGATGGTGAAGCTCACCGTGTCGAGCCGGGTGCTGCGGGCGGCGATGTTGACCGCGCCGACGGGTTTCGTTTGGCCGTCGTGCCGGAGGCTGAGGCGGATGTCGGTGGCTGCTTCGTCGCTGCGGTTGCTGAGTTTTACGAGGAGGTTGGCGGGCTGGTTGAGTATCTGCACGGGGCTTTCAAACCACGCGCTGTCAATCGAAACGTTGCGCTCCTGCACCGCCCGCATGGGCACGAGGTTGACTTCGATGAGTGTGTCGCGGAAGTTGGTCACGTCAGCGATGTTGGCCTGGAAGTCGCTGACGACATAGGCTGATTTGTTTTCCTGTTTGCCCGTGTTGAGGCATTGCTGCTGGCGGGTGAGGGCTTTGGAAAGGTCGCGCGAGGCGGGGCTTGTGCGGATTTCTTCGATGCGCGAAAGCGCGTCTTCTTGGCTGACGAGGCGTTGGTCGCGGCCTTCAAAATCGTTGGTCAAAACCTGAAAACGATCTTCCACGCCGAAGGCCGACACGATGTCGCGGGCGCGTTGCTTGGCGAGTTCGAGCAGGGGCGCGTCTTTCGAGAGGGCGTTCATGCTGAACGAGTTGTCCACAAAAACCGACACTGCGCGCTCGCCTTTTTTTACCCCAGAACTGAGCGGGATGAACGGCTGCGCAAAGGCCAGCACCATGGCGGCAATGGCCAAGCAGCGCATGAGGAGCACGAGCAGGTTGCGCAGTTTTTGACGGTTGCTGGTCTCCTCCTTCACTTCTTTGAGGAAACGGACATTGGTGAAATACACCCGCTTGAACCGCCGGAAATAGAACAGGTGGATGATGATGGGGATGGAGATGACCGCGAGCGCGGAGAGGAATGCTGGGAAGAGGAATTGCACGGGAATGATGAACGATAAACTATGAACGAGGAACTATAAACGGTCTGGGTTGCCGATAGTTGGGAGAATTGGGGGTGCAAAAATGCAAAGGTTTTGGCGAACGGACTTTAAGATTTGTTCCTTTCTCCTCGTTCATAGTTCCTCGTTTATCGTTCTTCGTTCATAGTTCCTCGTTCCCTACCTTTGCCGATGTTCAAATTTTGATGATGACGCAAAAAGAACTGCCTAAACTTTCGAAGGTGCTTTTCTGGGATGTGGATTTCACCAAGATAGACTTTGACTTGCGTACCCGCTACGTCATAGAGCGGGTCGTGATGTTCGGCAACTGGCAAGAATGGGAAGAGATAAAACGCTACTACGGTTTGGAGAAAATTAAGTCGGAGACTATGCAAACGCGGTATTTGGATGCCAAGAC
>JBJXFT010000238.1:0-4553 GCA_046155725.1 Saprospiraceae bacterium
CGCCGATGTGCGCGCCTTTGTTCGTGAAATTCATGATGACGTTCCAGCCGTTGTCGCGGTTGAAGTAGTTGCGCAGCATGGCCACATAGTCTGTGCCGTCCTGATGGCTTTTGTCAATGCCCACCAAAGTCGCGCCCAGCACCGCGCCGAGCGCACCGAGGGCTTCATGGTTTTCGCCGTTGTTGACCGCTGCGCCCATGCGCACATCGCCGAGGGCGGTGTAAATGCCGAAGGTGGTTTCTGGAAAATTGCGCCCCGTTTTGTCCCACCAGATGAGCGGGAGGAAGTCACCTTTCTGAGAGAAATCGAACACGTAGCGGTCGAAATCCTGCGCGGTCTTTTTCCAATCTTTGTAGGCGTAGGGCTGGGGGCGGTTGGGCATTTTGTCCACGCGGGGTATGGCGCGCTGGGCGACGGGCAAAGCCGTCGGGGTGAAGTCGGGTCGCGGCGCACAGGCGGCCAGCAGCAGGAAAAGAAGGAGGGAGAGTTTGTTCATTCGCTGTATTTTTGTCCTTGTAGATTTAAAATCTGTTTTTAAAAAAACAAGGATAGTTTATGATTGATCGAAAAATAGCCCTCGAAGTGATGGAAAGTATGCGCTATTTTCCAGCCATCGGAATCATCGGCCCGCGTCAAGTGGGCAAAACAACTTTGGCCAAAACGCTCCAAACGCAGATGGACAAGCCGAGCAGGGGTATGTGATTGAGCAAATCCGGCGCGCGGTGGATACTTCTTGGCAATTTTATTATTACCGGACTATTGCAGGGGCGGAAACGGACTTGGTGCTCATCAGCCCGAACGGGACGATGACTTGTGTGGAAATCAAGTATTCGGTATCGCCCGTTATCGCCAAGGGCTTTTACCAAAGCATGGAGGATTTGAAACCAGCCCATCAGTATGTGATTGTGCCGGCTGGCTCGCCCTATTTTTTCAACGACAACTTGAAGGTATGCGCGTTGGCGGATTTTTTGGAAAATGAGTTGGAAGTCATCCGGTAAAATCACGCCGCCTCGCACCATGTTGGTGCCTCGCCAGCAAACTTCACCAAGTTCACAACTTGATTTTTACGAGGTACTCAGTACGAACCCATTTTCCCGCCCCGCTCGTATTTCGTAAAAAGCAGTATGAATTTTCTGCCATTCTTATCAAATGGGAAGTAAAGTTTGTAGTCGTTTTCTTTTGTCCAAAAATGATTTTCGTTTGTCTTCCCCGTGAAGAAGTTGTTCAAGTAGTCGCAATCTTGGGCTTGGCATTTGTAAAACGAGTTGTTGTAAAACGGTTTCTTCAAATTTACTTTCCCCTCATGGCCAAGAATTTGCAGGAAGGTCAACTGCCCGTCGTAGTTGTCGCTCGTGATAAGCGAAACAGAAGGGAACTCTTGTTTTTGATTGGAGAGAAATTTCAAGACTTCTGGAATGTCCCCAATTTTAGAAGTGTCAGCAAAGCCGACCGGGATTTTATCAATTGAAGTTTGATAACGGGTTATGATGTCGTTTGCTTCTGAAATCAATTTGTCTTTTTCGTTTTGTCGGGTCAAGAAGTCCCCTAAAAACAAGAACAACACCAGCGCGGCGACAAACCCCAATGCGTAGAACAAAAACTTGTTCGTCACGAAACCTGTCCCGGTCTCTTTCAAATCCTTTACCCTGCTATCTGCAATCAGGCTTATGTTGAGGCTAATATTCAATATGGCTGAGCATAAAACGATTACGGAGGAGAAGCCGATAAACGAAAAAAGAAAACCTGATGTCCGGCTGGTGAATACGTTCAGGTCGAAGGTGTTTGTCACCACGAACCCAATGAAAAACACCACGATTATGGCAATGGTAATGACCATTGCCCAGGTCGTCAAAATTGAAAGTTTTACTTTGTTGGCTGTCTTCATCCTTTTTTATTGAATTTCGTGAAATTGGTGAAACGGACTATCTAAAAATAGTGAGCTGCGAATATTTCAGCAAGGAGTCTTGGTGCAAAACCGGCGGCAGCATCTCGGCTTCGGCGAGGGCTTCTTTGGCGCGGCTGATGCCGGTGCCCGATTTCTCGATGTGGCCGTACAGGAAAAATATGGCGGCAATGGTCGGGTTGACGGCATTGGAAACACTGATGTTGTCCAAATCCTGGTTTCCGGGGAAAAGACCGGGACTTTTGATTTCCAGCCGGTCGTCAAACAGTTCGACCTGAATGGACATCAGGTTTTTGGGGTCGAAACTGCGGTGGATGAATGCGTTGGCCAAGAGTTCCTTGAAGGCCACAAACGGGATGGCGTAAAAATCTTCGCTGTTGACCACGTCCCGCCGCAGCGGGATGTTGACCTGCAACAACTCCAACATTTTTTCAAACTGTTGAACCAGGTTGCCGTGAACCGTTTCGAGCACGAGAAAATGGACTCGTTTGGTTCCTTTGAACACGATGAATTTGGATTCCCCTGCCGTGAAGTCTATTGCCTGAATTTCATGCGCCTTTCCCAAGCAAAAAAAAGTGCCTTTGAAAAGGTGGCCGTTTGCGGCCAAAGTCAAGTGAACTAATTTTTCCTGGGCGGTCAGTTTTGCCGCCTTCACTCTTTTATCTGAAAATTGCCTTCGGGTTCGGGCACTTCCAAAAAGAAGTTTCAATTCCGTTTTGCCCAAATCGGCGCTGGTTTTTCCATTCAAAATTTCGGACGTGCCGACGCCCCGGTTGGTGTTGATTTTTTGGGAAAGCATTTCGTACTCGCCCTGTGTGTTCCGATGGTCAAGTTCGGCCAAAATGTCCTCGAAATTTTCCTCCCGCTCGATTTCGTGGAGCAAGCCCAAAATGCTCAACCGGAGCAGGTTTTTGGCTTTGCCTGCCGAGTTTTCGTCCACCACGCCCCAGCGGATTTGCTGCAAAAGGTCGTGGTGCTGCGCCGAGTGCAGAATGGCCTCGTCCAATTTTGGGCTGTCTTTGAGCAGTTCGTGGAGCATTCGGATGGCCTTGCTCGTCTCGTTTTTGCTCAGAAGATGCCCGATTCGGTGGATGAAAGTTTCGGATTGCATGACTGTCAAATTTCGGGGGCGAAATTAATTCTGCTTTGTCAGTTTAACTCACATTACGCAAGCGGCGTAGCCGCGCAATATTTGTAGATTGGAATGCCCCCTTTTGGTAGAGGTGCGTAGCACCGAAATATTCTCCGCTCCATGATATTCCGGTGCTACGCACCTTCACAAAAGAAATGACGGGTTGGCTACAAATATTGGGGTGCGCTGCACCCACTGCGTAAGGCGAGACTTTAAGAAAAACCCCGAAGAGCCTGTCCCGACCAGAGGTGCGGGACAGGCTCTTCGGGGTTTTTCTTAAAGTGACAAAGTAGCACTAAGCCGCCGTTGAAAAACGAGACCCATGCGCCCATTTTTTCCCAAGCATGTCGCCTATCGCCTGACAGATGTCGTCAAAGAGCGCTGGCTTGGTGATAAAATGAGCGGCGCCCATTTTTCTGGTCTCTTTCACATCTTGCTCTTGGCCTGAAGTGGTGTACACGATGACCGGTATATGGCTCAGGCTTTCTGACTGCATGAGGGCGCTGAGGCATTGTTTGCCACTCATCAGGGGCATATTCAAATCCAAAAAAATGAGGTCGGGAAGCAGCGCGCCTTGCGCGCTGAGCATTTGCAGTGCCTGCTGCCCATCGCTCGCATCGAGGTACTGCACGGTGGCATCTACCTCTCGGAGCGCTTCGCGAAAAAAGTATCTGTCCTCTTCGTCGTCGTCAACGAGCAGGACGGCAGCTATTTTTTTCATACAACAAGGCGGTGAAGGCGGTGAACTAAGCCACAAGATAGGTGGTGGCACGATTCTTTTAGGAACGGTGCTGGAATAAGGGTTTAAATTTGGGGAGACGGTTTGTCTCCAGGTAAGGCGCGAGGAGGGCGTTTAGTGGTGCCTAAACAACCGACGAACAACGAAAACTGGGGGCAAACAAGTCCGCCAAATTTGGACCCTTATTCCAGCACCGTTCCTTAACTCCTTTTCAGGTATTGGGCATACAAATCTTCGCAACCAAATTAATGCCTCGCAAAGGTGGCCGAATCTTTCCACCTTCGCAGGAATTTATGGAAGCCGCTTATGAAAAAGAAACCGTTACCTCCCACGCTTGCTGGCCTTCCCAAAAAAGAAAAACCCGTGCCCATCGTGGCCATCGGCGCCTCGGCCGGGGGCTTGGAAGCCATGACCCTGTTGCTCAAGCACCTGTCGCCTGACACAGGCATGGCCTACGTCTATATCCAGCACCTGGACCCCGACCACGCCAGCATGCTCTCCACCATTTTGGCCCGCCACACCTCCATGCCAGTGCAAGAAGCGGCGCACCTGATGAAGGTGGAGCCGAACCACGTCTATGTGATACCGCCCAACAAAAGCATGGAAAGCATTGACGGGGTGCTGACGCTCGACCCGCGCCAAGCGAGGCCGACGATTCCCATGCCGGTAGACCAATTCTTTGTTTCGCTGTCAGAGCGGCAAAAAGAAGGCAGCATCGCGGTGGTGCTGTCGGGCACGGGCAGCGACGGCACCCTCGGGCTGAAAGCCATCAAAGGCGC
>JBJXFT010000246.1:0-5108 GCA_046155725.1 Saprospiraceae bacterium
GGGCACCAGAATGCCTACGGGGGAGGGAGTTGGGATGCCTTTTTGGCAAAATTCTGCACCGCCCCATCAGGCTTGACATACAGCACCAATCCGGTATCGTACTGCGTTGGCACGGCGATCACGGCCAACAACCCCTCCAATGTTGGCAGTGTGCCGACATCGTATTCGGTCAGCCCGGCCTTGCCTGCTGGTTTGTCCTTGAACCTCTCAACGGGCGAGATCACGGGTACGCCCACAGCCGCAGCGACAGCAGCCAATTACACGGTGACAGCCTCGAATGACTGCGGCTCGACCACCGTGGCGGTGAACATCACCGTACGTCAAGCCCCAAGCAGCCTGGCGTACAGCAGCAACCCCGCCTCCTACTGCGTCGGCACGGCCATCACGACCAACAATCCCTCCATCCTGGGAACAGCGCCGTTCACCTACTCCGTCAGCCCTGCCCTGCCATCGGGTTTGCTTCTGAACCCCACAACGGGCGCAATAACAGGCACGCCCACAGCGGCAGCGGCGGCAGCCAATTACACCGTGACGGCTACGAATGCCTGCGGCTCAACGACGGTGGCGGTGAACATTGCGGTCGGTGAAGTCCCTGTTTTAACTTGTCCAAGTTCGGCGGTAGTGGCCAACACCGCCCCCGGCCAATGCACGGCCGCCGTGTCCTACACGGTGACAGCGGGCGGTACGCTCGCACCTGCACTGACTTATGTCTTCACCGGCGCGACGACAGGCAGCGGTAGTGGCACGGGCAGCGGCGCTGCGTTTGAAAAAGGCAGCACCACCGTGACCGTGACGGCGGCAAACCCTTGCGGCACACCGACTTGCGCCTTCAACGTTGTCGTCACGGACGCGGAAGCACCGAGCATCACCTGCGCGGGCAATGTGACCATCAACACCACGGCAGGGCTTTGCACGGGCGCGACGACTTTGACCGCGCCGACGGTCTCGGACAACTGTCCGATTTCTTTTGGCAATGCCTTGCATTTTGACGGGGCCAATAACCCAACCGATTATGTGAATTGTGGCAATAGTCCCGCGCTCAACCTGACCTCCTCCCTTTCTGTCGAAGTGTGGGTTAACCGGAACACCACTTTTCAAAGCGACGACTGCATTATCGGAAAAGATAATTTTGGCGCAACCACTGGTTATTCTTTCTGGATTTTTAGTGACAATAAATTTGCTTTGCGCTTCGGAAACCGTACCTTTTTTAGTGCAAATACCATTCCCACGGGTACCTGGGTTCACCTCGCAGCCACTTTTGATGCCGGTACGGGCATGGTAAATATTTATAAAAATGGCGTTTTGGACAGAACCCACACAGGCGTGGCAGTACCGCTTTCCAATACCAACAATCTTTATATTGGAACGCCGCAAGATGCTGTTGGCAGCGGCCTTTATACAATGGACGGAGTGTTGGATGAAGTCCGCATTTGGAACACAGCCCGCACACAGGCGCAAATTCAGGGCAATCTGTATTTGCAATTGTCGGCTCAATCGGGCTTAATCATGCTTCATCATTTCAATCATGGTGTTGCAAATGGCTCCAATGCCGGTGTGAGCTCCGCAACCGATGCTTCGGGCAACGGTTTTACGGGTACCTTGAACGATTTTGCCCTTGCCGGCTCAACTTCAAACTGGGTCATCGGGCAACCCACCGCTGCCTTGACTCCCACCAACAACGCCCCGGCCACCTACGCACAAGGCTCAAACACAGTCACTTGGACAGTCACTGACGCGGTAGGCAATACCAAATCCTGCACCGTCACCGTCACGGTGAACGATGCCCAGAAACCCACGATCACCTGCCCCGCCAACAAGACCCAGGGCACCGACCCCGGCGAGTGCCAAGCATCCGTTATCTACACCACCCCCACCGCTTCGGACAACTGCGCGCTGGCCGCAGGTCAGCCAGTCTGGATAAACGGCGGCACCAACCACGTCAAGGGCGCCCCGAACAGCAGCGGCACCTTCCAAAAAGGCGTCACCACCGTGACGTGGAAAGCCACCGACGCATCGGGCAACACCAAGACTTGTACCTTCAAAGTCACGGTGAACGACCTGGAGAAGCCCATGATGACCTGCCTTTCGGACATCAGCGTGAACAACGACGCGGGGCTGTGCTCGGCGGTGGTGAGTTACACCCTGCCAACGTTCACGGACAACTGCCCCCCCACGAGCGGGCAGTCGGTGAAGATCAGCGGCCCGGCGAGCGGCTCAGCATTCTCTGTGGGAACGACCAATGTGGTGTACCGCGCCACCGACGCTGCGGGCAACACCAAGCAGTGCACGCTGAAAGTGATCGTGACGGACAACCAGCCGCCCACCATCGTTTGCCCCGGCCCGATTGTGGCGACGGGCAGCGGCACGCCTTGCAAAGCAGTGGCATCTTATGCCACGCCGACGGCTTCGGACAACTGTTCCGGCAGCCTGACCCCATTCCTGCTGAGCGGCTTGGCGAGCGGCTCGCAGTTCCCGGCGGGCGTGACGACGAACACCTGGCGGGCAATAGCAGGCAACGGCCAGAGCACAGACTGCTCGTTCACGGTGACGGTGGACTGCCCAGATGGAATGGTGGACGATGGATGGGACGATGGCCAGAAGGGTCAGGCTTTCCAAGTTTCAGAAACTTGGAATGTCTCGGAACCTGCCCTGAGCATGCGCTTGGTGCCGAACCCTGCGACGACGCAGGTGGAGATTTGGGTGGGCGGCACCGGCTCGGAGCGGCTCGGCATTGAAGAAGCGGGTGAAGCTGCCGGAAGGGACTTGAGCGTGTTCGACGCGCAAGGCCGCATGGTGTGGCAGCGCACTTTGGAGATTGGGGAGGAGATGGTGCTGTTCGATTTTGCGACAAAGAACTTGGCCGACGGGCTGTACTTCGTGATGCTGCGTTCCGAAGGGGCGGTGCTGACGAAGCGGCTGGTGGTGAGCAGACAGTAAGTTGTTACGACAAAAATGGAACACGGGCGGGCCAGCGATATGCGCTGAACCCGCCCGTGTCATGTAGGATACGGCTATGGATAGCCTTTTTGGCGAAGTATGGGCAAAATTTCCTCCATTGAAAATGATCACTAACTTTGAGCGTGTATTTGCCAATGCCACATTCGTGTGCTTTAGGAACTACGTTTTGCTATGCCTCCTCGCATTTTGCTCACGGTTTCTTTCGTGTTCTCAGCCTGCCTTCTGAACGGGCAGGCGATTGATTTGGTTGCTTTCCGCAACCTGTCCGATGCCCAGCGGTACCGTTCTGTGCAGGATTTGCCCTTCTTTTTCATGGATTCGGCAGCCGTCCGGCAGACAATTGACCAATTGCTGCCTTTGGCTGAAACGCAGGGCGACCGCCGCACGGTTTTTGTTTTGAAGTTTCGGCAGTTCATCGAACGCGACAAATTGGGCTTGTCGCAGCCGGAGATTTTTCAAGTTTTGGAAGAACTCGAAAGTTTGTCCGCCCAGGGCGGCTGGCAGGTCGAGCAGTCCGTCGCCCGGCAGTACCATTTTTTGGGAAAATTTGTCCACAAAAAAATCCCCGCCGAAGAAGCATACCTCGTGGTTGCGCAAGAATTCGAGCGCATGGAAAAAATCGGCTTCGACCGGTTCCGCGACTACCATCCCGATGCCCTGCTCTTTCGCCTCGGCAAATTCTTGTGGAATTTGGGCGACCACGAAAAAGCCTTCGAATATTTCACCCTCGCCGAACGCTACGCCCAGCCGACCGAGGACAGGAGTTACTTTTTCACGCAGATACTGAACCACCTCCAATCCTATTTTCAAGAAAAAAAAGACTATCCGCGAGCCATCGGGTACGCCCAAAAATTGATTGACTTCCATAAAAACCTGCACCACAACTTGCCTGAAAATCAATGGGTCAGCACTTTTTGGGAAGGCTTGGCTTCGCTCGACATTGCCAGTATGCTCGTCGAGCAGGGCAAACTGGCGGAGAGCGAAGCCTACGCGCAGCACGGCTACGAACTGGCCAAAACCAGCGGGGCAAAAGGCTCTTTTCAGGCCCTGCACGCTGAGTTCGATGCCTTGCAAGTCGTGCTTTCCATCAAATTGAAAACCGGGAAATTGGCGGAAATCCAGCCGCTCGTCAGCCGTTCCGAACACTTGAAATCGAAATTGGAAGCCGACCCGGACCGCTGGTACCTGCGTTTCAAATTCACGAAATATTACCGGAACCTCGCCCGCTGGAACGAACTCCGGGGAAGTTTCGCCGATGCCGTCCGCTTTGGCAAACTCGCCCAAAACTTGCAGGACTCGCTCGACCAGCGCAACGATGCTCGAAAATTCGAGCAACTCCGGCAACGCCACGAAGCCGAAAAATACGCCGCCCACATCCGCGAAATCGAGCAGGAAAAAAAGCAGCAATGGCAACTGATTTTCGGCATGGCGGTCATCCTTTTGCTGCTTGCACTGGCGGCATGGCTCAATTTCAAACGCCTGCAAGCCAAACGCGCAGAAGCCGCCGCCGCGACGGACGCACTCGCCGCACTGACCCGAAACTTTCAGGAAAAATCCGTCATCGCCGACGCGCTCCGCTCCGAACTCGAAAACCTCGCCACCCGCAGCGAGCGCAACGAACAACTCGAAACCCTTGCCCATTCGGTGCTTTTGAGGGAGGAGGACTGGTTGCGTTTCCGCTCGCTTTTTGAAAAAGTGCATCCGGGCTTCATCGAAGAACAGAAAAATGCCCACCCCGAACTTTCGCCCGCCGAACTGCGCCTGCTGATTTTGAAAAAATTGGAAATGGGCGACCATGAAATCGCCAACTTGCTGGGCGTTTCGCTGCGAAGCGTTTACCAAACGCGCTGGCGGCTGAACAAAAAAATGGGAGAGGGCGACTCGACAACCACATGAAAACCAATTGTTTAAAACGCGGCGATGCATTTGTAGAACTTTTGTAGGACACCCTTTTTAGGTTTTTCCACCCGTCTGCCGCCACTTTTGGCTTCAACCAATCGGTACTGAAGCCATGCTCCTGTCACATTCACTTTTCCAGAAAAAATGCTCCGCCGCCCTGCGCTACTGGCTCGGCTGGCTGCTGCTGCTCGCGGCTCTTGCCATTGCGATGCACGCCTATTTGGACTACCGGAACCATGAATTGGACAAAC
>JBJXFT010000272.1:0-7782 GCA_046155725.1 Saprospiraceae bacterium
GAAGCCCTGTGAGCAGGAGGGCATACAGCCCTTCTACCAGTCGCTTCATTTGGTTTTCGCCAACGAATTGGATGTGTGAATTTCAGTACAAAAGTAGCGGGGCGGTTTTCCGCCCACAATCCCATGAAAGGGGGACAAGGTTTGAAATGCGCCCAGATGGCCCTGCGCATCGAACACGGCCACTTCCAGCGTCGAGGTTTTTAAGGTGAATATTGGCGGCCAGCGGGGAAGTCACGCGCGATCGCCACCGAAGAGCGGACAGATTCTTTCAGAATGACAAACCAAGCGTGCTGATGCTCAAGCCCGGACAAGGTTTGCCTTTCGCCGCTCACCTCAGCAGCACCAATTTTTTACTGACCCGACTGTTTCCGGTGTCCAAAACCAGCAAATAAACCCCCGGACTCAGTTTGGGTTCGAGCAGGATTTCCGCTTGCGGGCCAGCGGCGCGGGGTTGGTTCAAGAGTGTTTGCAGCACTCGGCCGTTGAGGTCGCACAGCGAAATGTGTACTTGCCCAGGCCTCGTAAGCGCGTAGCGCAGCGTAGTTTGCTGCGAAAAAGGGTTGGGTTGACATTCAAAAAACGCAATGGCCGATGATTCAGGCTGCTGCACAGATGTGGCGGCCCCGTTGGCATTAAGCGTGACCACGCCGTAGGCCGGTACCGCCACAGATGCACTTGCATTCTGAAAATTGGCCGTGCCCGCTACCCAGTAACTGCCCGATTGGGAGGTGTGGCTCTCAAAAACCTGGTTCGGCACCACCAGACCGGGTATGCTGAGGATGGCCGTGCGGGCGGTGGCAGAGGTGTTCAGCAGCACCACCGTGACGGTCTCGGTGGCCGGATGGAGGTAGGCACTGGCCTGCAAGTCCGCGCTGTTTGCCACCGTCGCGCTCACTCGATAGGCTCCTGGGCGGATGTGCTTGAAAAAATGCTTGGCCGCCACGTACTTGGGCGAATTGATGCCGAGTGCCTGAGTGGTGAGTCCAAAGTCGGATAGTTGCCCGGTGTTGGTTGTGTCGCTAAAAGTCCAGTAAATCCAGGCGCTCTGGCGGCCCGTGGTAAGTGCCTGGTGGATGCGCAGGGCCAAACTCCAGGCACCGTTCGCAGGAAAACCGGCTGCGGGCGAGAGCCAGGCGGGCTTTTCGCCCGATGTCTCGGTCATCCACGATTTTTTGTTGTACGCCCTGAACCCCTTGACATTGGCCGGGATGCCGGGCGCGGGGCTGGCTTGCCAGCCGTTGGCCCACCAGTTCCAGAGCGTGGAATTTGCCCCCGAAGCGCTCGCCCCGTCGCTGTCGTAGCCGTGAATGCAGAAGAAATCTACGGCGTTGCTCGCCTGCTGATCCAGTTCGAGGTTGGCGAGGTATTGCAGGTTTTTGTGTACCGGGCCGCCGTACTCCCACATCCCGTAAGCGTCGCCGCCGAGCAAATCCTCCGGCCCCATCAGGCGGATGTCTTTGAGTTCGCTGTCCTGATCGAATGCGGCGCGGATGGCTTTGATCGCCGTCAGGTACTGCGACGAGAGCGGGTAGGTCGCGCTGTTGTAAAACTGCTCAAAATTGAGTTCGTTCTGGATGCTGATGGCGTAAAAACGCACGTTGTGGAAACGCTGGTAGCCTTTGACGTAGGCTGCGCAACTGCGGGCAAACTGGGTAAGCGAACTGGTCGGCCCGCTTCCGTCATTGAAAACCTCCAAGGGGGTGCCTGACACGTCCAAGCGGCCTCCGGCAAAATTGCCGCCCCAGATGAAGGGCCAGGGGCTGCCCGCGACCGGGCCGGGCCACCAGTTTTGGCCCCATGCATCGCCCGAACTGACCTTGACCCAGGGCACCGGCGACCAAAAAGAGCCGACGAGTTTGAAGTCGCCCAGCGCCTGCTGCTGCGCCAAGCCCTCGCTCACGGCACCGTCGGCGGAGTAGCTGAAGTAGGCGATGTTCTGTTGCGCATCAGGCCCCATCACCGCGATGGGGGCGTTCAGTCCGCCAAACAAACGTCCGTAGTCTTGCGGCCCGGTGTAGGTGCGCACCCGGTTGTTTTCAGGGCCGTTTGGGTTGGCCGGGTCTTCCAGATTGAACACGCTCGTCGTGCCCGACCCCATGAACCACGGCGAATGGTAACTCAGGTTGGAGTATGGCGCAATCAATCGGGGTGTGAGGTCAACCCGGTAGATGCTGCAGCCCAAGTCGTTGAAGTACAGTTGCTTCCACCAACCCTGGTCGCGGTCCCCATTGCCCTGGTGCGCGCCAAAGCCGTCTATGATCTGTTGTTTTTCTTGGAGCAGCACGGTGATGTTCCCGTTTTGGGCCAATAGCCCGGCGCAGCCGAGGCTGAGCAAAAGCAGTGTAGAAAGATGTTTCATGTTGAAAGGTTTTGAAATGCTGTGCCCATGGTAGCGGTATAAAGCCTGAGATGAATTTGGGTTAAGGCTTTTTCCGTACAGCTTGAAATTGCGAATATAGGGCATTGCGGCGTTTTGGTTCCATTGCGGCGTTTGTTGGTTTTTGTTTCAGGGGATGTGCTCGTGCGAGACGCAGACCCGCACGAGCAACGTTTCCCCTATTTTCACACCGAAGCCCGCTGCCCCACGCCGAGAGCATACCCGCTCGCCGCTGGCACAACCGTTTTCCACGATGACATTTGCCGCGCAGCCGTGCCCGATTGCCTTCGGGTTGGTTTAAAGAGAATAAGATGCCTGTGAGCAGGAGGGCATACGGCCCTTCTGTCAGTCGCTTCATTTGGTTTTTGCCAATGAACTGTGTGTGTGAATTTCAGTACAAAATTACCGGGGTGATTTTCTGCCCACAATCCCATGAAAAGGGGACAAGGTTTGAAACGCACCCAGATAAAAAGAACAGCCCGATGCAAGATTGGGCTGTTCTTTTTGGAAGTGGGTCGTTCCGTCAGCAGCACAGGCTGTCCTGATGCTTTGCCTAATTCGGTGTGAACAGAAAATTGGCTTCCGCCGCCGCCGGGTTTTTCGGAAGCCAAAAAATCTGTTTTTGCTACCCTACTTTTTTTGAACCAATACCGGCAAGGCCCGAACTCGGCCATCCGTTTTCACCCAAAAAAAATAAGCCCCGGCGGAAACCTCGGCGGCATCCCATACAAATTCGTGAAAACCTCCGTCCGCTGCGGCTGGCCCGAAAAGTCTTTTGACCAAACGGCCCTGCGTATCGAACACGGCCACTTCCAGCGTGGAGGTTTCGGCGAGTGACAATTGAAGCCGGGTCAATGCGTCGGACGGATTTGGGAAGACGCGAGCCGTTTCATCGGATGACAATTGGGTCGCCAAAAACCCCGGGGTTTTTCCCGGAGCCTCCTGCGCGTTTTCGGAACGGTTTTCCGCGACCGGCGGGGCCATCAGGAAGTCCCCGTCAAGCACCGTGAAATAGCCCACATCCGTCAGCCCCGTCCGCACACGGGTGTACGGACTGGTGGCCGAACCTGTGCCGGTGGCCGCGCCGAGGGGCGAAAAATCCCAGGCCGAGCCGTTGTGCCGCCGCACGGAGCAGGCGGTTTGCAAAAAACCGGGCAATTGGTCGCTCGGATACCATTTTGCCGAGAAACCGAGGTTGCTTCCTCCGGGAACGGCCTCCGTCACTTGCCAGGAAGTGGCGACGGCATCGGCGGCGAGCGGCACGCCGGAACCGCCGCCGCTGAGGGCATCGGGCAGGCAACGGACACCGATTGCGTCGGCGGTGCCGGTGTTGTCGATGATGACGGGGTTGTAGGTCGTCGTCGTGGCCCCGATGTGCCAGGTTTTGGCCACCGTGCCAACGGCTTGTCGG
Organism: Saprospiraceae bacterium; assembly: GCA_046155725.1. GTDB lineage: Bacteria > Bacteroidota > Bacteroidia > Chitinophagales > Saprospiraceae > M3007. The sequence goes on from JBJXFT010000272.1 coordinate 3,789, forward strand.
ATGTAGCGGCCCGTGCCGTTGGTGACCACAAACTTGGTGTTGGCAAAACCCGTCACCGTGGCAGCCGAGAGAAAGGTCAAGTCGTGGTTGCCGAGTAGCAGGTGGCCCGGAGCGACCTCGAATTTCAGGTCGGTTTTGACGGTGAGCGGCGAAGCGAGGCTGACGGAGGTCACGGCACCGGTTTTTCCGACAATCATATTCGGAACCTGCGCTCCGGAAGAAAAAACGGTGGCAGGCAACGAACCCCGGAAAGCGAAGGTGCTCGCGGCGGTGATGGTCCCGCTGACGCTGAGGTTGCGCATGACCTCGTGAATACCGGCTCCCTTGGCAATCGAACCCGTTAAGAGGGTCAGGTCACGGCAGCTGAGGGTGGCGGCAATGTTGAGCGTCGCGCCGGATTTGACGATGACATCGGAGGGCGTACCGAGCATCCCACCCGCCGTGGAGCGCAAGTGGCCGCCGGTGACAATCATCTGGGCATTCGCCAAAGGCAGCAGCCCGGCGAGGAGCAGCAGGCTGGACAATATCTTTTTCATGCTTTTTTAATTTTTGTCAAGGGTCAGCGTGTTTGTCATTCAGGAGGAATGACAAACACGCTAATCAGTTAGAATTTTTGATTGAGAAAGAACCCCGGGCTTTTAAGGAACTCCGCGTTCCTAAAACTCCGAAAAACACGCCGTTCAGCGTTTTTCGGCCAGGGCCGAAACCGCGCTTTTCACTTTTTCCAATTCGGCCCGCAGCACGTCGAGTTCGTTCAGGCTGGTTTTCAGCGCGGCCATGTCGGCTTTCAACGCCGCGATTTCCGCGTTCTTTTCGTCCAAAGCCGTCGAGAGTTCCTGCACGGCCTTCACGAGCGGCACCGTCAATTGGCCATACGCGAGGGAATAGTTGTCGCGGTCGTTGTCGGGGCTGTGCAACAGGTTGGCGACGGGCGCATTGCTTGATTTACAGGCGGTTTCCACCTCTTGCGCAAGGAAACCCATTTCCCTTTTTGCCGCTTTTTGCTGCAAAACGCTCCTGTCCACGCTTCTTTCGCCGAGGAAACTCGAAAACGCAGGGTAGTCGAAGTGGTAGGTGACGGGGCGCAGGTTTTTGATAAAACCAAGTCCTGGGGCATCAGCCTGTACATCGGTCTTGAAGCGGGCATCGGAAGTTATGTAAGGCGCGCCTTCTACGACGCTGACGGCCGTGTTGCCAAGGCGGATTTTGTTGGAGGCGTTTACGCGCGAGCCTGCGCCCAGAGCGGTCGCGTTGGAAAAAGAGCCGACTGTTGGGTTGGCGTCGTAGCCGACATAGGTGCTGGCGCTGCCCGTCGAGTGGAGGTCGCCGCCCCATTTGCCGACGCCAGTGTTATCATTGCCAGTAGTTCCAGCAAGCGCGGCATAACCCATTGCTGTATTTTGGGTGCCTGTAACATTGTTGTACAACGAGTAATAGCCAGATGCGGCATTATAGCTTCCTGTAGTGTTGTTGAACAAAGAAAACCTCCCCGAAGCCGCATTTTGGTTGCCCGTCGTGTTGGAATAAAGCGCAGCCACGCCCAATGCTGTATTGTCATTGCCCGCCGTGTTCGTTTTCAGTGCACCGCTGCCCGCTGCAGTGTTGCCATAGCCTGTTGTATTATTGAACAAAGCATCCCTTCCGTTTGCGGTGTTGATATAGCCCGTTGTGTTGGAGTACAAAGCGGCAGTACCAGTCGCTGTATTTTCGGCACCAGTGCTATTGGAGTACAAGGCACTTGCCCCTGTTGCCGTGTTTGAGTTTCCGGTCGTGTTGGAATACAAGGCTTTGTGGCCACTTGCCGCATTCACCTGACCCGTTGTATTGGAGTACAAACTGCGAAAGCCCACCGCAGTGTTTCCATAGGCTGTCAAATTTTGATTTAGAGCGGATTCGCCCATAGCCGTGTTTTCATATCCAGTTGTATTGACGGCAAGCGCATTGTTGCCGTTTGCGGTGTTGTGGCTACCGGTCGTGTTGGCGGTAAGCGCAGCGTTTCCGATGGCGGTATTGTTGTAGCCCGTCGTGTTGGCGAACAGCACCTTGGTGCCCACTCCCGTGTTTTTGGTGGCCCCGGTCGTGCTGTTGAACATGGCCGAATCGCCGATGGCGACTGTGCCGGATATGTTCGTGCTGTTGAACAAGGTAAAGGCCCCGATGGCGATGTTGCCGCTGCCCGTGGTGTTGTAATAAAGCGCCGCAGGGCCATAGACCATGTTGCGGTTGCCCGTGGTGTTGTTGTTCAAGGCATCCGGGCCTGTTGCATTGTTGCCATAGCCCGATGTGTTCAAGTACATTGCCCGAGTGCCGGTCGCAGTGTTGTCGTATCCATTCGTATTGGAATTTAAGGCACTTGCCCCGGTTGCGGTATTGCTGAAACCCGTGGTGTTGAAATAAAGCGCAGCATACCCGATGCCCGTGTTGTATTCTCCCGAAGTGTTGGAATAAACAGCGGCTGTGCCCATGGCCGTGTTGTATTTGCCCAAGTTATTGGAACGCAAAGCGTCGAAGCCCACCGCCGTGTTGTAGTAGCCCGTCGTATTGGCAAACAAAGCCTTCGAGCCGACGGCAGTGTTTTTTTGGCCAAAAAACACACCGGACGCGCCGGTGCCGTTGTTGAACATGGCCGAGTCGCCGATGGCAACCGTGCCGGATATGTTCGTACTGTTGAACAAGGTCCAGGCCCCGATAGCGATGTTGCCGCTGCCCGTAGTGTTTTGTCTAAGCGCCGCGGTGCCAAAGGCCATGTTGCGGTTGCCCGTGGTGGTGTTGTACAAGGCTTCCGAGCCCGTCGCCGTATTGACATCGCCCGTTGTGTTCCGGTACAAAGCCAACGTGCCGGTCGCAGTGTTGTCAAATCCATCCGTATTGTCACGTAGGGCACCTGCTCCGGTTGCGGTATTGCTGAAACCAGTGGTGTTTGCATAAAGCGCAGCATACCCGATGCCCGTGTTGTTGCTCGAAGTGTTGGAAGAAAGAGCGGCTGTGCCCATGGCCGTGTTGAAGTAGCCCGTCGTATTGGAACGCAGGGCCTCGAAGCCCACCGCCGTGTTGTGGTAGCCCGTCGTATTGGCAAACAAAGCCTTCGAGCCTACGGCGGTGTTTAGTTTGCCAAAAAGCGCGCCTGACGCGCCGGTGCCGTTGTTGAACAAGGCCGAATCGCCGACCGCGACCAAGTTGCTGATGTTGGTGCTGTTAAAGAGCGATTTTATACCGACCGCGACATTGGAATGCCCCGTGGTATTGTGGTTCAAGGCCTCTTTGCCGACTGCTGTGTTTTTGGTGCCAGTAGTCACGGATTCCAGCGCGCCCGTTCCGATTGCCGTGCTGGAATTTGTCGAAAACTCCAAACGCTCCTGCCCGCTCGCGTTTTGCCGCAGCACCATTTTTTCGCTGCCGCCGAGGTCAAAGCGGATGATGTCTTCGTTGGGGCTTTCTTCCACTTGGATTTTGGTGTTGGCGTCGGCGTCCTGGATTTTGTTGGGTACGGCGGCCCCAGCAAGTTCCGTCCAAACGGCAGCCTGTCGGAACCAGAAGGTCCCCGTATTTGTGTCAAAGACCAATAGGCCGACAGCGGGCGCGGCAATGGCCGTGCGCTGCGCGGTCGTCATGCGCGGCACGAGTACACCTTTGGTGGTGGACTGAACGTCGAGCATCGCGCTGGCATGGGGGGTGGCGGTGGCGGAATTGCTGATGACAACCTGCGCCGAAGCGAGGGTCGAGCAAGCGACGGCCAAGAGGAGCAAAATGACTTTTTTCATCGGAGGTGATTTTTTGAAAAATGAGTGAAAAATTTTGGAATGGTGTGTGCCTACTCGTGTCGCTTTTCGGCTTCCGCGCCCGAATGCCTTCGGGATGGTTTAGAGTGCATAAAGAAGCCCTGTGAGCAGGAGGGCATACAGCCCTTCTACCAGTCGCTTCATTTGGTTTTCGCCAACGAATTGGATGTGTGAATTTCAGTACAAAAGTAGCGGGGCGGTTTTCCGCCCACAAT
>JBJXFT010000286.1:0-12683 GCA_046155725.1 Saprospiraceae bacterium
CACGGAACAGGTCGCGGAACACGTTTATTCGGTTGTCCTTCTGTAGGAATCTGTGCGCGCCACGGAACACGTCGCGGAACGCTCTCATTTGGTTGTCCTTCCGTAGGAATCTGTGCGCACCACGGAACACCTCGCGGAACACTCTCCGTAGCGTACACCGTGATGCGCACAGTTCCCTACGGGATGACAAAAGCGACGTGTTCCGTGACGTGTTCGTGGCGCGGACGGTTCTCGACAAAGCCTGCCCCGATTCGTCGGGGATTACAAAAGCGACGTGTTCCGTGCCGCGAACGGATTCCGTCAGAATGACAAAAAGGTCAAAAGTCCTGCTTGATGTTGATCGTATTCGAGTCGCCTGTGATGATGTTGCCGACTTTGGCTTTGTCTTTCACTTCGATTTTTACGTTGTTTTTTCCGGCGGCGGCTGGTTGTTCTGAGGGCGCAGGCAAAACAACCGTGTCTTTTTTGGGCGGCTCGACGGCAGGCATTTCAATGGGCGCAGGTTTTGGCCAAAAAAAGTCGCGCAAGGCGTAGCCGGTTATTCCAGCGATGCTGGCCAAGACGGCGAGGAGGACGGCCCATTTTTTCCAACTGAACGAGCGAGTAGTGAGCGTCTCACTTGGAGTGAGATGCTCACGGTCAACAACCTCCGCCACCGCCGCCGTGATGCGGTTTAGTTGCAGGCGATAGTCTTTGTCTTCCAGCAAGCCCGTGAGGTGCTGTTTTTTCAGCGCGGCAAACTGCCCGGAGAGGGTCAGCACACGCTGGCGCAAGTCGGCATCGTCGGCGTGTTGGGTGAGCCGGACGAGGGTTTCGAGGGCGGATTCGACGTTGCCCTGGGCGATGAGGGCTTTGATATTTTGATACTGGGAAAGCATGGCGAGGGTTTGATTGGTTTCCCGCCGAAATTGGCGCAGATTGGAAAGCGAATGTACCGCCGGGGTTCCTGCATTGGGAAACATTCCCCGCCTCTTTTCAAAAACAATTTGCGAGGTTTGCGCAGCAAAAATTTTTTATGAAAGTAAAATTCTGCGGCGCAGCCCGCGAAGTCACGGGCTCCTGCCACCTCCTCACGCTCGACTCGGGTTTTAAAATCCTCCTCGACTGCGGCCTCTACCAAGGCGGCGACGACGACGGGCGGGCGGGCGAAACCAACCCCATCACCCACTTCAACGAGAAATGGCATTTTGACCCTCGGGAGATTGACTGCTTGGTGTTGAGCCATGCGCACATTGACCACACGGGCCGGGTGCCAAAACTCGTGGGCGACGGCTTTCGGGGAAAAATATACGCCACCCACGCCACCCGCGACCTCTGTGCGCTGATGCTCTTAGACAGCGCGCGGATACAAGAAAGCGACGCCGAATACCACAACCGAAAGCAGCTCCATGGCGATGAACGGGAAAAAGTGCCGCTCTACACGATAGAAGACGTGCAGCAGGTGATGCGGCAGTTTGCGAGTTTCGGCTACGAGCAGTGGTTTCACATCCATCCCGACGTGCGCGTGCTGTACCGAGATGCGGGCCACATCCTCGGCTCGGCCACCGTCACGCTCGAAATCAGAGAGGGCGGGCGAACCACCCGCTTTGGCTTCACGGGCGACATCGGGCGGCCCAACCGCCCCATCCTCGGCGACCCGCTGCCGATGCCCGAAGTGGATTACCTCATTTGCGAAAGCACTTACGGCGACCGCGAGCACGAGTCGGCGCCCAACGAGGTGGCGCACTTCACCGAAATCATCCGCCGCACCTGCGAGGAGAAAAAAGGCAAGGTCATCATCCCCGCATTTTCCGTCGGACGCACCCAAGAAATCGTGTTCATGCTTGACAAACTCCAGACCGCCGGGGAGTTGCCCCGCATTCCGGTGTATGTAGACAGCCCTCTCTCTGTCAATGCCACGGAAGTTTTCGTGAATCACCCCGAATGCTTCGACTCTGACCTCCACCGCTACATGACCGAAGACGACAACCCATTCGGTTTCAATGGCCTGACCTACATCCGCGACACGGAAGCCTCCAAGCAACTCAACAACTCGCCCAACCCCTGCATCATCATCTCTGCCTCTGGCATGATGAACGCCGGGCGCATTCGCCACCATTTGGTGAACAACATCGAGAGCCACAGAAACACGATCCTCATCGTCGGCTACTGCTCGCCCAACACCCCCGGCGGCCAACTCCGCGCTGGCGCGAAAAGCCTGTACCTGCTGGGGCAAAACCTCCAGGTGCTGGCCGATGTGGAAATCATGGACTCGTTCTCCGCCCATGGCGACCGCGTGGAAATGCTCGAAATGATCGCCAACCAAAAGCAGTCGGCAAAAAAAGTCTGGCTCGTGCACGGCACGCTCGACCGTCAGGAAAAATGGCGGGAATATTTGATGGGGAATGGTTTCAAGGATGTGGGGATTCCGAGTTTGGGGGAGGAGGAGGAGTTGTGATTACCCCTCAAACAAATCATCAATCAGCAGTTGATTGGTCACAAGGCTCAGATAATGCTCGTTGCGCCTGACACCGAAAACCGTCAGCATGGTCAAAAAGACGTTTTTCCGAGTGCAGGTATGTGTTTTGAAAATTTGAATCTTCTCTCGCAGTTGCTCGGCGTATTGTTTGGTGACTTCAAATTCGGTTTCGTGGAATTTGAATTCCAAAACATTGATGCAGTTGTCGTCACGGTCAATGATAAAATCAATTTGTGCGCCGTCAGTCGCTTTGCTTCCTTTCAGCGTCCAAGAGTAGTCGTTGGAAATGATGCCGCTGATGCCCAAGGCTTTTTTGATGGCGAGAACGTGTTTGAAGCACAGGTTCTCGAACGCATAGCCCGACCAGATTTTATAGGACGGTTTCGCGGACATCTGAAGCCAACTGCTTTTCGTTTTGCTGCCCTGTAAAAACTTGAAATAGAAAAGCGTGAACTCATCCACCAATCGGTACAGGCAATCCTGATTGGCTTTGTTGAAAGGGAAAATTTGTTTCACAAAGCCGCACTCGATCAATTCTTGAAGTGCCTCCGAAAGCCCGCCGCCGCTTTTCTGGTCGGTCGCTGCGATGATTTCCGAGCGGGTCAACCCCTTGTTTTTGGCAGACAGGGCTTCCACCACTTCTTCGTGCAACTTGTTGTTTTTGAAAAGGGAAGCGTACAAGTTCGGAAATTCATTTTTCAAAGTGCCCTGTTCGGCAAAGAACAAGTCGTCCAAAATTTGTGGCACACTCCTTCCCGGCTTTACATCTTTCAGGTAAAATGGCACCCCGCCCACGCACAAGTACAGTTGCGCGATGTCTTTGAGCGTCAGGTGCACGGCGTTCATCTCCAAAAAAGCCTTTGTTTCCCGGAGCGAAAACGGTGCAAGTTGGATACGCGCCGTGATGCGGTTGTGCAGCCCGCCTCGGTCGTTGATGACTTTTTGGATAATCCAAGAAGCCGCAGAGCCGCAGATGACCAAAATGATGTCGTCCCGTTTTGAGCAGAATTGATTCCAAAAGTTGTCCAATGCCGCCAGAAAACCTGCTCGAGGTGTTTCGAACCAAGGGATTTCATCCAAAAAAACGACCTTCTTTTGCCCACCGTTCAGGCTGTTGAGGTAGGTTTTGAGTTGGGCGAACGCCTGCAACCAAGTGTTGGGCATCGGAGGTTTTTCCTTCGGGGCTGCTTCGATGAGTGTCAGCCAGAAATTTTCCAATTGCTGGGCAAAGTCTTTTTGATGCAAGCCGTTGCACTCAAACACGATGTGTTCCGAATAAACTTGCCTGACCAAATACGTCTTCCCAATCCGCCTCCGGCCATAGACGGCCACGAACTCGGAATATTCTTTTTCCAGCAAATTTTGCAAGATGGTTATTTCCTCCTGCCGCCCAGCGATTTTCATAATGCTTCAATTTTTATGGCATACCCCGCCAAAATCTTGTCAAAAAGGCGCAAGTTGGCAAAGAATAAATTTATAGTTCGCCAAAGGTAGGCGCGTTTTTGTTAAAATGGCGAGATATAGATCGGGAGATTGAATGCTTCGAGTCAACACGAATGAGGAGTGGTTTGCGGCGCGGTGGGTGAAATCGTAGGCTATTCCACAAATTCGCGCCGATTGGCCGAACGTGTTCGATGAATTCGCGCTATTTTGTTGAATTGGCCGCTACAACCGTTCAAATAGTCCAGTAGCTTTGCCACTCGTTTTGAAACAAACAAGCAAATGACCGCCCGCAAAAAAATCTTCAACGACCCAGTGTACGGCTTTGTGTCGGTGCCGCACGGCATCTTGCTGGATCTGGTTGACCACCCCTACTTCCAGCGATTGCGGCGCATCCGCCAATTGGGCCTCACTTCATTTGTATATCCCGGTGCGCTCCACACGCGCTTTCACCACGCGCTCGGCGCGCTGCACCTCATGCAGCAGGCCATCGAAACCCTCCGACAAAAAGGCACTGAGATCACGCACGAAGAATGCGAAGGAGCCTGCATCGCCATTTTGCTGCACGACATTGGCCACGGCCCCTTCTCCCACGCACTCGAGCACACGCTGGCCGATATGCACCACGAGGCACTTTCCAGCCTTTTCATGGAAGACCTCAACCGCCAATTCGGTGGGCGATTGGGCTTGGCCATCCAAATATTCAGCAATGATTACCCCAAGAAATTCTTGCACCAACTCGTGTCTGGCCAACTCGACATGGACCGCATGGACTACCTCAACCGCGACAGTTTTTTCACGGGCGTGAGCGAGGGCGTGATCAGCTACGACCGCATCATCAAGATGCTCGACGTACACGACGGCGAACTGGTGGTGGAGGAAAAAGGGATTTACAGCATCGAGAAATTCCTCATCGCCCGGCGGCTGATGTACTGGCAGGTGTACCTGCACAAGACGGGCGTGGCCGCCGAAAAAATGCTCATCCACACCCTCCGCCGCGCCCGCGAACTCGCGCTCGCCGGGGAAGCCCTCGAAGTGCCGCGCCACCTGGGCTGGTTTCTCTCTTGGAAACCCAGCGACCATGCGGAGCCGGCAGAACTGCTTTTACATTTCGCCCGCCTGGACGACAACGATGTGACGGCGGCCATCAAGTATTGGACCGAAGCGCGTGACTTCACGCTGGCTTTTTTGTCAAAGGGCCTGCTCGACCGAAGGCTTTTTCGCTTGGAATGGAGCAGCGAGCCAATCGCGCCAGAGTACACCCAATCTATTCGGCAAAAAGTGGCCGCAACTTTGGGCGAATCAGCCATTTTGGAGCATCTCGTGTACGTCGGCTCAGAAAGCAACCGCGCTTACGACGATTCCAAAGAGCAGATCAAGATTCTTTTCAAAAATGGCTCGGTGCTGCCCATTGACCAATGTTCGGACGTACCGCTTTACACTCAACTGGTTACGAAGCACTTTATCTGCTATCCCAAACAAGCGCGGTAGGCTTCCCTTCATTTGACCAAAATTTCACAGCAAAAACGCCCTATTTCAGGGGCTATAATTTTACTTTTGCCCAAAACCAGACAAAACATTCAATCAAACTTTTCAACTGTTAACCAACACATCCTCATCATGGGAAAAATAAATTTCCTCCTCTCTTTCCTCCTCATTGGTTTTGCAATGACGGCCTATGCCCAAGATGCACCGCCGAACGCCCAACCCGGTAAGTGCTATGCCAAATGCCTCATCGCCGACCAATACGAAACCGTAACCGAGCAAGTGACCCTCAAGCCTGCCGGCAAGCGCACCATCGCCGTGCCAGCCGTATATGAAAACAAGACCGAAACCGTCACCGTGAAAGCCGGGAGCAAGCGAATCGTCGCTTCGCCCGCGCAATACGGCACCGAGACCGAGCAAATGCTGGTGAAAGCCGCCAGCAAGCGCATCGTGACTGTGCCTGCCGTGTACGAAACCATTGACGAGCGTGTGCAGATCAAGCCAGAATCCAAGCGCGTCACCGCAGTGCCAGCCGTGTACGAAACCGCCACCGAGAACGTACAGATCAAAGCAGAAAGCAAGCGGCTGATAGAAGTGCCGGCCGTGTACGAAAACGTGACCGAATCGTATGTGATGGAACCCGCCTACACCAAAATTGACGTGGCGCAGCCCCGCTACGAAAACGTGACCGAGCGCATCGAGACCAAGCCTGCTTCCACCAAATGGGTGAAAAAGCGCGCCGACGCAAATTGCCTGAGCGCCAACCCCGACGACTGCCTCGTGTGGTGTTTGGTGGAAACTCCCGCCGAATATCAGACCATCACCAAGCGCGTCAACAAAGGTTGTGATGGCTCTGGCATCGCCGACGCTGGCTGCACCAAGACCACCGAGATTGCAGCCAAGATGGGCACGCGCACGGTGCGCAAGGTGAAAACGCCCGCTACCACCCGCGAAGAAATCATCCCCGCAGAATTCAAGACCATGACGGTGCGCAAGGTGAAAACCCCCGCCACCACTACCGAAGTAATCATACCGGCCGAATACGCCACGGTGAAAAAACAGGTGATCAAGACCCCCGCCACCACCCGCGAAGAAGACGTGCCTGCCGAATACGCTGCCGTGACAAAGCAGGTAGTGAAATCGCCCGCAGCCACCCGCGAAGAAGACATCCCTGCCGTGACCCAAACGCTCACCACCCGCGTGGTGAAAACGCCCGCTACCACCCGCACGGAAGACATCCCGGCTGAAACGGCTACCATCACGAAGCGCAAACTCGTGAAACCCGGCGGCTTCACCGAGTGGCGCGAAGTGCTCTGCGGCGAAAAAGTGACGGGCTACACCATCCGCCAGATACAAACTGCGCTCACGAAGGCTGGCTACGACCCAGGTCCCTCGGACAACATCATGGGCGCCCGCACAAAGGCGGCCCTCACCAAATTCCAGAAAGACAAGAACCTCCCTGTGGGTAATCTTGACTTGGAAACTTTGAAGGCACTGGGGGTAGATTTTTGATTTGCTCCTGAAAATATTTTGCTTGAAAAAGCCCTGTGCTGCTTGTGCAGCACAGGGCTTTTGTTTGAGATAGCGAAAAAACACAACCCTAAAACGGGTTCGCATCATAAGAAGCGAGAGCAAAATCTGCAGGTTATTTTACCTGCGCCCTTTAATTATTTTGGCTTGGCGAACAGATTGGTTGAATACAGGTATTATTTGGCAAGCCGGGTCGAATCGTCGGAGTTTTACAACAAAATGGTGCGCGGCCATTGGGGAATCGAAAACCAACTTCACTGGTCAATGGATATGAACAAGTGCGCGCTATCTGATGATTACAGGCGCAAAACCCTTAGATTTTAATGCGTCTGCCCTGGTATGACACCCCACTCTCGGAACTTTCCCTCAAAGGTTTCGTTTCTTTGCGCCGCTATGGAAAAGCCAAAATACGCCATTGACAAAGAACTCCTCGGGCAGCGCCGCGCCGCGCTGGAACTTCTCCGCCTGCGCCTCAAAGAGGATTTTGTGGGCATTGACGAAATCATTGACAGCCTGCTCGACTACATCCAAGTCTGGTACCTGATGCCCGAAGTGCTCACCCGCCCCATTGTCGTGTGCCTCTGGGGGATGACGGGCGTGGGCAAGACCGACCTCGTGCGCCGAATGGTGCAGTACCTTGATTTTCAAGAACGCTTCGCTGAAGTGGAACTGGGCAACACCGACCAGACCACTTACTTCAGCAGCGTGAACGCCATCCTGAAATCAAACGGGCTGGTGGACAGTAAGCCCGCCATAGTGCTTTTTGATGAGATTCAGCGGTTCTACACCATCGAGCCAGATGGCTCGCCCGTGCAGGTCACCAAGTTCAACGACTTCTGGGAGCTGCTCTCCGATGGCCGTCTCGCCAAGCGCGAAAAAGAGGATTTCGATTACTACATCTCCGATTTCATGTTCAACCAACGGCAACGCAACCGCCGCCCGCCCGGAGAACCTGTGCCGCCCGAAGATACCCTGCAAGACACGGTGGGGATTTGGGAAGCGCGGAATTTGAAAAAAATGCTCGAACTGGAGGAGGACGTGCTCGACATCGCCGACATGAGCAAAAAGCAGATGCTCGACATTATCATCGAAGCCAAGGGCCGCCGCCGCGTGTTCGAGCCGGTGGATTATTCGCAAACGCTCATCCTCATCAGCGGCAACCTCGACGAGGCGTTCCAGATGGCTACCCACACTTCCGACAGCGAGGTGGACGCGGACATTTACCACGCTTTCACCAAAAAAATAACGGCGGTGGACATCAAGAACGCCCTCACGCGCCGCTTCCGCCCAGAGCAGGTGGCGCGTTTTGGCAACATCCACCTCATTTACCCCAGCCTCCGCAAGGCCGATTTCGAGGGGCTTATCCGCAAGGAAGTGGGCAAGATAGTGGGCCGCACGGAGGAACGCTTTGGGGTGAACATCCACATTTCCGACAACGTTTTCGGCCTCATCTACCGCAACGGCGTGTTCCCGGTGCAGGGTGTTCGGCCCGTGTTCAGCAGCGTGACGGATATTCTGGAGACCAACCTGAGCAAGTTCCTTTTTGAATGTTTGAATGATGGTTCTGACTCGTTTTCGATTGACTACGACAACGAGGAGAAAAAGATATCCGCACAAATCGGCGAGCGCAAGGTCGAGATCCCGTTCGTGGGGCGCATTGACAAAATCCGGCAAGGCAACATCGCCGATGTGGTGGCGAACGTGAGCGTACACGAGGCGGGCCATGCCGTAGCCTACGTCGTGCTGTTTGGCATCGCCCCTTTGCAACTCAAATCGAAGGTGGCGAGCAGTTACGCTTCGGGCTTCACGTTCCCGCACGAGATTTATGAGACGAAGGAAAATTTGCTCAAAAAAATAAAGGTGTTCCTCGCGGGCGGCTTGGCCGAAGAACTCATCTTCGGCGAGCAAAACGCCACGGTGGGCCGCTCCAACGACCGTGAAAACGTGACGATGTTGGCCATGGATTACCTCCGCCGCCACGGCTTCGACGAGCGCTACCAAGCCAACTACACGCTGGAATACGGTTTCTCGATGGACAAACATGCTACCGACAAAGACGTGGAATCCATGATTGCAAGCATCGTGAAGGAAACCCGTGCCCTGCTCGCCAAGCACCGCGATTTCCTGCTCGACCTCTCGCGTGTGCTCAACGACAAGGGCAGTATGGAAGCCAAAGATGTGGCGGAAGTGGCCGCCCGTTTCAGGCTCGAGGCCGCCATCCGCGAGGAAGGTTACCTACATTTGCCGGGGTACACGGAGAAGATGGGGTAGAGGATTTTTGATTCTTAATTGCTGATTGTTGATTACCACGCAACAATTTTTACTTTTGCAACACTTTTGCCAACGGGCGTGCCGCCATCGGTTTAGCGTGCGCCCTTTTTTTTCACCAAACCATATCTTTTAATTGGCATTCAAACCTTACCGACCTAAACCCCCCGGCGGCGCTCGGCCTCCCGGTTCTCGCCCAGGTGGCGGCCGCCCTTACAATCGGGGCCCCCGCCCGCCAGAGCACAACATCAACAATTTCATCCGCATCAATGAGGTCCGCCTTATCGGCGACAACCTTGAGGAAATAAGCAAGGCGGTGGGACAAACCGTCGAGACTGGCATATTCGCTACCTCCAAGTTGCAAAAATGGGCGGAGGAGATGGGCCTCGATTTAGTGGAGATTAACCCCAACGCGGTGCCGCCGATTGTGCGCATTGTGGACTACAACAAATTCCTCTATCAGAAAAAGAAGCGCGAAAAGGAATTGAAAGCCAACGCGGTAAAAGTGGAATTGAAGGAAATCCGATTTGGCCCGGAGACGGGCGAGCACGATTTCGATTTCAAACTCCGCCACGCCAAAAACTTCCTTTCTGAAGGAAACAAGGTGAAAGCCTACGTCCAGTTCCGGGGTCGCGCCATCGTTTTCAAGGAGCGCGGCGAACTGCTGCTCCTGCGCTTTATGAAAGAATTGGAAGAACACGGCTCCGCCGACCAACTCCCGCGCCTCGAAGGCAAGCGGATGCACGTCATCCTTTCGCCCAAAAAAGCACCGCAAAAGAAAAAGGAGACCACCAGCGCAGAGTGACGGCCAGGATGAACGACGCATCATTTTCAACGAACCCCGCAAGGCCAAGACCTTGCGGGGTTCGTCGTGTCTGGCTTGTTCTAAATCTTCAATTGTTTTTCAAACATGAAAAATCTAACCTTCACAATTGCCCTGCTGCTTCCGCTCCGTCTGGCAGCGCAAGTTGATTTCCCTGAATTTATCATTCCGATACAGGGCACTCACCTACAGGATTTTTATGTGGTGAACTATGTGGACTGGAGTTTTGGCGGGATTCAAGACCACCATTGTGGCAACAAGACTTACGATGGGCACCAAGGCACTGATTTTGTGCTCCGCAATTTTGCCCAAATGGACGCTGGCGTGGATGTGTATGCCGCCGGTGCTGGGGTGGTGACGTACGTTTTGGACACGCTGTTCGACCGAAACAAAACGGCCGTGGCGGGCGGGCTGGGCAATTATGTGGCCGTCCGGCATTTCAACGATTTTTACTCCTACTACGGGCATCTGAAAAAAGGCTCGGGCACGGTCCAGGTGGGCGATACAGTGGCTGCTGGCCAGAAAATCGGGCAGGTGGGCAGCAGCGGTTACACCAGCGACCCGCACTTGCATTTCGAGGTTTGGTACGACAGTTTGTTTGTCCACGATCCGTTTGCTGGCCCTTGTGGCAACGCCGAGTCTTTGTGGTTGGATACCTTGCCATACGTCGGCGAGTTTGGTGTCATTGACCACGACTTCACCCATTTCGTGCCGACGCTGGACACGCTGAAAGAGCGCTTGCCCGGCCAATCGGCTTTCTCTTCCGCCGATGCCGTGGTCACTTTCTGGATGCAAGGCTATGGGGTTTTCCCGGGCGATGTCAGCACGGTGCGATGGTTCGACCCCGAAGGCAATTTGTGGTTTCAATTTGAGTACGAGCATCTTTATGAATGGTGGTACTACTATTTTTGGGCTTACATCAATGCTCCTCCTGCCAACAAATCTGGGCAGTGGACGGTGCAATATCTGGTGAATGACGAACTGAAAATCGCGGACACGTTCACGGTGCTTGGGCCATCTTCCCTCACAGAACACGCAACGGCCGCAGATGCCAAAGCCTTTCAAAATGCAGATGGTGACTTGGTGTTGCAATGGCAGCAGGGCGTTCCATTAGAGGACGAAATCTGCATCGTGGATATGCTGGGCGTTCCCGTGTACAGCGGCAAGGTTTCTTCTCCTGCTCAAATGGTCGTGCTGCCAGTTTCCAAAATGTTGGCTCCTGGGGTTTATGTCCTGTACAGCAGGCATGGGCGCGTGAAACCGCTCCGCTTTGTGTTTGCCCGCTAAAGAGCTCCTCAGAAGGGACACTTTTTCAAAAAGCGTCCCTTCGCCCATTGCCCAAACAATTTTGAAACTTTCCTTTTGTGCTTTGGCGGGGAATTCTACCTTTGCGCTCCGTTTTTCAAACATAATTTTTGTCATGCCTAAAATGAAGACCCACTCCAGCGCCAAGAAGCGTTTTAAGGTGACTGGCACTGGGAAAGTAAGGCGCAACCGCGCCCGTATGCGCCACTTGATGCGCAAAAAAACGACCAAAGCCAAGCGCCACTTGCGCGACAGCGTGATCGTTGACCGCAGCGAGCACGCCCGCATCGAGCGTTTGCTCGTCATCTAAAAACCGCAGTCCGTTGAACGCTCAACCACTTCGGTACACACCGTTCCCGCAAAAGCGGGGATTTTTTTCAAACCACATTTTTTAACGAGGACACTGGCTGAAAGAATTGATAATTGATCATTGTTGATTGAATATTGCTGATTGTTGATTCAGCAATTAGCAATCAAGAATCAGCAATCAACAATCAATCCCGGTGTCGCACTAAGAAATCTTTTTCATGCCAAGAGCAACAAACAGCCCGGCCAGCCGCGCCCGCCGGAAAAAAATCATGTTAGCCGCACGCGGCTTTTTCGGCGCCCGATCCAAAGTGTACACCGTAGCAAAGAACGCGCTCGAAAAGGGATGGCAGTACGCCTACCGCGACCGCAAGTTCAAAAAGCGCACGTTTCGCCGCCTCTGGATTGCCCGTATCAATGCCGCTGTGCGGCCTATGGGCATCAACTACAGCCGCTTCATCCACCTGCTCAGTCAGAAGGGCATCGGCCTCAACCGCAAAGCATTGGCCGACCTGGCGCTCAACCACCCCAGCACTTTTAAGGCCGTGGTGGATGCGACGCAAGCGAAGGGGTGATTGCCTGCCTGCCGGTAGGCAGGGTGAATTTGAGACATCATGCAAACGGGGAATCGGCACTGTGCCGATTCCCCGTTTTTGTTTTTGCATGATGAGTCACGTATCCTCATGGTACAAATAACCAAAGTGCGGCAGGCACTCATTACCGCAGCACCGCCAGCCGCCGCACCTCTCCCCTCCCGCCGGCCCCGCGCCAGTGCAAAAAGTATACCCCCGAAGGATAGTCCGACACATCCAGCGGCACCGTGCCGCCGCCTTCCGGCACGGGCAGGTCTTGCAGCCACCGGCCCGCCACGTCGAAGATGCGCACCGAGCCGCCCGCGCAGGCGGGCACTTGCAGCTGCGCCATGCTGCTGACTGGATTGGGCCACAGCCCCAGCGACCCGGCGCACACGGGCGGCGGGGGCAGGGTATCCTCTGGTGGCTGCGGGCCGTTGATGCCCAGCGTGTCGCAGGGAGAGCCGGGCAGATCATAGAGGCGGAAATGGGGGAA
>JBJXFT010000289.1:0-6229 GCA_046155725.1 Saprospiraceae bacterium
TCTCCGGCTTTCATATTTGGCCGCTTTGTGGCCTTCTGGCTTGGCTTTGCTTGCGCTCGGTTTCCTGGCTTTTAGGAATATCGTTTTTCGAGAAACTCTGTAGCAAAGCCCGACCTTTGCAAAAAAAATATCCGCCGATGACAACAGAAATCACGACATCAGAATTGAAAGAACGCTTGGCTTCTCTTTTGGTCAGCCAAGAGGAAAACGCTCGCCTATTCAAGGAAACCGATTCCAGATTCAAGGAAACCGACTTAAAGTTTAAAGAGACCGACAAAAAAATCAAAGCGGCCTTTGACTTGTTCACCAACCAGTGGGGCCGTTTGATGGAGAGTTTGGTCGAAGGCGACCTGATCGCGCTGTTGCGAAAGCGCGGCATTTTGGTGGATCACACAACCACCCGCGTGAAAGGCTCGCGGAACGGCGAGTATTATGAGTTCGACATCGTGGCCGTCAATTCCACCGAAGTGGTAGTCACCGAAGTAAAGACCACGCTCCGCCCCGACGACGTGAAGAAATTCAAAGACTCGCTGGCAAAGGCGAAAACCTTTATGCCAGAATACACCAACTACCGACTCTATGGTGCGATGGCCTACCTTCAAGAACATTCCCACGCCGCACAGATGGCCGAAAGCGAAGGCTTTTTTGTAGTAAAAGCCACCGGGAGCAGTGCCTCTATTTCTAACGCCGCAGACTTCAAGCCCAAGGCTTGGTAGGCACTTTTGAAGTGGGCGAGGGAGCGCGGGGTTCAGCCCGCGTCAGATAGCAGACATAGCGGGCTGAACCCCGCCCTCCCTCATTCAATAATGGCTCCGCGTCCACCACATTTTTGCCAAATAAATTATGCCCGAAACCAAGTGCAGCGCAAAAAGCGCGATGACCGTTTTTGAGCGCGCATTCGGGCGAAAACCCTCCGCGCAGATTCTTTCCCACACAAACAAGGCCGACACCACGAAGAGCAGGTAAGACGCGATGTACGTCTGCCAACGGAAATTCCAGCAACTGAACTCTTCGCCCGTTTGGGCAAAGCTGGCACTAATAGCGAGTGCCGCGAAAAACCCCGCCCACGCATACCAGAACAGCAACTTCTGCCGCAAACCCTGCCAATACGCCACCGCCACCCCGATTGGGAACAAGACCGCCGCCAACACGGAAAGCAGGATATTGGAAGAAAAAACCCGCCACACACAGAACAGGCAAATCTCCACGCCGCTCTGGTTCCCGTTGTTGAACTGCTTGACGTACACGCTGTCTTTCTGCCAAAAAATCAGGTAAAACTCTGCGGCCAACAGCAGGGCCAAAACCGCGAACGGCATCAGCTGCCAGCGCACCGCCCGCCCAAGGCCGTGCCTCCCCACCAAAAAAATCGGGTACACCACCGCGAACACAAAAGCGTAACTCGGTTTCGATACCAGCAGCAGCACGAGCCACAGCAGCATCCATCGCCACCAGCTGGCCTCGGGGCGCAAGAGTTGTCGGTACGACTGCCAGAACAGCACAAGCGCAAACGGCCACGAGGCCAGCAGCGTGCCGTTCATCCAGTAGTTCGGCGAAGGCTGCCCGATGATGTACCAGCCTTTCGTGGCCCAATCCCAGGTGGGCAAGCTGCACACGAAGGCGAGGGCGAAGGCGATGCTATTTTCTGCAACTTCCCGAAAGTTTGATCCCGAAGGAATCGGGAAGTTCTCGGTTTGGCTAAAGTAGTCCCGAAAAATTTTCCGCGTCATCCACCATTTGGCCGTCAGCAATCCCGCACAAGCGATGGCCGCTCCCATGCCGAGAAAGATTTTCGACTGGCACTGACCAAGCGCGCCGAGCCAACCCAGCACATAAAACAGGGCGGTGGGCGGCATGGCCACTTCGCCATTGCAGACTTGGCGCAGGGTGTACATCTGGGAGGGGATGTCCATCAGCACCCGATGTGCGAAGAGCAGGACATAAAGCAGCAAAAAGAACGCGAAAACGGCCCAGCAGTCTTTGGCGAGCCTTTTCAAGAGTGGGTTCATGGGGGAAAGGTATTCTGTAGCGGCGACTTTAGTCGCCGAATGTCCGGCTGCTTCAGCTGTCAGTATAGCGGCTTAAGCGTCCGGCAGCTGAAGCAGCCGGTACAGGGGGCAAAAAATAATCGCCCCATTGTTCACATTTTTTTCCCCTGCGCCATAAAGCACCAAATCCGCCGCTCTACTTTTGCCGCCAATCAGAAATATGAACGGCAAACAAAACGAACTTGACGATTTCCGCAAAAACCCAAACGGTGTCACCACGGGCATTTACACCAAGTGCCGCCCGAAGTTCATCGGATGGGGAAAGGAAAACTCCCGAATGGGCACCCACGACCTGGCTGATATTTTTCAAAATGCAGTCGTCATCATGGTGCTCAACATCGAATCAGGAAGGCTCTCCGAACTGGTCGGCACGCTGTGTACCTACATTTTTGGCATCAGCAAAAACCTGATTCAAGCCTTTGGCCGCAAGCAGGGCAGGATTGGCTTGCCCGGCGACGAGGCCTTCCCGATTACCAAAGAAACTGAGCTGGGTACAGAAGCGCGAATCATTGCACAAGAAGAAGACGCGCAGCTCTGGGCCAAAGTGGCCGCGCTCGGCGAACCCTGCCGAACGCTCCTCATCTTGACTTACCGCGAGGGGATGAACAGCCAGGAAATAGCCGATGTGCTCGGCTACGCCAGCCCCGAAGTGGTGCGCCAAATCCGCAAACGTTGCCTTGACAAACTTAGAAAGTGAGAAAGTGAGAAAGGTGAGCGCAGAGAGAGGAAGAGGCTGTGGTTTTTAAAATCAAACGATCCGTAGAAAACAAGTCACCATACAACAAATCAACCAATGAGCAAACTTGGAATTCATCCCACGCATCAACTATTGTCACAAAAATGGAAAATCGCACCAACCTCCTGCTCGAATCCTATTTCGCCAACAGCCTCTCGGCTGCTGACGCTGCTGAACTAAAAACTTTGGCCGCCGCCGACCCAGGCGTGGCCGCCGAACTCGGCTTCCAAAGGCGCGTCGCCGCCGCCGTGAACCCGCTCTCGTTCGCCCACAGTATCCAAGACACCGCGTGGAGGGAGGCTGCCCAAAAGCCTTTTCCTGCCACAGCCATAAAAGTCACGATGTGGCCCCGCTATGCCTACGCTGCTGCTGCTGCCATTGCGCTTTTGATAGCTGCTATCATTTTCATGCAGCCGCCAACCTTGCAGACCACCGTGGCCAACAACACTACGGAGTACCCCAACACGATGAAGTTTAAGGCCTTGGGAGGAGGAGATGCGGAGGCGGTGCCACAAATCGTTATCAGTGCGTTCAGCCTTTACGATGAAGGGAATTATGCCGAAGCCGCCAAAGCCTTGCAGCCCATCGCGGTTGCCAATGCCCAGCGCATGGACTATCGTTTTTACTGGGGCGTTTCGCTGGTGAAAACAGCGCAATACACCGATGCTGTGGCCGCTCTAACCCTCGTGGCTCAAAGCCAAAATGATTACCAAGTCCCCGCCCTCTACTATCTCGGCCTTGCTTGCGCCGGCGCGGGCGACAGGGATTGCGCCCGACAAAACCTCGAAGCGTACATCGGCTCGCAAAATGGGGTGACGTTCAAGAAGGAAGCGCAAGCGGTGCTGGATGCGCTGTGATTAGTCGGGTGATTCGATTTTTGAAGATTAAGAGCCTATCCGAAAACCTCTCACCAGCTGACGGAGCCACGATTACTAAACCTTGGAGGTTTAGTAATCGTAGCATAGCGCCGGTTTTCGGATAGGCTCTATATCTGATTGATCCGATTGCCGCCCCTGCAAACCTCCCCTTTTTCATTTTCAAAAAAACGGATTTCCAGGTTTTCCCCGTCGAACACGGCGTAGGAACAGTGGAACAGCCATTCGCCAAGATTGAGGTAGCGGCTGCGCCCGTTTTTCAAGAGCCAGTCAATGGGCAAATGGCGGTGGCCGAAGATGAAGTAGTCTGGCTCGATGCCCAGGTCAATTTTCCGATTGCAATATTGGAGCAGCCACTCGCGGTCTTCGCCGAGCCAAGCGCGTTCTTCGGGCGGGGTGGCGGCGCGGCTTTTTTTGGAGAAAAAATTGGCGAGGCGGGTGCCGAGGTCGGGGTGGAGCCACCCAAAAACCCATTGGCTGGCGGGGCTGGCGAACACCTTTTTCATCCGCTTGTAGCCCAAGTCGCCCGGGCCGAGGCCGTCGCCGTGGCCGATGAAAAAACGTTTTCCATGGATTTCGCGCTCGATGGGCTTCCGAAAAACCGGGATGCCGAACTCTTGCTCGAAGTAGCCGAACATCCACAAATCGTGGTTGCCCGTGAAAGCGAAAACGGGAATCCCCGCATCGCGGACTTCGGCCAATTTCCCCAAAAAGCGGCTGTAGCCCTTGGGGACGACAGTTTTGTACTCGAACCAAAACTCGAACAAATCGCCCACGAGGTAAATCGCCTCGGCTTCGGGCGCCACGGCATCCAGCCATCGGCACACTTGCCGCTCGCGCTCGGCGCTCGTCAGGCGGGCATCCGCGCCGAGGTGGAAATCAGAAACGAAGAAGGTTTTTTTGCGCTGTGCAGTCGGCATGGGGGCAAAGGTAGGAAACGCGGATTCCGCGGATAAGGCGGATTGCGCGGATTTGTGAAATGCGGATGGGGCGGATTTGCGTGGATTTTTCAAGGAGGGCATCTTTCGACGTTCCCCTCTCTGATCCGCGCAATCCGCCTGATCCGCGTAGTCCGCGTTTCCGCGTTGCATTTGTACCTTGCCGCCCTAATTCCTCTTCCGTCTTGTATGAACTTGTCTAAAACTCTTTTGCTGTTGCTGGGCGCATGCGCCGTTACGGCAGGCTTGCACCTCATCCCCGGCATTGACCCGGAAGTTCTCTTGGTAGTTCGCTGGCTCAACATCATCGCACTTTGTGCTTATGGCTGGGCGCGCAATTCGCTCACCACATGGATTTTGATCAGCATGGTCATCGGTTTTGAAGTCGGCCTCGACATGGGAAAGGCCGCCAAAGACTTCGACGTGCTGAGCACGATTTTTATCCGACTGATAAAAACCGTGGTAGGCCCCTTGCTTTTTTCCACCTTGGTCATCGGCATTGCTGGGCAAAGCAGTGGCAAGCAAATGGGCCGAATCGCCGTCAAAGCATTCACCTACTTTTTGCTCGCTACTTCCATCGCGCTGGTGATCGGGCTGCTGGCCATCAACTTTACGCAAGCGGGCGCGGGCATTCAGCGCAGCGATGCGAACGACAAAGTGATGGTGTCGGCTTCCGAACTACAGGCGAAGGTGGACACGAAGAAAAACGAGGCGCAACTGCTCTACGGCGATAAAACGGTGACGGTGAAACCGCCTGATTTCAAACTCGATTGGAAGTACACGGTGCTGCACACGTTCCCGGAAAACGCCGCCAAAATGATCTACGAAGGCGCGGTTTTGCAGGTCGTCATTTTCAGCCTTTTGTTTGCGCTGGCGCTGCGGCAAGTGAATGAGCATCACCGAAAAACGATGATCAACTGGTGCGAGTCGCTTTCCGAAGTGATGTTCAAGTTTGTGGGCATCATCATGTACTTCGCGCCGTTCGCGGTAGGCGGCGCACTGGCTTCTACCATCGGCGACAAAGGGCTGGGGGTGATGCTGAACCTTGCCAAACTGCTCGGCACGCTGTATCTCGCGCTGTTTGTTTTTGTGCTGGTAGTGTTTGTGCCGGTGCTGCTTTTCTTCAAAATCCCGATCCGCAATTTCCTGCGCGCTATTTACGAACCCGCTTCGCTGGCATTTGCCACAGCCAGTTCGGAAGCCGCGCTGCCACAGGCCATGACGGCGATGGAGAAATTCGGCGTCCCGCGCAAAATCGTCTCCTTCGTGCTGCCCACGGGCTACAGTTTCAACCTCGACGGCTCCACGCTCTACCTCGCGCTGGCCTCCATGTTCTGCATCCAAGCGGCGGGCCTCACCGACCAGTTCACTTGGGACAAACAGTTGATCCTGATGGCTACGCTGCTGCTCACCTCGAAAGGGGTGGCTGCTGTGCCGAGGGCTTCGCTCGTCATACTCACGGCCACAGTGCTGCAATTCGGCATCCCCGAGTGGCCCATCGCCATCATCCTCGGCGTGGACGCGCTGATGGACATGGGGCGCACGTGCATTAACTTGGTCGGTAACTGCTTGGCCTCGGCGGTGGTGGCGCGCTGGGAGGGGGAGTTTGACGACGAGATGGCGGCGCAGGTGTGA
>JBJXFT010000291.1:0-5801 GCA_046155725.1 Saprospiraceae bacterium
AACGCTTTTGCGCATCGGAGGGGGGGATTGTTGCGTAGAAAACACAAATTTCCCCTTCCTTTTTCTTTTCCAACTGTCAAAGAACTAACTCGATTTTTTTCTCACCTAAATGTGTACCCCCTGAAAAACTTGTAACTCTTAAAACTTGTAACTTGAATTTTTACATGAAACATTTGCCACTCATTCTCAATGTCATCTTGTTCGCCCTGGTGGGCCACCTGTATTATTTGAACTCCAAAAATGCAAAGGCCGCCGCCGGCCAAGCCATTGTGCCGCCGGCCTCCCAATCGGGCGGGGTGCGCATCGCGTATGTGAACGGCGACACGCTCGACGCGCAATACGAATGGCTGAAACAGCAAAAAACGGCCATCGAACAACGCCTCGCCAATGCCGAGAAAAGCCTCGCCGGCAAAGAAGAAGCCCTGATGAAAGACGCGGCGGCTTTGCAGCAGAAATTCCAAGAAGGCAACATGACCCAAGCCGAGGCGGAAGAAAAGCAGGGCGTGCTCATGCAGCGCGGCTCCAAGCTCGAAGAGGAAAAAATGCGCCTCAGCAAATCGCTCAGCGAAGACCAGAAAAAAGCCTTCAACGACCTCTATGCCAACGTGGAAGCCAAACTCAAAACGCTTACCTCCGAAATCGGCTACGATTACATCCTTTCCTACTCGCGCGGCGGCCAAATCTTGCTCGCCAACGACAGCCTCGACATCACCAAGCAGGTGCTGCAACTGCTGAACGCGAAGGAAGGAAATTGAAGAAATTGCTGATTGATAATTGCTGATTGTGGCCCCGAATCAACAATTATCAATCAGCAATTATCAATCAACAATTATCAATCAGCAATTATCAATCAGCAATTATCAATCAGCAATTATCAATCAGCAATTATCAATCGCGTGAACAACTTCTCCCTCCGCCGCGCCACCGCCGCCGACCTCCCGCTCATCCGCCAATTGGCCGACCGCATCTGGTGGGAACATTACCCGAGCATCATCACCGAGGCTCAAATCGCTTTTATGCTCGAATTGATTTACAGCGAGGCGGCGCTTCAGCGGCAAATGGAGGAAGAAGGGCAAGAGTTTTGGTTGCCCGAAAAGAACGGCCAAGCACTTGGCTTTCTGGCGGTGAGCCACAAAGGCGAGGGCAGTTATTTTCTCCACAAATTCTACTTGGACACACGGGAGCGGGGTCTGGGAACCATCATTTTTGAACTCTTGCTCGCACGCTACCCCGGTTTGCAAGAGATGCGCTTGCGCGTCAACCGGCGCAATTTCAAGAGCGTCAACTTCTATTTCAAAGTCGGTTTCCGCATCGAGTCCTGTGTGGACACGCCTTTCGGCGAGGACTATGTGATGGACGATTTTCAAATGATTTTAGGCTCATGTTCCTGAATGGCTGATGTGTCATTTGGCGGCCAAAATTCGACTGTTTGGAATACGCCATTGATCCCGAGGCCCCGGGACTGGATGAAGAAAAGTGTTACGCCATGCAGCATAGGCAAATTTGAAAAGGAGCACTCTTATTCCATTTTATTTCCCATCCTAACGCCCCTCCCCGCTCACCCCTTTCGCGGCATCCGAATCTCAATGGTAGTCCCCTTGCCCACTTCGCTCTTGAGGCCGAGGTGCCATTTGTGCGCTTTGCACATCGTCCTCACATAGAAAAGGCCGAGGCCAAAGCCCTTCACATTGTGCACGTTGCCCGTAGGCACCCGGTAAAACTTGTCGAACACGCGCTTCTGGTGCTCTTTGGGGATGCCGATGCCGTTGTCCTGCACGCTCAGCACCAGTTCGTTGCCTTCGTTGCGGAGGCCGATGCGGATTTCGGGTTCTTCTTTTGAGTACTTCACGCCGTTGTCCACGAGGTTGTGCAAGATGTTGGTGAGGTGGAGTTTGTCGGCGCGGACAAAGGCGTTTGCGGCAGCGAGGTCGAGGTGCAGCATGCCGTTTTTGTCGGTCACCTTCAGTTCTATGGAGGGGGAAATGTTTTGGATAAGGTCGGCGAGGTCAATCTGCTCCACATTGAGCTCGATGTTGTCGCGCTCGATTTTGGCGAGTTGCAGCACCTTTTCCACCTGCGTGTTGAGCCTCAAAACCTGCTCCTTGATGATGCCCGCGTAACGCTGGAGGCGCGGGTCTTCCCGTATCTTTTCATTTTTCAAAAACACGTCCGTCGAGATGTTGATGGTCGAAATGGGCGTCTTGAACTCGTGCGTCATGTTGTTGATAAAATCGCGCTGCAACTCCGACAACTGCTTCTGCCGCAAGATGACGAACATGGAGTAAATGAAAAAAGCCACCGTAAGCAGCATGAGCGCGGTGAAGCCCACCACGAGCCAAATGCTGCTCAGGATATTGGCGCTCTTGTCGGGGAAAAGCACCCCAAAATAGTAGATGAAATCTTGGTCGTAGTGCTTGGGCAACGGCTCGGCCATCGGTTGCGAGTCGTCTTTTTTGGGGGCATACTTCACGAGTTTGCCGCGCACCATTTGGTCGCTGGAGCAGTCAAAAATGCCATACTCGTAGGTTTCTTTGAGGCTCTGTGTCTCGAACGCCTTGCCCAGCACGTGCTCCAAGTCGCTGGCCTCGAACACGTTGTTGACGTTCACCACCCAATAATTGGTGGACACCTGCTGCACCAATTTTTGGGTGGGCAGCGCGAACAAGTTCATCTGCGCCAGTTCGTTGGCCGCGTCGAGCATGGCTTGGTTCACCCGGCGGTTGAACTCCTGCTCCTGCAAATTCCAGGTGCGCAGCACCCAATAAGTTTGGACTGAAAGAAGGCTGAGGCAGGCAAACGCCCCCAGCACGATGACGCGGCGAATGATGGTGTTTGTCATGGGAATGGGAAGTGGGTGATTGGGAAATGGGGCATTAAGAAACTGGAAATGGCGGCCCGCTCAACTTAATCAAAAGCAAACCACCACCTCCCCGTCCGCGCTCAAGGTGCCCAACGCGAGGGGTTTTATTTGGTTCAAAATGCCGCCTTCGGCCGCGATTTCTATTTTGATGTAATTGTCCGTAAAACCGCTCAAAAGCGCGCTGTCGCGGTGTTGCTCAAAAAGCACCGGGCGCAGTGTGCCGAGGTGCTGCTGATAAAAAGCACGTCGCTTCATTTCTGAAAGGCCGCGCAGGGCTTGGTTGCGGCGGCGGCGCTCGTCTACCGGCACCTTACCGGGCATTTCGGCGGCGGGCGTGTTGGCGCGTTCGGAATAAGTGAACACGTGCAGGTACGACACATCGAGGTCTTGAACAAACCGGTAAGTCTCCAAAAAATCAGCCTCCGATTCGCCCGGAAAACCCACAATCACATCGCAGCCGATGCAGGCCTGGGGCATGAGTTTTTTGATCGTCGCCACCCGCTCGGCGTACAAGTCGCGGCGGTAGCGGCGGCGCATATCGCGGAGCTGCTTGTCGTTGCCCGATTGGAGCGGGACATGGAAGTGCGGCATAAACCGTTGGCTTTCCGACACGAACGCGATGATTTCGTCCGTCAGCAAATTCGGCTCGATGCTGCTGATGCGGAAGCGGCTGACTTCTTCCACCGCATCCAATGCCCGCACCAAATCGGCGAACAAGGCCTCCTTTTGGGAGCGTTCTCCTTCGATGACAGCCGTTCCATTGCCGAAATCGCCGAGATTCACCCCCGTCAGCACGATTTCGCGCGTGCCCATTTGACCGATTTGGCGGGCATTTGCCACCGCATTTTCCAGCGTATCGGAGCGGCTCGCGCCCCGCGCCTGCGGGATGGTGCAGAACGAGCATTTGTAGTCGCAGCCGTCTTGCACTTTGAGGAACGAGCGGGTGCGGTCGCCGAAAGAAAACGAGGCGGTGAACGTGTTCACGTCGCGCACCTCGCCCGCCCGCACCATGCCCTTGCCGGGCGATTTGGAGATTTCGTCCACATACTCCAGGATGCGGAATTTCTCGCCCGCGCCCAGCACCAAATCCACGCCCGGGATGTCCGCGATTTCCTGCGGCTTGAGTTGGGCGTAGCAGCCCGTCACCACCACAAAAGCGCCCGGTTGGCGGCGCATGGCTTGGCGCACTATTTTGCGGCATTCGCGGTCGGCCTGCTCCGTGACGGAACAAGTGTTGAGCACATAGATGTCGGCCTCGTCCTCAAATTTGACAGGCAAATAACCGCTCGACTCGAAGAGCCGCGCCAGCGCGGAAGTCTCCGAATAGTTGAGTTTGCAGCCGAGGGTGTGGAAAGCGACCGTGCGCGGTGTAGCCATTGTGCAGTGAAAGTGGAGGGCAAAGGTATAATCGAATGATTCGATTTTTGAAGATTGAATCCGATTGATTCGATTGGGAATCAACGCTTGAGAGCAGTTTGGAGGGTTTTCTGAACACTCTCCCACTTTGCGTTGACTATAAGAATCAAAAAGTCAAACGTACTTTTGTGCAAGCATTCTCAACCATCTCATCCCCTCAACATTCTCAACAAGCAACGATGGACGTAAAGCAATTCCTCTTTTCCCTCCCCGAAAAAGTGGCGCCCGAAGCGGTGGAGGGCCTCAGCACACTTTTCCATTTCGATGTGTCCGACGCCGGCCAGTTCACCGTGAAACTCGACAACGGAAAATTTGATGTTTCGGAAGGTTTCTCTGGCGACCCGACCTGCAAAGTCACCACCAGCGCCGAATCGTTCTCCAAATTCCTCTCCGGCGACCTGAACCCAATGATGGCCATGATGACCGGCAAACTCAAAATCAGCAACCCCGGCGAAATGCTCAAGTACGCCAAGATGTTTGGGCTGATGTGAGCGACGAATCACCGCATCACCAAATCGTCACCTCACCAATACAGGACATGGCAAAGCAAAAATATTACGTCGTCTGGGAAGGCAACCGACCCGGGGTGTATGCTACTTGGGACGAGTGCAAACGCCAAGTGGACGGCGTGGCCGGGGCGAAATACAAGAGTTTTGAAAGCCGCACGGAGGCGGAGGCGGCCTTCAAAAGCAACTACTGGAAGTTTGTAAAAAAAGCCGACGCTGCGCCAAAAACCGCTGCCAGCCTCTCCAAATCGGCCATCATCCGCGAAAGCGTGGCGGTAGACGCGGCCTGCTCCGGCAATCCCGGCGACATGGAATATCAGGGAGTGTGGGTGGCCGATGGCACGCGGCTCTTCCACGTCGGGCCGCTCCAGGAAGGCACCAACAACATCGGCGAATTCCTCGCCATCGTTCACGCGCTGGCCATGCTTCAGCAACAAGGCAAGCCAAACTTCCCCATTTATTCCGACTCGAAAACTGCGCAAGGTTGGGTGAAAAAAGGCAAGTGCAACACCAAACTGGAGGCCACTGGGCGCAACGCCAAAATCTTTGACCTCATCCAGCGCGCCGAAAACTGGCTGGCCGTCAACAAAATCACCAACCCCATTTTGAAGTGGGAAACGGAGGCTTGGGGCGAAATCCCGGCGGATTTTGGGCGGAAGTGAGCGTGCGCTTGCTCGGTGCTTTATTTGAGAATCATAAGGGGGAACTTGATTCCTTGCTCGTCCGTGACCAATTTTATGCGCTTACCCCTGCTGAGCCTTCAGGGTTAGCGTATATGACAATGCCAGAAGACCCATTCACCCCCTAATCCAGTTGCGCCACCTTGATGCGGCCTTTCGGCACGAGGATTTTCCAGTAAGAAAAATCTTGCTCGGCCTCCAAGCCAAAGCCGTAGATGACCTCTCCGGGCTGGGTCACTTTCACGAATTTGTCGGTGCGGATCTTGGCTGTTTTTTCGTCCCAGATGAGTTCTTCGGTTTCGAGTTTTTCCTGTTTCACGGTGGTCAGCACCACGCTGT
>JBJXFT010000311.1:0-2790 GCA_046155725.1 Saprospiraceae bacterium
TGAACGACCATTTTTCGTTATTGAGCGATGCGTTCTCAGGCGTAAAGTCAAGTGCTTGAAAACCCTGAAAATTTGGCGAGAACCCAATGTCTATCAATTCGAAGAAAACATCGCCTCGGCCTTTGTTGCACATTTCTAACCTCATGGTCACCTCATACTCGTCGGCACTCAGTTTTTTTACATGCTCGACAGTCAATTGGTTTGGGTCAAAAGTCGCCAAGTATGGAATCTGATACGTTGCTACAGCTTGGATGTACTGGGGCTGGCCCGGCCCTCCTGTTGCCCCCGGAGCAAACGAAAAGGGAGTGGAGATGCCCAAATCTGGGTTTATGAGGCCAATCATTGAGTCCAAAGCAAAGTAAGTAGGGCTTGCACTGCTGACCGGGGCATCGCCCGTTATGAGCACATAAAAGTTCAACAGCGTGTCGTCTGGTATGAGCAAAGAGTCTGTCCAGAGCACCGGGAAGTAGCGGCTCTCTGTAAAATTTCTGGGCATATCCAGAGGAGTAGCAGTTTCTGGCGGGAAATAAAGCACATGGCCAAATTTGT
The DNA here is from genome assembly GCA_046155725.1 of Saprospiraceae bacterium. Lineage (GTDB taxonomy): Bacteria > Bacteroidota > Bacteroidia > Chitinophagales > Saprospiraceae > M3007. The sequence continues at coordinate 550 of JBJXFT010000311.1, forward strand.
CGTGAAACGATTCTACGAAGGCATCGTTGAAGGTAAGCCCCGGGATTCCTCCTAAGCGAAGGCTGACCACAGAGGTCGCCCGTATTTTGGTGGCGTCCATTTTCCCTGCGAAATACTTTGGCACTTCGGCGTTCGAGAATTTCAACAAGTCCACGCTGAGCCTTTTTTCTTCGCGGGTCATATGGTTTTGAAAACCATTGAAGAAAAAATAAACCCCTGTTGCCTGCACGGCTGCTGGCCAAGACACCACAAAGGCAGTGAGGTTTTTCTTGCGAATGGCATGGTTCGAAAAAATATCTACTACTGCATTCGTTCCTGCGCCAAGTTTCCCCAAACGGGCATTGAAAACAGGCTGTGGCGCTGTGGCACCCAATGTGGTGATGGGCACATTTACTGCTGTTCGGGCAGGAGGTTTTCTATTGGTGTACCTCCCGGTGAGATACGCGGTGGTTTCAAAAGTACCGGTTGTGGGGTAGTTGTAGACCGGTGCCATGGAGGCAAGGTCATCTTCAGGCTTAAACTGAAGATAATTGCCATCGCCCGTTATCCAGAACGCTTGGAATCGGCGCTTCGGATCGCCGTCGTTTGGGTCAAAAGTGAGCGAGGCTTTTGGGATCAAAAATTGCGCTTGATTGCCAGGGAGGCAGACGCTTGATTCCGGACAGGTGGAATTGGTGACCGTGATCTGTTGCGCTGTGCTGACATGAGCGCAACAGATGCAAAACAGTAAGAGGGTGGGGGCAAGAAACTTCATTTGAAAAAAAATTGGTGAGGTGAAAAAACGCGAACATCTCGTTCGCAGGGCGAAACAACCGCTTTCTATCAAAACTTCCATCCTTCCCATTCATATTTTTTTACAAATGGGGCGAAACGCCAAATGTTTTGGGATTCCGCATTCCACAATTTCGCATTCCGTACTCCGCATTCTCAAACCCGCATCGCGTGCCACTTCTCTGACCGCAAATAGAAGTAAGCCAGCGTGATCATCAGAACCCAGTACAGCACCTCGGCGGCCCACACCCACAGTAGGCCGAGCTGTGTGCAATTCGTCACCCAATAAATGTAGCCAAGGTAAGCCGCCACGCAGAGGGCTTGGAGTTTCAGGCCAAACCAAGTGGCACCCGTGCCAGAGAGCGCGTTCATCAGCACCGCCCCGAAGGTCGCGAACGTGAGCAGGCCCAGCAGGAAATAGAAAATTGGCTGCGTCTCCAATATCAGGCTCATGTCGTCCTTGCCCAAAAGCGGGTAAAGCAATTGGCCGGGAAAGAGCAGGATCGGCACCGCCATGATCATCGTGACCAACCAGCAGAGTTTGCCCGTCTGCCATGCCGCCGCCAGCACTTCGGAGCGGCGGTTTTGGCCTATGAGGTTGGACACCAGCGTGTTCACCCCCGTCGAGAAGCCCCAGAGCGGTATGGAAAGCAGGAGATAAACCATGCGAGCCAGGTTCGAGATGGCCAACGGGCGTTCGCCCAGATTCTCCACCATGCCAAAGAAAAACACCCAACTGCCTTGCCCCACCGCCGCCTGCGCCACCACCGGCAGCGCGATGCGGAGTTGCTGCATCGTCATCGGCCAGTCGGGTTCGGGCGCGGAAAAAATGCGGAGCGGGCGGTTCTTTTTGTCGAACACCATGTACGCCACAAAAAACACAAACGCCACGCCTTCGGCAATGCTGCTGGCAAGCCCCGAGCCGCCGATGCCCATTTCGGGCAGGCCGAACTTGCCGAAAATCAGCGCGTAGTTCAGTCCCAGATTCACTACCGCCAGCAGCAGCGTGGAGGCCAGGATAATGCCCGGCCTCGCAATGCCCGTGTACAGCGCGATGAGAGCCACGCCCGCGTAACTGAAAAACACTCCGTAGGAACGGTAGTGGATGTATTCGAGGCTTTTCTTGTACACCTCTGGGGAGTTTTCGAGAAAAAACTGGAAAAACCACCCCGACCCAAAACGCATGAACGCCCACATCAGCCCAGCCAAAGCCAACTCAAAAAGCAGCATCGTGTGGAACGTGTGGCCCACTGCGCCCAGCCTCCCCTCGCCCATCCGCCGCGCTATCATGATCTGCCCGCCCCGCGAAAACGAAAACCCGATGGCTGCGATGGTGATGTAAAAAACCCCCACAAAGCCCATTGCCGCAAATTCCACCTCGCCCTTGTGGTACAGCAGCACCGCATCGCTCAGCGCGATGATGTTCTGCACTGCCGAGCCGAGCATGATCGGGGCGGAGATTCTCCAAAT
>JBJXFT010000312.1:0-6910 GCA_046155725.1 Saprospiraceae bacterium
ACCGTGTTCTGCGCCCGCTTGTCCTTCACACTTTCGAACAAGTGGCGCACCCTGGCTATCTGACCGTCCATGCTTACCTCCATACGATGTGTTTCGTAACTCTTTTTTCCCATCACGCAAAGGTCAACCACACGCCCAAATCTCCACATGGGAAATCGCTGTTCATCGTTCAGCGTTTATAGTTCATCGTTCCTTTCGCGCCATGGCCAAGCTCAACTCGGAGACATACCGCCACCTCGCCATTGCCGCCCTCCCCCTTGCCACCGTCTGCTACGCCCTTTGGTACTGGGCTTCGAGCCGCGCCGAGCTGGCCGACTGGTACACGCGCCTTTGCCCGTTTTTCTACAAAGCCGAAACGTGGCGGAGCGCGGTGTTCGCCCCCGAAGTCAAGTCGCACGGCAACGCATGGTGCGCAGCGGCGCTCGCGGCGGCGGTGGCTTGGGCTTGGTCTGTTTCGGGGAAATGGCCGCGCGCTGAACGGCCTTTCCACCCTGACCGCCAGCGGCTTATTGTTTGGGGCACCGTCGCGCTGGCGGCGGTCGGGCTGTCCTTGCTGGCACAGCACCGGGTGCGCTGTGCCGCCGACGAGGTGTTCTCGGCGGTCAACTTCGCCGCCCTGCCGCCTTTCCAGACCCTCTCGCACTATCCGCTGCCGAACAACCACATCCTGTTCAACTTGCTCAACGGCACACTCTCCTTTGGCTGCGGTGATCTGGTGCTGACCGGGCGGCTGCTCTCGATGCTGTGCTACGCTGCCGTGCTGGCAGCGTCGTGGGAGTTTCTGAAAAAACACACCCAGAGTGCATGGCTGAGCACCGCAGCTCTGGCTGCCGTAGCGGTGCAGTTCCCCGTCTGGGGGTTCTCCGGGCAAGCACGCGGATACGAGCTGCTGCTGCTGTGCAGTTGGGGGAGCATCGCCACCTTCTTGGCCTATTGGAGCGAGCAAAAGCCCTCCGCGCTGCGGCTCCACGCGCTCTGCAACGTGGCGGGGATGCTCACTGTGCCGAGCTACTTGTACTGGTGGGGCGGGCTTGGGCTGGCTGCCCTCGTGCTCATGTTGCGGGCGCACCGCTGGGACCGGCTCTATCTGCGGGCCTCGCTCGCGGGCGCGTCGGCGACGCTGATTTGCTACTTGCCCGTACTCACGTTCTCTGGCGCGGCGGCACTGGCCGACAACCGCTATGTACGGCCCGGAACAGGCGGCCCGTGGTATTTTCTCGCGCATCTCAACGAGCAGGGCTATTTCAACGGGCTGTTCTCAGAGTGGTTTGGCTGGCCGGCTTCGGGGCCGCTGATGGGAGCCGTTTGTGTGCTTTTGCCCGTTTTGCTGCTTTTTTTTCTAAAAAACACCGCACCGCGCCGCACGTTGGGCATCTCGTACCTCGCACTGCTGGCTGCCTTCCTGCTGGCGGCTGTGCTGATGCGGAGGTTTCCTTTTTACCGAAACCTCATCGCGCAGGGGCATCTGGCGGTGCTGCTGGGCGTGGTCGCGGTGGCGCCGCTTTTCCGTTCCAGGGTGGCGCGGTCTGCGTTCGGCGCGGCCCTGCTGGCATGGGCAGGCTGGTCGGCTTTCCGCAATTACGAGCGGATGCCGGGCAGCCTTTACTATTACCCGGTGAACGAATATGCCGAGCAAGCGGCTCAGTGCAAGGTCGCGTTCGAGCCGCAGCGCACGGTGTTTTTGGACAATGAGTGCTTCTACTGGGACTGTGTGCTGCGCACCCGGTACGCCGGCCTGCACTTGCGCATCGCCCACAACCGGCCTGCCTTCGATGGGCAGGACTACTGCATCATGCCCGCCGATTCGCTGCCGCCGGCGAGCGCGGGGGTGCGGTACAGGAAGTTGGAGCGCTGCGGGGGGGAGGATGTTTTTGAGCGGGAGGAATGATGGGCTGCACCGCCTGACTCCACTACTGGACATTTTTGTTTCACGCAACGGCACGACGGCACAACGACACGAAACTCAATGCTTTCAAATCATACTCGTCGTGGCGTTGTGTCGTCGTGTGAAAAATGTCCAGTAGTCTGCCGCCTGACTCCACTCCGTGAGTCGCTGATAGTGTCCGCCGGGTCACTCCGACACTATTTTCAGGACGAGTCAATCTTCCATTTTCAGCCGCAGCGTCACGGCGTAGCGGTTTGGCTCCTCCACGATTTCGAGGTCATGGCTTTCAGGGTAAAGAATCCGGAGGCGTTGGCGCACATTGGCAAGGCCGATGCCGCCGCTGCGGGGGTGACTGTGGCGGGGCATTTGCTCCACCTTGCTGTTTTCGATAAAAAATTCAAGGTCCTCGCCTTGCACCGAAAGGCGAATGCGCACATACCCGCCCGCCGTGGTGTGGTTGAGGCCGTGCTTGAAACTGTTTTCCACAAACGGGACGAACATGAGCGGCGCCACTAACTGCTCACTCACATGGCCTTCCACCACAAAACGGATGTCAGCCTCCTTGGGCTGCCGAAGCCGTTCGAGGTCGAGATAGTTGTAGAGGTAGTGGATTTCTTTGGAAAGGTGGACGCGCCGCTCGTTGCACTCGTAGAGCATATAGCGCATTATCTCGGCCAATTTCAAGACAATATCGGGAGCTTTGTCGCTCTTTTTGAGCGTGAGGGCGTAGAGGTTATTCAGCGTGTTGAACAGGAAATGCGGGTTTATCTGGCTTTTCAGAAAGCGCAGTTCAGACTGCATCGTCTGCGTCAGCAGCACTTGTTTTTCGTTCTGATACCGCCACCAGTCCATGATGACGCGCAGCACGGTGGCGAGGATGGTGACGAAAACATTGCCCAGATAAATCCTCACCTGCTGGTCTACCACATTGGCCCGATACTCCGGCGAGTCGGCATAAACAAGGTACAGCACCAGCACTTCGATGGGCGTGACAATGGCGCAAGCCGCCAGCACCAGCCCGAAATAAATGAATGCGTGCCGCGCCAAATAATTGGGAATCAGGTATAGCAGGTTGAAATACACCAAACCTGCGAAGAAAAGCGCCTGAATGGTTTCGTTGCACAAAGTCGTGCCTGGGCTGATGCCTTGCCGAAGGCTGGTGCCTACCATCGTGCCATACAGCGCCAGCCAAAACAGCGCGTGGTACACCAATCGCTGGTTGAGGAAAGCATAGATACGGTCGAGCAGGCTGCGGGTTTTCATCTTTAATGTTGATTTGGCGAGTGGGGTGCCGAGATGTCTGGCAAAAAAACCGCGAGGGGCGCGGGCGGCGGGCGTTTTTAGATAAAACCCGAAACCCGGCGGATGAAGAAGATGCCTTGCGCCCTCGGCATTCCAAATCCCCCCCCAATGACAGGAGCCACCCCAAGCCCGATTGTGCGGGCGGGATGGCTCCTGTTTGAAATTCAAATTATTCTCCCCCTCTCCCCCTCTCACCTCTAATTGTTAGTCACCTTCCCTGAGCCTGACACCGCCGTTTTTACCCTGCCCGTCACGCCCAAGCGCACATCGCCGGAGCCGGAAATGGCGACCTCGGCAGTCGAACCCTTGAGCGCAGCGGCATCCACGTCGCCCGAACCGCTGATGGCAATGTCTTGCGAATCAGCGTTGCCGCTCAGCGTCATGTCGCTGCTGCCAGAGATGGCGATGTCCAGGTCTTTCACGTCAAACGAGCCTTTGAAATCGCCCGAGCCGCTCGTGGCAAGTTCAAACGCTTCCGCTTTGATGACCGAAAGCGCTTCGATATCGCTGCTGCCACTGTTGGCGACGGCTTTGAGATTGCGGTAAGTGACGGTGATTTTGGCTTTGTAATTGGCGTACGAACCTTTCTTGGTGCGGATTTTGAGCGTACCGTCTTTCACCTCCGTTTCGATGTTTTCAGGGTCAATGCCGCTCACGTCGAGCGTCACGCTTTCCGCATCGCCGTGTTTCAGGCGCACCACATCGAAGCCGCCCGAAACGCCTATTTTGTCAAACGACGAAAGGGAGCGGGTGACGCTGGAGTTTTGCGCAGCAAGGCAAAAGGGGAAAAGGAGCACCGTCGCTGAAAAGCCTACGGCAGGTAAAAGGGCAAGGGTGTTGATTTTCATAGCCTAAATTTTTGTTGATGAAATTGTTTGGCCGAAGGACAGGGGAGCATTGAAAAAGTTGCTCAAAAAAAACCGCCGCGTCAGAGATTGAAGCCAGGGAGCCACTTCAAAAAACTGCGAAACGGCGCAAACTTCAAATTCCGATTACTTTTGCCGCCAATTTCGCTTCACCAAAAGCCTGCTACCAAAGGCCAAGCACCATACTATGTCAAAAAAACTCCTCATCGTCGAGTCGCCTGCAAAGGCGAAGACTATTGAAAAATACTTGGGCGAAGACTTCTCCGTGAAGTCCTCCTACGGCCACATCCGCGACCTCGAAAAAGGCAACGACCTCGGCGTGGACGTGAACAACGGCTACCGCCCCAACTACATCATCCCGCCCGAAAAGCACAAGACCGTCAAGGAATTGAGAGATGCCGCCTCCCGCGTGAGCGAGGTGTGGCTGGCGACGGACGAAGACCGCGAAGGCGAGGCCATCTCTTGGCACTTGTGCGAAGTGCTGAAGCTCGACCCCCTCACCACCAAGCGCATCGTGTTCCATGAAATCACCAAGCACGCCATCCAGAAAGCCGTGCTGAGCCCGCGCACCGTGGACATGAACACGGTAAACGCCCAACAAGCCCGGCGGGTGCTCGACCGGCTCGTGGGCTGGGAACTGAGCGGCATTTTGTGGAAAAAAGTGAAAGGCCAACTCTCCGCAGGGCGCGTACAGTCGGTCACTGTGAAACTCGTGGTGGAGCGCGAGCGCGAGATTCAGGCGTTTAATGTCACGCCGTATTTCAAAGTGGTGGCGCAGTTTTTTGCCAAAAACGCACAGGGCAAAACCGTGACGTTCAAAGCCGAAAGCCCCGTACGGTTTGAAGACCCTGCCGGCGCGGAAGGTTTTTTGCAAAAATGTGTGGGCGCCAATTATTCCGTCTCGAACATCGAAGTGAAGCCCACGCGCCGCAAGCCCGCGCCGCCATTTACCACCTCCACCTTGCAGCAGGAGGCCAGCCGCAAAATCGGCTTCTCGGTCAACCGCACCATGTCGGTGGCGCAAAAACTCTACGAAGAAGGTTTCATCACCTACATGAGGACTGACTCTACCAGTCTTTCGGAAACCGCCCTGCAAGCCACCGAAACCGAAATCCTGAAGCAATACGGCAAGCCGTACCACCACCGCCGCCAGTACAAAACCAAAAACGAATCCGCCCAAGAAGCGCACGAAGCCATCCGCCCCACATATTTCGAGCGGCAAAACGTGAGCGGCAACCGCGACGAGCAACGCCTCTACGAACTCATCTGGAAGCGCACCATGGCCTCGCAAATGGCCGATGCTGAATTGGAAAAGACGATTGTGGATATTGAAATCAGCACCCAGCCCGGCTCTAAGTTGGTCGCCGAAGGCGAGATATTAAAGTTCGACGGCTTCCTGAAAGTCTACCTCGAAGGCACCGACGACGAGGATGAGGAAACATCGGGCATTCTCCCGCCGCTCGCCAAAGGCCAGAAATTGGACTTGGACGACATGACGGCCACCGAAAAATTCACCCGCCCGCCCGCCCGCTACACAGAAGCAGGTTTGGTCAAAAAATTGGAAGAACTCGGCATTGGCCGCCCCAGCACCTACGCGCCCACCATTTCAAAAATAATGGAAGTCAGCAAGGGCTACGTCGTGAAGGAAAGCCGCGAGGGCGAGGAGCGCGTTTTTCAAATATTCACCTTGAAAAACAACGCGCTGTCAAAAACCAAAGGCAAGGAAATAACCGGCACCACCAAAAATGTGCTGTACCCGACCGACATGGGGATGATCGTGTCGGACTTCCTCGAAGGGCATTTCAAAAAAGTGATGGACTACGGCTTCACGGCCAGCGTGGAGCGCGAGTTCGACCACATTGCCGAAGGGAAAACCGACTGGCCGAGCATGATTGACCGTTTCTACAAACCCTTCCACGAGAACGTGGAGAAAACCTTGAAAGAGGCAGACCGCGCCAGCGGCGAGCGCATCCTTGGCCTCGACCCCGCCAGTGGGCGCACGGTGCTCGTGCGCATGAGCAAACTCGGCAAGCCCGTGCTTCAAATCGGTACGGGCGACGAACTTGCAGAAAAAGAATCCCCGCGCTACGCCAACCTCCGCCAAAGCCAAAGCATGGAAACCGTCAGCCTCGCCGAGGCGCTCGATTCGTTCCAACTGCCCCGTGCGCTAGGCGAGTTCAACGGCGAAACTTTGGAGGTGAACACAGGCCGCTACGGCCCCTACGTCAAGTTTGGCGCAACCTTTATCAGCCTGTCCAAAGGCGAAGACCCCTTCGAGACCAGCTACGAGCGGGCGGTGGAAATAGTGAAAGCCCGCCTCGAAGCCGACCGCCCGTTGGGCCAATACGAAAACCTTCCCATCACCAAAGGCAAAGGCCGTTTTGGCCCTTTCATCAAGTGGGCGGATTTGTTTGTGAACGTGCCGCCGAAGGTCAATTTCGACGCGCTCACCGAGGCGCAAGCCATTGACCTCATCAAGCAAAAGGTGGAAAAAGAGTCCAATCGGTACATCCAGCATTGGCCGGAAGAAAGCATCGCGCTCGAAAACGGTCGCTGGGGGGCTTTCATCCGTTTCAAAAAAGAGAACCTGAAACTCCCCCCCGTGGACGGTGCGAAAATGACCGCCGACCAGGCCGCCAGCCTTTCTTTGGCCGATGTGAAAGCCATCATCGAAAAGGAGATGCCGGGAGCGTTCGATGTAAAAAAGGCTGCGCCGAAGGGCAAAGCCGCGCCGAAAAAGGCGGCAGCGAAGAAGAGGTAAGCGCGGTGAGGGAGCGCGGTGAGGGAGCGCGGTGAGGGAGCGCGGTGAGGGAGCGCGGGGTTCAGCCCGCGTGGTAAAGTAGACGCGGGCTGAACC
>JBJXFT010000313.1:0-7562 GCA_046155725.1 Saprospiraceae bacterium
GGTTCAGCCCGCGTCAATAAGAAACCCCATTTGACGCGGGCTGAACCCCGCGCTCCCTCACGCGCTCCCTCACAGCGGTTCGTACTTCCCAGATTTCGGTTTTTGTGGGGGAATTTTCCCTGCCGAGGGTTTTCGTAGTTCTTCTTTTTTGAAATGGCTGGGCGCAATCAGCTCCCGCGCTTTTTCCAACACTTGTTCGTGCGCGGCCTCCGGCGGCTGCGATTGGGCGTATTTCACCATGTCCGTTTTTTGCAAAAGTTCTTTCAAATCGCTTCGCGCATCCGGCGGAAAATCTGTGGTCGCCAGCATTTTTTGAATCTCAGCGGTGGTGGATTCCAGCGCGGCAATGCGGTAGCGGTTTTCCAAATATTCCCGCAAGATGAGGCTGAGTTCGGCGTAGTGTTCCTTCGTCTGCCCATTTTTCCAAAGTTGTTTTTGTTGGAGTTGGGAAAGTTGTTGCAAAGCCAACTCGCTTGCAGGAACGGGCGGCGGCGCGGCGGCAGTTTGCGTCACCACAGGCTGGGGCTTGCGGCGGCTTTTGCGAAGCCACCAGACGAACAGCGCAAGTACCGTCAATGCTCCCGCCCCCCAAGGCCAATAGTCCATCCACGATTCCGGCTCCCGGCGGATGTCGCGGATTTTTGCCATGTCGCTTATTTCCTTTCCACCGCGTGTGGGGAAAACAGTGAGCGTCAATTCGTTTGTTTCCAATGGTTTTCCCGCCGCGAGGCGCACGTTGAGCGGGGGCAATTCCAGCGTGGCGCTGTCAAATGCGATGAGCGTGAACCGCCGCGTCCACCGCGCCCCACTGCGCCGCCAATCAGAACGCCGGATGATGTTAGAGGCTGGGAAAACCGAAGCCCAAGGGCTAAAATCCACTTCCTTCGGCTCGGCATTCAGCCCAGAGACAATCACCAGCAGTGCGGTGGTGTCGCCCGTTTCGATGCGCTCCGGCTGGAGGGAGGCGAAGGCTTTGGGCTGTGCGGATAAGTGGCAAGTGGCAAGTAGGCAAGTGACAAGTAGGAGGCACGTTTTCATCGGTAGCAAGGCATTTATGCCGTCGGGACGAGGGGCGTTTACGCCCCTGCATGAGATATCTCTCGCCGTAAACGATGTTTGCTTCTGCGCCGTAAACGGCGCTTGTCCCGACGGCGTGAACGCCGTGCTACCAGTAACAATCTCAGCCATGCGCAATGATTTTGGAGCGTTTGGAAAAAAACTGCAACAGCGCATTCGTGTACGGTTGATGAGTGCCGACGCTCAAAAAATCAGCCCCAGCGCGGCGAAACAAGTTTTGCGTAGCGGCAGTGTGCGCCTCGAAAGAGTGCCCATATTGCCAGCGAAGTTGGTGGCTCGTGGTGTCCACCCAGATTTGCTCGCCCGACTCGGCATCGGCCACGCGGAGCACGCCCACGTCGGGCAGGTCGCGTTCCAGCACATCCCAGCAATGGATGCCGATACAGTCGTGCTGCTTGGCCAGCACCCGCAGTTCGTCTTCGTAGCCTTCGGCCAAAAAGTCGGACAGCACAAAGCACACGCAGCGCTTTTTCAAACCATGGTGAATGTAGCGCAGGGCCTTGTTCAGGTCGGTTTTTCGCCCAACGGGCTGCACGTTCAGCACCTCGCGGATGATGCGGAGGATGTGCTGGCGACCTTTTTTGGGCGGGATGTACAGTTCCACCCGGTCGGAAAAAAGCATCACGCCCACCTTGTCGTTGTTGGCGATGGCCGAAAAAGCCAGCGTCGCGCATAGTTCGGTCAGGTACTCGGCCTTGAACTGGCCGTGGCTGCCGAACACCGCCGACCCGCTCACGTCCACCACCAGCATCACCGTGTTTTCGCGCTCTTCCTCGAAGACTTTGATGAACGGCTCGCCCGTCCGCGCCGTCACATTCCAGTCAATGGCGCGCACGTCGTCGCCGGGTTGGTAAAGCCGCACGTCGCTGAACGACATCCCCTTGCCTTTGAACGCGCTGTGGTAGCCGCCCGTAAACAGGTGGCTGCTCAAGCCCTTGGTCTTGATTTCGATGCGGCGGACTTTTTTGAGTAGTTCGGCGGTGTCCATTTTGAATGCGAAACTTTAACGAATGCGGAATTTTGAGGAATACGGAATGCGGAATGCGGAATTATGCACTCAGCAGGGCCAAAAAATTCCGCATTCCGCATTCCAGATATTCGTTCAGGGGATAACGATGGTGCCAAGAACCTTCTCCACAATCTGCTCCTGACTGATGTTCTCCGCTTCCGCCTCGAAAGTCAGGCCCACGCGGTGACGCAAAACATCGGGGCAAATGGCCCGAACATCGTCGGGCGTTACGAAGCCCCGGCGGTTGAGGAAGGCCATGGCTCGGGAGGCTTTTGCCAAAGCGAGCGTGGCGCGCGGCGAAGCACCGTAACTGAGGAGCGGCGCGATTTCGCCCAATCCATACTCGGCTGGCTTCCGCGTGGCAAACACGATTTGGAGGATGTACTGCTCGATTTTTTCGTCGAGATAAATCTTCTTGACGGCCTCGCGGGCTTGCAGCAAGGTTTTGACCGAGAGGATTTTTGGCACTTCTGGCTCCTCGTCGTTGAGGTTGCGGCGCAGAATCTGGCGCTCGTCTTCCAAGCTCGGGTAGCCGATTTTCACTTTCAGCAGGAAACGGTCGGCCTGCGCTTCGGGCAGTGGGTATGTTCCTTCCTGCTCGATGGGGTTTTGCGTGGCGAGCACAAGAAATGGCTCTTCGAGTTTGAAGGTTTGATTTCCGATGGTGATTTGCCGCTCCTGCATGGCTTCGAGGAGCGCGCTTTGCACTTTGGCGGGCGCGCGGTTTATCTCGTCGGCCAGCACGAAGTTAGCAAAAATGGGGCCTTTGCGCACGGTGAATTCCGAAGTAGCCGGGCTGTAAATCGTGGTGCCCACCACGTCGGCGGGCAGCAGGTCGGGCGTGAATTGGATGCGGCTGAAATGCGCGTCCACGGCCTGCGCCAAGGTTTTGATGGCCAAAGTTTTTGCTAAGCCCGGCATCCCTTCGAGCAGGATATGGCCTTTGGTGAGCAGCCCGATGAGCAGCCGCTCCATCATCTGCTCTTGGCCGACAATGACGTTGGCCGTCGTGGATTTGAGTTTATCGAGGAACGCGCTTTCGGTCTGGATGAAATCGTTGAGCGCGTCCATGTTGGCGGGTTTCTGCATCGAATAAATTTTATGGCTTTGCGGAAGTTTGGAGAGACGGGGCGAAACGCCGCATCCTGTATTGAGTTGTTGGGGCGAAAAAACGAACATTGCAGCGAACGCCAAACCAATTGTTCAATAAGCCTTAATACGCTGCGTTGCCGCGCTTGGATTATTCACCACCTTTTTCTATGAAAAATTTGATGCCATACTTTTTCGCCCTTTCCTTCCTCGCCCTCTTTGTCTTTTCTTGTTCCGAAAAAAATGGAACACAACCAGTGGCCGCTCCAAAGACGGCGATGTCACCAGCACCAGACACTTGCGACGACCCCGATGCAAACATCCGGTGCAGCTTCGCCCAAATGCCTGCCACACTTTCCTCCGTAATGCAAATCGCCGCACCCGACGAACCCGGCGAGCGGCTGGTCATCCGTGGCAGAATCCTGAAAAACGATGGAAAAACGCCCCTGTCTGGCGCGATTCTTTATGGCTACCATACCAACGCGAAGGGGCTTTATTCCCAAAAAGGCGGCGAAACCGGTGCACTCCGATGGCACGGGCACTTGCATGGCTGGTGCCGCACCGATGCGGAAGGCCGCTACGAAATCCAGAGCATTCGCCCAGCACAATACCCCGGAAACACCATCCCAGCGCATATCCATCCTGCCATTTGGATTGAAGGCAGTGAGCCGTTTTACCTCACCGATTTTGTTTTTTCAGACGACGCGCTGGTGGACGAACGATACATGCGCTCCTTGCACGGAGTTCCCGGTGGCACGGGCGTGGTGAATCTTATCAAGAATGCCGAAGGCGTTTGGGAAGGGGAAAGAGTGATTGTGCTGGGGCGATGATTACTCCTGCCACACCACTTTGTGCGTCCTCACAGGCCGACCTGCCACCGATATTCTGACGAAGTAAACCCCGCTCACTAAGCTCGGCGCAATGCGGTTATGCCCTTCCACGATTTTCTTGGAAAACACGCGCGCTCCCCGCAGATCGAACATTTCCAGCAGCCCCTCTTTTTCTTTCAAAACCACCGACAGCCAGCCAAGGGTTGGGTTGGGGGAAATCTGTGGTGCTTCAAACAAAGTCAAAGGCTCCGTCGAAATCACGGTTTTCCAAGCGTCGTAAAGTCGTTGCAGCGAATCAATCGGCTCCATTCCTGTCGGGAGCAACGGCACATTAAGGTCGAGCGAAAGGCTGTCGTCGGCATCGCCGGGCTTTGCCACACGGATGAATGCAGAGAGCGACGACGTGCCGTTTGGGAGACATCGGCTGTCGGCGCCCGGCACGTTTGCGCCTTGCAGACAGGCCATGAGTCGGTCGGAAAGTGGGCCGGTGGCCGTCAAAAAGCGGGCTTCCATGCTGTCGAGAATTTCAGGGCCGAGGAGGATATTCCCCTGAATGGCATAGTTCGCGCCCAGCTTGTGGCCTTTCCAATTGAGGCAACCGTTGCCCGTAAGGGCGGCAGCGCGTGGATGCCCTTGCGGGTCAAAGTCCACCACGCCGTATTGGCGGTTCACCCAGCCAAAACCGCCCTGCGCGTCGTTGGCTTTCAGCCAAGCGATGACTTCTTCTGGCGAAAGCCCTTCCTCCATGCGCAGGCGGGCATTGGCTTGGTTGGTGGCGTGCCAATACGATTGGGTGTGGATGGCGCCGCGACCCGGCAAGATGTCGCTGATGATGATAGCGCCTCCGGCAATCTGGCTGCCATCAATGCAGCTCGCGCCCGCACTGCCGATTTCGCCCGTGATGGTGTCGAGCGCGACGATGGAAAAAGTGTCTTGCGAAAAGGATTTGGCAACGAGGAGCAGGAAGGCAAGGAGAGTGGATAGGTATTTCATGTTCTTGATTTTACAGCCTGTCTGACGGTAGGCAGGGACAAACAGGCCGGTGATTTTATAGGTCCGCCCCATTGTCATTCCAATGGCAGGGCGTCCTTTTTTATGCGGTTCATTTGTGCGCCCCGCCCCCCGCCCCCCATGACTGAAGTCATGGGCTGGGGGCGGGGGCGGGCGGGGCGGGGCGGGGCGCACAAATGAACCGCTACGCACTCAAAGATTCAGCAAAAACCCGATGGTAAAGTTCGCGTCCCAATCGAACACAAATTGCTTGCAGCCCGTGGCGTCGGCGATGGCCCCGTAGATGTTGAGGCCGGCTTCTTGTTTCGCGCCGTCGGCCTTGTAGTCGGCGGGGGCTTTCAGCACCGTGTAGCGTTCCTTCGCGTTACGGGTTTGCTTGGCGAGTTCGTAGGGGATGCCGCCGATGATGAAGCAAGTGCTGCGCAGGTTGGAAGGAATCTGACTGGCCTTGCTTTTCACTTCCTGATATACCGTACCTGGGTTGAGCTTGTCCTGGTAATATTTTGCGCCGGGGGCTTCGAGGGTGCCGTTGGGCAGCCACGAGATTTTGGTGTTGCCAGAGCCGATGTCCACCACGAATGCGCTGCTGCGAAACTTGTCGGGCAAGACCGAGCGCAGGGCGAGTTTGGCTTCTTGTTCGGGTGTCACCACGTTCACCACATAGCCCATGGCCGAGAGGGCGGCGTTGATTTTGGGCATGATGGCTTCTTTTTGCGCGCCGCTGCTGACCACGAAATGGATGTCGCGCGCGCCCACGCCAAACCCCACCATGTCGGAGATGTAGCGGCGCAGCCCGCTCTTCACGTCCTCGTCGGTGGCGAGGCCCTCTTTCACGAGGCTTACGCCAAATTCGGCCTTTTCGAGTTTCCAGTTTTTCTGGCCGTCTACTTTGACGATGAACGAGTTGAATCCCGTCGCGCCCAATTCCACCACGCCTTTTAGTTTGCCGCCAACGGGCGCTGGGGCAGAATAGTTGAACGGCGCGGGGGAGAAAGTGGTGGAAGGTTTGCCCCAAGAACTGGAAGTTGAACCCGAACTGTTGTCGCCCGAAGTGCTGGGGGCGTTCGTGGTGGGTTGCTCGGTTTGGGCGCTGTCGCCCATGCCGGGGATGTTGCAGCCGGGGAGGAATTTTTTGACCGCAAAGAATACGCCCACAACAAGGAGCAGGGTGATGAGCAGTCGCGAAAATGTGGTGAGTCTTGGCATAGTTGTTTGATAATGATGAATGATGAATGGGAGAATGATGAATTGGGGGGATTTGCTTGGTCGAAAGTCAGGTGTTTTGAAAGAAGAACACGTTTACTAAACTTTCAAAAGTTTAGTAAACGTGTGCCAATCAACAATCCTCAGGCTTTCGACCCCGCAATCTCCACTTCTTTCCGTTCGATGGGCGGAATGTTTTTCACCACCATGTGCATCGTGTTGCGGATGCGCTCCTCGAACAGCACGATCTTCCCTTTTTTCAAATTGGCAATCGTCTCCTCCGTGTAGTGGCGGATGGTGATGAGCTCCAGCCCTTGTTCGGCTTTCACCTTGAATTGGTCGGACACATCTTTGCTGAACCGCTCGATGCGGTCCGGCACATTGGTCACGCAGATGGTGAACGAAACAGCGGTGTTCTGCATCATGTTCACAAAGATG
Organism: Saprospiraceae bacterium; assembly: GCA_046155725.1. Lineage (GTDB taxonomy): Bacteria > Bacteroidota > Bacteroidia > Chitinophagales > Saprospiraceae > M3007. The sequence continues at coordinate 6,658 of JBJXFT010000313.1, forward strand.
CGCAGGTCGGCGGCCTTGGCAAAAAGCCGCGCCATGTGGTGCTCCGCCACAAAAGAATAATCGAGCGTACTGATGTGCAGCAGAGCCTGGTTTTTTTCCACCACCACGATGGGCGGATAGTTTTCCTCCGTGTCGCTGCTGATTTCGGTGCCGGGCGCGCTGGGGTCGAGGAAGGACTTTACAAACAGGGGGATGTTTTTGTTCTGGAGCGGCTTGATGGTTTTTGGGTGAATCACCTGCGCCCCGTAGTAGGTCATCTCGATGGCCTCTCGGTAACTCAGGCGGTCGAGTTTGATGGTGTTGTCGAACATACGCGGGTCGGCGTTCAGCACCCCCGGCACGTCCTTCCAGATGCTCATGCTCTCTGCGTCGAGGCAATGCGAAAAAATAGCCGCCGAATAGTCCGAGCCTTCGCGCCCCAGCGTGGTGGTGAAGTTTTCGGAAGTGCTGCCGATGAAGCCCTGCGTGAGCACAAAACCTCCTTTGTCGAGCATGGGCTGCACTATTTTCTGGGCATTGGCTTTTGTCTTGTCCCATATCACCCAGCCCTCGCGGAAGGTATTGTCGGTGGCCACCACGTCGCGGGCATCGAGCCATTGGGTTTTGAGGCCGACTTTGTTCAGGTACGCCGTCACGATTTTGGACGACACGAGTTCGCCCATGCACACGATCTGGTCGTACATGTAGTCGTAATCCTCCGAGGGCTTTTCCTCCAGCACCCAATCGCCTTCTACGAACGTGTCGTTCACCGTTGTGAACACTTCGTCGCCCGGCTCAAAAAGTTCGCGCATGAGCGCGTAATGCTGTTCTTTGAAAGCGTCGTACAGCGTTTGGGCTTCGCCCGTTTGTTTGGCGTGGGCATCTATCACGGCTTCGAGGGCGTTGGTGGTCTTTCCCATCGCCGA
>JBJXFT010000320.1:0-22585 GCA_046155725.1 Saprospiraceae bacterium
AATCACCAATCACCAATCACCAATCACCAATCACCAATCACCAATCACCAATCACCAATCACCAATCACCAATCACCAATCACCAATCACCAATCACCAATCACCAATCACCAATCACCAATCATCAATCACCATGTCCATCGCCAAGCCTACCGATTCCGAACTCGAAATCCTGCATATCCTCTGGGAGCAAGGCCCCAGCACCGTGCGCACCGTGAACGACCTGCTCAACGAGCAGCGCCGGAGCGGCCAATCCGTCTCGCGCCTTGCCGCCAAGCCAAAAGAATCTGCCGGCTACACCACCACATTGAAACTGATGCAAATCATGTTCGAGAAAGGCTTGGTGACCCGTGTGGAAGAAGGCCGCACGCACGCCTACACCCACGCCGTGCGCGAAAGCGATACGCAGGGCCTTTTGCTCCAGCAATTTGTGGACAATGCCTTCCGGGGCAGCACCGCCCGGCTCGTGATGCAAGCCCTCGGCAACCACGAGGCCAGCACCGAGGAGCTCGACGAAATCAAAGCCCTCATCGCCAAAATCGAACAAAGCAAATGAGTTCCAAGTGGGCAAGTTCCAAGTGGCAAGTTTTGCCGCAGCTTGGTATTTCAACTTGCTACTGGCGCCCACTTGGAACTTGAAACAAAAAAAGCTATGAATTCAATACCCGACTCCCTCCTCCGCGCCCTTGGCTGGGCACTCGCGCACTCCCTCTGGCAAGGTGCGTTGGCTGCGCTCGCGCTCCTGATTTTGTTGCCCCGGTTGCAAACGGCTCGGCAACGGTATTGGGCAGCCTACGGCGCCTTGGTCGCGGTGTTTGCTGCGGCAGTTGGCACTTTTGCCTCGGCGTTCGGGCAGCGTGCGAGCACACCTTTAGCCGCACCAATTTTTTCTGAGGAAACGCCCACCGCGACACCGTTTTTTGTTGAACCCCCACTTTTTGAACCCAACATCGGCGCATCGTTCGCCCAATGGCTCGAGGCCAACCACGCACTGATTGTGGCCGTTTGGCTCATCGGCTTTGTCTTTTTCCTGCTGCGCTTGGGCAATGGGCTTTGGTTGGTGCATCGCCTGCGGACGCGCGGGGTGCAAGCACTGGGAGCCGTTTGGCAAGAAAAACTCCTCGCGCTCGGCAAGCATATCGGAGTGACGCGCGGGGTCGGCCTTTTAGAATCGGCGCGGGTACACGCGCCGCTCACCATTGGTTGGCTCAAACCCGTCATCTTGTTGCCCATCGGTTTTGTCAACCAACTTTCGCCCGCCGAGGTGGAGGCCGTGCTGGCGCACGAGTTGGCGCACATCGCCCGGCGCGATTGGGCATTCAACCTCTTTCAAGCCTTTGTCGAAAGCCTTTTTTACTACCACCCAGCCGTGTGGTGGGTATCGCAGGCCATCCGCCGCGAGCGCGAAAACGCTTGCGACGATGCTGCGCTGGCCGCTACCGGCAACCCGCTCGCGTTTGCCCGCGCATTGGTGCAGGTGCAGGAAATGGCCGCTCCTGCTGTCCCCGCCCTTGCGCTCGCCATGAGCGGCAAACGCCGCCGCCGCCCGCTCTTGGAACGGGTGCGGCGCATCTTGAATCAATCACCACAACATCAACATCAAGTTATGGAAAAGATCACAGCAACCGTCATCCTGCTCGCGCTCTTGGCCCTCGTAGGCCTGCGGGCCAATTCCGTGCCGTCCATCGAGGCGGCCTTTGCCCAAATCGCCGAGCTCCCCACCGCCTTTTTCAATGGGCAAGAAGAGGAACACCCGATGCTTGGCGACAGCCTTCCCAAACCCAAAAGCACACGGAAAATCAGCCGCGAAGACGAGGACGGGCGCGTGGAGGCCGAATACAAAGACGGCAAACTGAGCCGCCTGAACATTGATGGCAAGGAAATCCCGGAGTCGGAATTTGAACAGCATGAAGCGCTCGTCGAGGACTTGGCAGAAGATGCAACCCCGCCGCAGCCGCCCCATGCACCGCATATTTTTTGGCGCGGCTCAGAGGGGGGCGGGGTTTGGGAAACGCCTACTCCTCCCGGAACACCGGATGCGCCCGATGCGCCAAGCATGTTTTGGTTTCGCTCATCGGAATCCCCCGCTCTTGCGCCCATGCCTCCAATTCCGTCCATGCCCCCGCTCGGTGGCGGCATCAGCATCGTGACGGAAAAGGACGGCGAGGGGAACACGATTATCAAATTGGACAACAATGGAGAGGAAACCGAGGTCATCGTCAAAAACGGCGAGCTGTGGATTGGTGGCAGAAAATTGGAACAAGGAGAAGAATTCTTAATTTCTGGGCTTCATTTGGGGCAAAATGGCGAGCATTTTTTCTTTGACGGTGAGGAAGGTTCGGGCTTCAATTTTGGAGAGGGGGACTTTTCTTGGAGTCATGGCGAGGGTCATGGCGAAGGTCATGGCGACGCACCCGCTCCTGGCCACAGGCTTTCCCTGGAACAGCGGGAGCAAATAAATAGGGAAATGGAAATGGCAAGGAAGGACCACGCAAGGGTGATGGAAGAACACCGGCGCAACTTCAAGCAAGACCGAAAGCGCGCGGAAAAAGAATGGAAGGAAAACCAAAAGGATTGGGAGAAGGAACAAAAGGCTTGGGAAAAGGAGCAAAAAAAATGGGCGCGCGAACAAGAAGTCTGGCAAGAGGGCCAACAAAAATGGCAAGCCGAACACCGCGCCATGGAAGCCAAAAACAAGGCCACACAAGCACTGCTGAAAGCGGAGCTCCTGCGCGACGGCCTCATCAGCGACCCGGAGAATTTTTCTTTGCAGTTGAGTGCCACCGAATTGAAAGTCAACAAGAAAAAGCAATCGGAAGAAATGCGCCGCAAGTACACGGAGCTCATCGAAGGGGCTACGGGACAAAAGATGGACGGCAAGGGGAGCTTCTTCTACAACTACTCGGAAGATAAGTAGGGCTACAATTGAATCAGGGTGATTTGCTTGCCGTTTTCTTCCAAAACATCCCAGCGAAGGCGTTGCTCCCAGGGGATTTCTTCGCTGGATTTTTTTTCAAAAACGATGAGGTAGCCCGCTTTTTGCCCCAATTTGTCCAAGTACCGGGCGAGTTGCTGTTTGCCGTCTTCAATCGTTTGGCTGTCGTGCCGGATTTTCAGTTCGATGGCAAACACCTCTTCTTTCCAAAAAACGGCCAAGTCCGTGCGGCCATTCCCGATAGCCATTTCCCGTTCGATGCGCCCTCCGCCGTTCACCACGCGCTGCAAAAAAGCCATGAGCAACAGTTGGTGCCCGGCCTCGTGGTACTGGAAGCGTTCGAGCCAACTCTCCGAATGCCGCCGGTAAAAACCCACAAAAGCGCGGAGCAGTTTGTCCATGTCGAGCGAGCCGTCAGGGCCGAGATACCATTTGGTCTCGACCAGATCGGAGTTGAAACTCTCCTGCAAGCCGTAGTTGAGCACACGGGTGATGATCTCACGGTAGATCGGGTTGGCGAACTGCACCGGGCTGGTCTGGGTGATGAGGCCGAGATCGCGTGCGTAGCGGATGGCATCGTCGGAGTAGTCAAAGTTGAGCGGGTCGCCGTTGATGACGCTCATCACCACCCGGCGCACCCGGTCTTCGTTGATTTTGTCCACGAGGCTGTCGAGGTGGGTGTCGCGGCGGCGGATGAGGTTTTCTTTGGCGATTTCGACCATTTTGGGGGCGATCTTTTTGGAAAAATCGTCTTCCAGAATGTCCCAGACAATTTGATAGGCCAGCGCATTGGTCAGCCAGGGCTGCCCGCCGGAGAGTTCGAAGATTCTTTCCCGCACCTTTTTGGAGAAATGCTGCCCGGTCTGCTCGCCGTGCTGCGCCAGCAGTTCGTCCACCTCTTTTTTGGAAAAATTGGGCAGCATGAACGAGTTGGCCTTGACGTTGAACGGCGACCCGGCGCCGATGGAGGGATTCTCGGCGCGGGCCTTCATGCGGTACTCTCGGATGTCGCGCAGGCCGACCAAAGCGATGGACGAAGGGAAACCTTTCGGCCTGTTCTGAAAGCCGTTGCGCAACTGGCGCAGGATGTTGACCAGCACGTCGTCGTAGAGCGCGTCAATTTCGTCAATCAGCAGGACGATGGGCTTGGTCTGCGAAGCGCACCATGTCCTCAAATACTGGCTGAATGTGCTGTCTGTGCGCGGGAAATCAGCGGGGTCGGGCGGCATTTCTGAACCTGCCAAGAAAATTTTGGCGGTTCCGAATAGCGATTGGATGAACACGCTGTTGGCGCTTTCAATCGTGATGCTCTGATACCCGGCGACTTCCACCGAAAAAACCATCCCGATGTATTTCCCCTCTCGGTTGAGTTGGTGGGCAAGGGCGTGTAGCATGGTCGTCTTCCCGGTTTGCCGGGGCGCGTGCAGCAGGAAGTATTGTTGGTTTTCTATCAATTTGTACACAGCCTTGCTCAGCCCGCGCAGCGGGCTGACCATGTAGTGGTCGGCAGGGGTGCAAAAGCCGGTGGTGTTGAAAAAGCGTTGCATCTGGCAAAGGTAGAAATTTTGGGGCTGCACGGGCTGTTGCAGCACCCATTCGATGCGGCGGACGCGGGCTGGTTTTCGCTTTGCGCGGATGTGTTTGGGGCGTTTTTTGGGGTGTCGGATTGACAAGCAAAAAGGCCGAGCGCGAGGGCGGTGAGGGCAATTGTTCCTTTCTGGTTCATGTTGTCGTTGTCGAAAAACGGTGAAACAACGGGCAGGGCAGAGGGATTCTTTCAGAAAGATATTTTGCGAATTTATACTTTTACGCCTCGCCTTCTCTCATAATGTACGAACTGACCAAGACCCCCTTCGGCAAAAACACGCGATTCGACTTGCAGAACCCCTCAACGGGCCACGCCTTCGGCGTGGTGCCATCCAGAGGAGCGAACGTGCTGGACATCCGCTTCGGCAGCCAGAGCATCCTTGACGGCTACGCCACGCCGGAGGAAGTGGAAGGGGAAAATGGAGATCAAGTAGTTTTCAAACCGCTAAAACAACTTTCAAAATGAGTCAAGACAAATCTACCGCCACCGATAAATTCCTCAATGCCCTCGTATCGGTCATTGATTTCATCGGCAATCTGCTGAACCGCTTTCGCGCTTTCTTGGCAGATGAGTTCTGGTCGGTGATGCTCTTCGCCTGCCTTGCGCTGGGCATCTGCGGCGTTTTCCTCCACAACGAGACCGGAGATCCCCGCAAGTTTGACTGGGAAATCCTCGGCAACGGCCTGATGCTTTCAGGGGCTTGTTTTTTTGCCGGAGGGCTTTGCGGCTTCCTTTTTGGCATTCCGCGCACGGTGCAGGCAGGAGCCGGGCAAACAAGCGAGGAGGTGGACTACCGCATCAACACAAATTTGGAGCAGATATCCGATTGGCTCACGAAGATCATCGTGGGCCTCACATTGGTGAACCTGCACGAAATCCCTAAGTTTTTCGAGAAGCTCGCCAACGACATGAAGAGCGGTATGGGCGGGCAAGACTCCGATGTGGTGTTCGCAGGCGGCATCATGGTCTATTTCCTCATCTTGGGCTTTCTGGCGGGCTACATCACCACGCGCACCCAGATTTCGTCGCTGTTCAGCCGCGCCGACGCGACGCTGCTGTTCAGCCGGCGCGACACCGACCTTTTGCGCACCATCGCTGAGATGTTCGAATCAGGTAGGCCCATGTTGGATGATGATGTCAGAAAATTGGAAGCTCAAATCAGCAGTGCCTCTCTACTGACTCAGAACAGCATTTTCGCCTACACCAAAAATTGCCGAAAAATCTTCCACAAAAGGAAAGAGGCCGCTAAGATTGGCAAGACGGTTATTGTGTTCAACGCGCTGGTGGAAGCCGACTACGAAGGGCTGAACCATCCGTTCCGAGGCCAATTGGGCTACGCTTACAAAGACCGACATTTGGACAAAAAGAAGCCTTGGGATGAGGGTATTGAAAAAGCAATGATCCCAGATTTTGAAAAGGCTGTTGAAATATTTGAAAGTGCCATCCAAATCCGGGGCGATTGGAAGAGCAAGGGATATGGCGTGTACGAACTAAACCTCGCCATCACCAAACTCGAGTTGTTGAGGCTGAAGGCAAAGTATGCCCCCAATCCAAGTATGACCGAAATGGAAATAGGCCAAGAAAAAGAGGCCATAAAAAGACATTTCATGGTCGCTTGGCAAAGTGGCGACTCGTACCAAGAAACCATCAAGCGCGAATACAAATCGTGGTACAATGAAGGGAAGGTAGGGGAGGAAATAAAGGTGGGGGAAATTTTCGAGTCCTGAGGGCTATCGCTTCCGCTCGGTGACGAACACCAACAAATCGCGGAGCGACTATGAGTGCCAATGAGCTTGCTGCTCTCAAGTTTTTCAGCACCAAACTTTCAACAATCATGAAAAAGCAACTCTTTTTGTACCTCACCCTTTCCATCTGCCTTTTTGCTGCCTGTAAAAAAGACGACCCCGACCCAGGGCCCAGTTGTACCCCCGCCAATCGTGTAGCTGGTGAATCGGATAACACAGGCTACCATGATAACCGCACCTATGACACCAAAGAAAGAATAGTCAAAATCGAAAGAGGTAATAGTTCCTTTACAACCTTCGTATATGAGCCCAACAAAGTCATTTCTGACATTACTTACAATAGCAACGGCACGATTGTGACCCTCCACCAGGTTTTTGCGCTAGAAAACGGCTTCGCCGCACAAGAGATATGGACCTTTTCAGACGGCAGCCCAGGTAGGCGGTATGAATACCTGCGCGATTCAGCGCATCGACCAATTGAAGTGTTGCAGTTTGACGATGACAACAACTTGGAGTTTAGGACTACCTATGAGTACGATGTGGCAGGAAACCGGGTCAAAGAGTTCACCTACAAATCGGATGGAGCGCTCAGAGATATTGTGTTGTACGAATACGCTTTGAGCATCGCCAATACGCTCCACTATGGCGATGAGTTTTTGAGGCCTGATCCCAAGTTTGTTGCCACAAAAATTACCCACACCGATCAAATTATAGGCTATTATGACATCCAAGACTTTGCTTACGAAAAGGACGCAGCTGGGTGTATCATCAAAAGTACAGTCAGCAGGTCTTTCCCAGACCCAAGCCAAAATTACACGCGGGTAACCGAGTACACCTATCGGTAAGTGCCTATCGCTTCCGCTCCGTCACAAACACCAGCAAATCCCGAAGCGACTGCCGAGCCGGGCTTTCGGGCGCCGCTTCGAGCAAGTCAAAAGCCTCTTGGCGATAGCGGTACATGGCTTGGCGGGCATAATCGAGGCCACCGCTCTGGCGCACAAAGTGGATCACTTCGGCCACTTTTTCGGGGCGGTGGCTTTCGTTTTTCACGAGGTGGATGATGCGGCGACGCTCGCTGCGCTCGGCTTGGTTGAGCGCGTGGATGAGCGGCAGGGTCATCTTTTTTTCCTTGATGTCAATGCCGAGCGGCTTGCCCACGTCGTCGTCGCCAAAGTCAAAAAGGTCGTCGCGGATTTGGAAAGCCATGCCCGTTTTTTCGCCAAAGAGCCACATCCGTTGGCGGATTTCGTCGTCGCCCGGCGCCGTGCTCACCGCCCCCGCGCAGCAAGCCGCCGCGATGAGCGAGGCTGTTTTTTGGCGGATGATTTCGTAGTAAACCTCCTCCTTGATGTCCAAGCGGCGGGCTTTTTCCATCTGGAGGAGTTCGCCCTCGGCCATTTCCTTCACGGCGCGGCTCACCAGTTCGAGCATCACGAACTGCTGTGTTTTTACAGACAAAAGCAACCCCTGCGACAGCAGGAAATCGCCCACCAGCACGGCTATCTTGTTTTTCCAAAGCGCATTGATGGAGAAAAACCCCCGGCGTTCGTTCGCGTCGTCTACCACATCGTCGTGTACCAGCGTGGCCGTGTGCAGGAGTTCCACCATCGAAGCGGCGGTGTAAGTAGGCTCGCCAATGGGCCCGAAAAGCCGTGCGCTGAGCAGCACGAGCATAGGCCGCACCTGTTTGCCCTTGCGCTGCACGATGTACCAAGTTATTTTGTCCAGAAGCGGCACGTTGCTCCGCACAGAATCGCGGAAGCGCAGCTCGAAGGTGTCGAGTTCGGCGGCGATGGGCTGTTTGATAGTGTCTAATGACATGGCGAGTGGCAAACCTAATTCCGATTTAAATCGGGACACAGGGGCGAGGGAGGAAAGTTTGAGCTTGGAACACGCGCCAGATAGGAAAGTTGGAGGCCGGGAGGCTAAAGAAAATCTGAAAGAAAAGTCTCCAGCGCAATGATGCCAGGAGCGCGCTGCTTGTGGAGTTCGATTAGCAGGTTCTTGAAATCAGGGTTGCGTTCTACTTGTGGCTTTTTCGTTCGTTTCTTTAGTTGGCGCAAATCGCTGGGCAAGTTGAAATCCTCCATTCTTTTCCCGACCGCCATGCAGTTTTGTAGCAAAAATTTTTCGAGCGCGGGGCTTACCACGATGACATAATGTTCCTTGTTTGGCTTTTTCTTTACCGCCACCCCCTCTGATGCCTGGAGCAATTGAAAGTCGTCAAGATAAGGGGGCTTGCGCTTGTCGTCGTCCACAATGCCCACCAGCGTATAGGTTTGATCTTTGACTTCCTGAAAGTTTTTAGCGACGTTGCAAATGCCCGACTCGTGGTCAATGTGCGGGAAGTCGCTTACCAAAAAACGCACCAGGGCAGTATCTGCGTGACATTCAGGGATGAACCTGACTTTCGGAATGGGCAATTGTTCCATTATGGGTAAACTTGTCGAGGTTAAAAAAAACGTCCATGCTGAAGTCCTGCACTTCGCGCAAATCCGCACTGCTCATGGGGCTAACTTTGGTTTGGTAATCCTCAAAGTAGACGAGAAACACCGCGATGTCGTCGTCGCTCAAGTTTTCAATAAGCGTATCAAGCAAATACGGGCTGTGCGTGGTCAAAAAGAATTGGTTTTCAATGCACAGCGCAATCCTATCAGCCAACTGTTTGGTATAAGGAGGAAAAGCATGAACCTCTGGCTCCTCCAAAATCAGCACAGAGTCTTGGTTAGATTCGATGGCCGCCAAATAGAAAATCAGCCGTTTGAAAGTATCTGCTACCCCCGCGTAGGGGTATTTGTACACAATGCCGTCCAATTTTTTTTGCAACTCAAACTTGCCCTCTTTGCGGGAGAGCACGAATTCAAAATCATAATCCTCAAACATTTCGGCTATTTCCTGCCGAAGCGTTTTGTGGGCATCCACCACTCCGAAAAGGTTGTGACCAAAAGGAGGGATTAGAAACCGGCGGAACTTGTTGTTCGAGGAAACAGGCTCGCTAAACCGAAAAGGTTTGATTGGATTATAGTGTTCCGTTTGGATGTTGGAAATGTTGTAGCCGCTTGCGTTAGCGTTGGCAAAAACGGGCTGCGCATAATAATCAGGTTCGTTTAGCCAATTGGTTGTGGCCTTATCAAATGCCTGTTGAGACTCTTGAATATTGCGAAAAGAATTGCTTGAGAAAGACTTTAAAATATCTGGGCGGGCAAGCATAAAATTGAGGTTATCAAAGGTTGCTTCGTAGCGTATTTGCGCGGCAACCTTATCAGAGCCTATCCATATTTCCTTCGAAACATCGTCGTCGTAAAACCAGTTGGAGAGTTCTTCGTAGCGAACCATTTCAGCCATAAACCGATTGTCGCGGCTTGGTGCGCTCATATAGTGCGGGGCCAGAAGCGACAATGCCTCCAAGATGTTCGACTTTCCCACATTAGGCTTGCCGATAAAAATGTTGACCCGTTTGCACCCCAAGTCCAGGTGCTTTACTGACTTGAAGTTGCGGATTTCGATGTTTGATAAAAAATTGCTCATCAAGAATTGTTTGTGTCCACACATTTCGCCGAGGCTGGTGCAAAATTGGGCAAATCCGCCCGATTATTCATAAGGTTTCCCCGGTTCAAGATTTTGGGCTCTAAAGCCCGGCCTTGTGGAATCTTGAGGAGACCGCAAAAACCCCCTCTTTTATCCCCCGCCCACGGCTGCTTATCTAATTTCTGGCTGCCCGCTTCCGTGCCGCCGTTCCTTTGCCGCCGAAAAAACACGCCAAAATTTTGGCAAAAACATTTCCAAATCAATTTCACAACAATGAAAAAAACGTTCTTTTTTGCAGCATTCCTCTTCTTTTTCACTGGTTTCGCGCAAGCGCAAAATGCAGAAGAAATCGTGGCCAAGCACCTCGCCGCTACCGGTGCCGACAAATGGGCCACGATCAAAACCATAAAAATGGAGGCCAATATTTCTGCCGAGGCAGCCGCAGGCATGAATATCCTGTGGACCATGACCGCTTCGCGCGACAAGGCTGCCCGTATGGACGTGTCGGTGATGGGCATGAACCAGACCAGTGTCGTCAATGGCGACCAAGGCTGGAGCACCAACCCTTTTGCTGGCAAAAACGACCCTGAACCAATGACCGCCGATCAGGTGGCCTCGATGAAAGCCATGACCGATATTGACGGCACGTTGGTAGGTTATCGGGAAAAAGGCTACACCATCGAATACGTTGGCACCGAAGACGTAGACGGTACGGAAGCCCTCAAAATCAAGGTGGCCAAAACCAAGAAGACGGAATACTCCTTCTTTGATCCGACCAATTTTTATGAAATAAAAAGGGTGGATGTGGAAGAAGTGGACGGCAAGACCATCGAAAGCGCCGTGCTTTATTCCAACTTCAAAGCCCAGGACGGCATCGTTATGCCTTTCAGCATGCAACAAGTGGGCGGCGGAATGGGCAACGCGACCATTACGGTCACCTCTCTGGTCTTCAACCCAACGGTGGATGACCAAATTTTCGATATGCCGAAAAAGTAAGCGAGTGTTCACTCACGAAAAATTAAACCGCAAAGGCGCGGAGATGCAGATTTGACAACTTTGAAAAAGTTGTCAAATCTCGTTCCACGTCCTGCGGTTTTTTAATTCAGCATTCAAGTCATTCAAAATGAAACATCTACTTTCCTTCCTCCCTCTTTTCGCCTTCCTCGCCATTGGCGCAAGCGCCCAAACCAAACTCACTTCTTCCACCTTCGGCGCCATCGAAGCGCGGAGCATCGGCCCGGCCGTCATGGGCGGGCGCATCACTGCCATTGACGGCGTGAACAGCAGCCCCAAAACCATCTACGTCGGCACGGCGGGCGGCGGCGTGTGGAAATCCACCACGGCAGGCATGACCTTCGAGCCTGTTTTTGAAAAACACCCGCAGAGCATCGGCTGCCTCGTCATTGACCAAAATAAGCCTGAAACGGTGTGGGTCGGCACGGGCGAGAGCAATATGCGCAACAGCGTCGCCATCGGACTCGGCCTCTACAAAACCACCGACGCTGGCCGCAACTGGACCCGCGTGGGCCTCGAAAACTCGGAGCACATCTCCAAAATCATCCTCCACCCTACCGACCCCAACACGCTCTATGTGGCCGTGCCCGGCAAACTTTGGAGCGACAGCCCCGACCGTGGCCTCTACAAAACCACCGACGGCGGCAAGACTTGGGAAAAAATCCTGTACACCGACGAAAAAACAGGCTGCGCCGACATCCTCATGGATCCGCGCAACCCCGACGTGCTGCTGGCTTCCATGTGGCAATTCCGCCGCACGCCCTACTCCTTCTCGTCTGGCGGCCCCGGCAGCGCACTTTTCAAAAGCACCGACGGCGGAAAAAATTGGCGCAAAATCACCAACGGGCTTCCCACAGGCGAGTTTGGCCGCATCGCCCTCGCCCTTGCGCCCAGCGCGCCCGACAATGTGCTGGCCATCGTGGAAAGCGAAAAAACCAGCCTGCTCATCTCTGCCGACGGCGGCGAATCTTGGAAATACCAGAGCGCAAACACCAACGTGACGGCTCGGCCCTTCTATTTCAGCACCTTGGTCGTTGACCCCAAAGACCCCAAGCGCGTGTACCGCCCAGCCTTCTCTTTTTCCATCAGCACCGACGGCGGCTACTCATTCAGCGAAGCGAGCAACGCAGGCGGATGGGTGCATTCCGACCACCACGCACTTTGGATAAACCCCAACAGCACCAACCACATGTACCTCGGCACCGACGGCGGCGTGTACATGAGCCTTGACCAAGGGGTGACTTGGACGCATCTCAATACGCTGCCCGTGTCGCAGTTCTACCATGTTCAAATTGACGACCGGTCGCCCTACAACGTGTACGGTGGTTTGCAGGACAACGGCTCTTGGCGCGGCCCCTCGCAAAGCAGGGGCGGTATTGAAAACCGCGATTGGGACAATGTGGGCGGCGGCGACGGCTTTTGGGTGCAGCCCGATGCCACTGACCCCGAAATCATTTTCAGCGAAAGCCAAGGGGGAGAAGTGGCGAAGCAAAATATGCGCACCAACCAATCGCAATTCCTCCAGCCTCAGCCCAGCAAGGGCGATGAGAAATTCCGTTGGAACTGGAACACCCCGCTCGTGAAGGGCGCGGCAAACCCCAAGACGCTTTACATCGGCGCACAGTTCTTGTTCAAAACCACCGACCGTGGCAACAGCTGGCAGCGCATTTCGCCCGACTTAACCACGAACAACAAAGAAAAACAAAAGCAGGCCGAAAGCGGCGGCGTGACGGTGGACAACACTTCCGCCGAAAACCACTGCACCATTTTCAGCATCGGCAATTCGCCGCTCGAGGAGAACCTCATTTTTGTAGGCACCGACGACGGCAACATCCAAGTGACCCGCGACGGCGGCACGAACTGGGAACTCATTTCCAAAAACATTCCCGGCGTACCCCTCGGAACTTGGGTGAGCCGCGTGACGCCCAGCCGTTTTGACCGCAATGTGGTGTACGCCACTTTTGACAACCACGCCTACGGCGACATGAAAACCTACGCCGCAAAATCCGCCGACGGCGGAAAAACATGGGCCAGCATCAGCACCGACAAAGTGCTGCAAGGCTATGCCCACGTCATCGTGGAGGATTTGGAAAACCGCGACCTGCTTTTCCTCGGCACCGAATTCGGCCTCTACATCAGCACGGACGGCGGCCAAAGTTGGGTGCTCTACAAGTCTCGTTTGCCCGAATATGTGGCGGTGCGCGACATCGTCATTCACCCAAAAACCAACGACCTCGTGCTGGGCACGCACGGGCGCGGCATTTTTATCATTGACGACATCTCGCCGCTGCGCCGCCTCACGGCGGAGGTTTTGCAAAAAGACGTGGCGCTCTTGCCCACCCGCCCCACCGCCGTCAGCAGCGGCCACTACGGGTCGGCATTCCCCAGCACGGATTCTTATGCAGGGCCGAATACCCCAGAACTTGCCACCATCCAATATTACCTGAAAGACCGCCTTAGCACGGGCGACGTGACGGTGGAAATCCTGGATGCTTCGGGCAAGGTGCTGGCCTCCATGCCCGGCACCAAGCGCAAGGGCATCAATTTTGTGCGCTGGGATATGCGCACTGCGCCGCCCAAGGCTGCCAAGGGCGTTTTGGTGCAAGGCGAATTCGGTGTGTACGCGGGCTTTATTGGCCGCTTGGTGTTGCCCGGCACTTACAAAGTGCGGGTCAATGCGGGTGGCTTCACCGACGAAGGCTCATTCACGCTGGTGCCCGACCCCTTGCAACCCGAACTGGACTACACCCGAAAGCGCGACATCTCCAATGGCCTTTTCGACATGGTGGAAGAACTCGGTCTGCTCGTTGCGCAGGTGCAAAACCTGAAGGACAGCACCGACCAACGCATCGCGCTGGCGAAGGACAAAAAGTTGAACGCCGACCTGACCCAGCTCAGCGCCCAGCTCGAAGCATTCCGCAAAACGCTGACCGAGACCATCGAATCGAAAGGCATCACGGGCGAACAACAACTCCGCGCCCGCGTGGGAAAGCTCTACGTTTACACCGAATTTTCTGACAATATGCCCACCCAATCGGTGCTCGACGGTCAAAAGGCAATGCGCGAAGAACTTCAACAGGCGCACGCGAAGGCCGATGTTTTCTTCAAAAAAGACCTCGCGGCCGTCAATGCTTCTTTGGCAAAAGCAAAACTCCGCCCGCTCACGGTCATTGACCAAAAGGAATGGGACAAGCAGAACGGGCAGTCTGCGCCGCCCATTATCAAGCCCTCTTGGCGGGAAATGTTGGAGAAAAAAAGGAGTGGGAAAAAGGATTGAACGCACCGTGTTCTATATTTTTTGAAAACCCTATTAGTCTTAGTGCCCCTTAGTCCCTTAGTGTTTTCAAAAAAAACCTATTAACCTTTGTGCCCCTTACTCCCTTAGTGTTTTCAAAAAACCCTATTAGTCTTAGTGCCCCTTACCCCCTTAGTGTTTTAAAACTTACATCACGGTGTTAGGTCTGCTGCGAAGAACCCAACGTTCATTTTCAAAAACATTGATTTTCAATGAAACTCATCCTCATCTGCCTGACTGTTTTGGCTACTGCCTTCCTGTGGTTCGCTTGCAAGCACCCCAAGTACGCCGCCGAAAAACTCCCCGAAAAACAACTCCGTTGGGGCAATGGCGGGGGCATCGTAGGCAAGGAAAAATCCCACATCCTGCTCGATAACGGCCAGATTTTCAGCCGCGACATCTTGGGCAACCTGTCGGAAGCAAGCAAGGCAAAAAGCAAAAAAGCCAAAGCCTTGTTCAAGACTGTCGAGACGCTCGGCCTCGCCAAAATGGAGTTCGACCACCCCGGCAATCTGTATTCTTTTTTGGAATGGCAAGAGGGCGACATGGTGAGCCGTGTGGTGTGGGGCGACAAGAATTTCCCTGTAGGAAAATCGGTGGAGGATTTGTTCGGAGAGTTGAACGGGCTATTGAAAAAGTGAGGCTCCTGTAGGCTTTGGGGCCGTTAGTGTCACACTCGCCAAATTACCTTTCACGGGATTACTCCATGCAAATAAACAGGCCCTAAGCCTTTCTTCCTTTAAAATCTGGTTCAGTTCCTCAATGTTTTTGGGTTGGCGCTCCTGCGCCAATTTGTCAAAGTCAATTTTATTCATGCCGAAGCAGATTTGTTTGTCCAAACACCTCCTGCAACAGCCGCAGCGCAGACCCCCGAAACCGCGCCACCGGCTGCCCTGACACAGATTCAGGGAGCTGGTGCGGCGCATCGGCGGGCAGTACTTTCAGCCATTGCACATCGCGGTACGAAGAGAAGCCCGCGCTCTCGAAGCATTGCGGGGCGGACTGCACGATGCCGACGGCCAGCAGTTGATTTTTCCGCTCGGTGGCCAGCACGATGTCGCCCGTTTTCATGCGGAGGCACCAGCAGCGGAGGTCGAGGAGCGCGGGAGTGGACAGGCTGGGCGCGAGGCGTTGGAGTTCTTCCCCGAAAAGCCCAGCGTCCCACATCCGCCAAGCCAGCCAGAAAGAGGAGAGCAGCAGACGCGGGTCGAAAGGCAGGCGGTTTTCTTTGAAAACCAGGGCTTTGTCTGCACCGATTTTGTCCAAACGGAGAAGCCATACGGCTGCCCCGCCCGTTACTTTTTTCCGCAAATCAGCCAAGTGGAAGCGCGTGTTTTCGAAAAGCGGATAAGCCGAAAACACTTTCGCGTCCTCTTTTTTCACTTTGAAAATGCGGAGCGCGGCGGTGCGCAGCCGCTCAAATTCTTGCCGAAAATCAGACACCGCACGGGCCTCGTCGGTCACGAGCAAGTTCTCTGCGTTCGAGTTGTAGGTCCAGTTGAACGAGCCGCTGAGCAGCAGGCAGTCGTCAACGAGCGCGAACTTGTGGTGCATCAGCCCGGCCTCGCGGTGGGCGTACAGTTGGCCGCCCGCCCAGACGAACGCTTGGAAATCCAGCCCGCCGTCGCGGATGTTCTGGGTGTCGTATTCCAGCAGGAGTTCGACCCTCACACCGGCCCGGAGGCGGTCGAGCAGGGCATCAAAAATGTCTTTGTGCGAAAACCAGCACACCGCTGCCCGGATGCTGTGCTTTGCTTCGGAGAGGTAGCGGCGCAAGTGTTCCGGCAAGTTTTGAAAATGGGCGGCGTACATGGGCGGGTTTCAAGTTTCGGGCAAATATAAAACGAGCAGTTCCTCGGTACATCGTAATCCAAATTTTTACACACGAAGTGTTGCACCTCAAACACCCCTCTCAACCTTAGACTCGGGTTGTTCATCGTTTATAGTTCATCGTTCACTTAGTGTTTTCAAAAAAAATTTGGGCATGGGACATTTAGGAACGCGATTGCCGCTCGATTTTTACACCCGGACGGATGTGGTGCAAATCGCCCGCGAACTTTTGGGCAAAGTGCTCGTCACGGAGTTCGGCGGCCAGCGCACCGCCGGGCGCATCGTCGAAACGGAAGCCTACCGCGCGCCCGACGACCGCGCCTGCCACGCTTTTGGCAACCGCCGCACTCCCCGCACAGAGGTCATGTTCCAGGAAGGCGGGCGGGCTTACATCTACCTCTGCTACGGCATCCACCACCTGTTCAACATCGTCACCGCGCCCGAAGGCATGGCCCACGCGGTGCTCATCCGAGCCATCGAACCGCTGGAAGGCCAAGACATCATGCGCTTGCGGCGCAATCAGCAATCCCCAATCAAGAATCAGCAATCCCCAATCAAGAATCAGCAATCAAGAATCAACAATCAGCAATCAACTCTCACCAACGGCCCCGGTACGCTCGCCCAAGCCCTCGGCCTCCGCACCGCTTGGAGTGGCCAGAGCCTGCTGGTGCCGGACGCTCCGATTTGGGTGGAAGATGGGGGAGCGGAAGTTTTGGAACCTGAAATTGCCGAAGGCCCGCGCATCGGGGTGGGCTATGCGGGCGAATGTGCCGCGTGGCCGTGGCGGTTCTGGCTCAAAAACTCGCCTTTCGTCAGAAAGTGACCCGTCGAGGCGGAGCAAGCAGGGGGAAACCTGCTACTTTTCGCCCCGAGAAAACGAAACCTAACCTACTGTGCATCCACTACTGCTGTTCGTCCCCGAATTTCAAAGTTACAGCCCGGAACATTTTATCTGGCTGGTGCTTGGTGTGGCGAGCACCGTCTTTTGGATTTGGCTGGGCCGCAAACAAACCACCGAACTGGGCCAGCGCCGCATCGGGCTTATCCAAAGCCTCATACCCGCAGGCTTGTGGGTGGCGATTTCGCTCTATATGCTTTTCGCCGAAAGCCCCGTGGAGCTGACCTTGGTGCTGCCCTTCCACATCAGTTATTTTATCAACCTGCTGCTGCCGTTCATGCTCTGGCGGCGCTCGTTTTTCCTTTTCGAAATCACGTACTACATGGTCATGGGCGGCTGCATCCACTCGTTGCTTACGCCCGCTTTGGAGCAGGCATTCCCGCACTACCTCAACTTCCGTTTTTTCGTGGTGCACATGGGGCTGCTTCAAAGTATCCTGTACGCCATTTTTGTGTACCGATTTCGGCCTACTTGGCAGAGCTTCGGCAGGGCGTTCTTGTGGGTGAATATCTATTTTGTGTTCGTGCTGGGCATCAATTATCTGCTCGGCACCAACTTCATGTACCTGAACAGAAAGCCCCCCAACGCTTCGCTGCTCGACCTTTTCGGCGAATGGCCTTGGTACATCATCGGCGGCGAGTTCCTTTGCCTCATGATGTTCACGCTCGTGATGCTGCCTTTTGCTTTTGACAAAACGGAGAAGAAGGCTTGAGGCAAGTACCTCGGCGAATTTACTTAACCACGGAGGGGCAACTGCTTGTTTGCCAATCGGATCAATCGGAGTTAATCTTCAAAAATCGAATCATTCGGCTATAAGGTGCATCCACCCAGTTTTCAAAGTTACGGTCTGGAGCATTTCATCTGGCTGGCCATGGGTGCGGCGAGCACGTTCTTTTGGATTTGGCTGGGCCGAAAACAAACCACCGAACTGGGCCAACGCCGCATCGGGCTTGTCCAGAGCCTCCTCCCCGCCGTGCTCTGGGTCGCGCTGGCCCTCTACATCGCCTTTTTTGTCAGGCCTCTGGATTTGGGGCTGGTGTTGCCGTTCCACGTTTGCTACTTTATCAACCTGCTGCTGCCCGTCATGCTCTGGCGGCGCTCGTTTTTCCTTTTTGAAATCACGTACTACATGGTGATGGGCGGCTGCATCCAAGCCCTGCTCACCCCCGATTTGCAACAGTCGTTTCCGCACCACCTGAACGCCCGCTATTTCTTTGTCCACATAGGGCTGGTGCAAAGCACGCTCTATGCCATTTTCGTCTATCGCTTCCGGCCCACTTGGCAGAGCTTCGGCAAAGCGTTTTTGTGGGCCAACCTCTATTTTGTGTTCGTGCTGGTCATCAACCACCTGCTCGGCACCAACTTCATGTACCTGAGCAGAAAACCCAACGCGCCTACGCTGCTCGATCTTTTTGGCGAATGGCCTTGGTACATCGTCGGCGGCGAATTCCTTTGCTTCCTGATCTTCGCCCTCGTGATGCTCCCCTTTGCGTTCGACAAAAACAAACAGACCGCTTGATGTGGCAAGGCCGCGCCGCGCACCCGACCAGCGTTGTTGCCAACCGTTCCACGACAGATATCGTTGGCCCCCGCAAACTCAAAGGGCTTGTTGCCGTGGAGCAGCATAATTTTGCAGCACTATGCAACACCTCGCTCGCTCGCTATTCCGCATTCCGCGTTCCGCATTCCTCATTCCCTATTCCGCATTCCTAATTCTCTTGGCCTGCGCCCGCCAAGGCGCACCTACCGGAGGGCCAAAAGACACCTTTCCCCCCGTGCTGGACACTGCGGCCAGCACGCCCAATTTTTCCACACGGTTTGACCAAAAGCGCATCGAACTGAAGTTCGACGAGTGGCTTGAACTCGCGGACGCGGCCACGCAAGTCATCGTGTCGCCCCCGCTCGCCAAGCGGCCCGAGGTGCTGCTGAAAGGCAAAACCGTGGTGGTAAATTTTGACAAAAACGAAGTGCTGCGCCCCAACACCACCTACACCCTCAACTTCGGCACGGCGGTGAAAGACTTCCGCGAGCGCAACGCCGTCAAAAACCTCCGATTCGTTTTTTCCACCGGCGATTTTATTGACAGCCTTTCTTTCCGGGGCATTGTGCTGGACGCTTTCACGGGCGACGCGGTGGAAAACGTGTCCGTCATGCTCTACGATTCCGACCAAGGTCGGAACGCCGACAGTGCCGTGCGCAAAGAGCGGCCGTACTATTTTTCGAGAACGGACAAGACCGGTCAATACGAATTTCAGAACCTCCGCGAAGGCGTTTTCCGAGTGGTGGCCATTGAAGACAGCGACCTGAACCTAAAGTGGGACGGCGAAGACGAGCGCATCGCTTTCCGCGATTCCGCGCTCTCCGTAGGCGATTCGATGCGCGGGACAGTGAATTTGAAACTGTTCAAAAACCGCCCGCGCTTCCGGCTGGCAGGGCAAACAGCCAACCGATACGGTCTCGTGAGCCTGGGCTTCAACGCGCCGACGGATTCTTTTGAAACAAAAACCCTCGCGCCCGATGGCCTGAAAACTTGGCTCGAACGAACGCCCGACTCACTGCAACTTTGGTACGACCTTCCCAACGTGGACACCGCTTGGAGCCTGGTTTTCTTGAATGCGGAATACGGAATGCGGAATGCGGAATCCGATACCATCGAAATCAAAAAATTATCGCGGAGCGAATTCCTGAAAACACACCGCTTGGGGTTTGCCGATGTCGCGCCTGCGGCAAAGTTGGGGCGAGGGCGGGTCTCGGCGGCAGAGAGCGCCAGCCTACCCTCGAGCCAAGCAGCCAAGACAGTCGTGCAAGTGCCCGCCAAGCCAGCCTCCTTGTGGTTTAACTTTCCCATCGCGGCATTCGACACTTCGCGCTGGCTGCTCTCGGTGGACTCCAACCGCCTCACGGCTTTCAGCGCCATGCCAGATTCTGCCAACCTGCGCCGCTTCTCCTTGGCTTTCGCATGGCAACAAAGCAAAGCCCACACGCTCACGCTCTTGCCGGGCGCGCTCACCGATTTTTGGGGAACGCCCAATGCCGACACGCTGCGCCGCATTTTCAACGTGCTGTCCGAAAAACAACTCGGCACGCTCACCCTGACGTTGGAGAAACTCCGCCCCGGCACGCGCTACGTCCTCCAACTTTTGAACGGCACGGTGCTGGAAGGAGAACGCGCCTTTGCCGCCGAAACCGCCAGCACAAAAGTGACTTTCAACCAGTTGCAAGTGGCCGTCTACACCGCCCGCCTTCTGGAAGACCTCAACGGAAATGGCCGCTGGGACACGGGCGACTTCGCAGCGCAGCGCCAGCCCGAACGCCTTTTCAACAAAAAACTCGACGCGCTCCGCGCCAATTGGGAGGTGGAAGCCACGCTCAGCACCGAGGCTGTCATTGAGAAAAGACGGAAGCAATAGCAGCGCGAATCAAAAAAAAGCAAATAAAAAAGGAATGCTAAAAATATGCCTGCTTACCTTTGACTCAATGAAGCGTGTTTTGATGATAGCGGTAACCGCGTAAAGCGGTTGCCGCTTTTTATTTCCCAAATTATGCGATTGTACCTCATTGCCGGGGAGGCATCAGGCGACTTGCACGGCGCCAATTTGCTGAAAGCACTCCATGCCCAACAACCCGACCTGTCGTGCCGGGCTTGGGGCGGCGACCTGATGCAAAACGCCGGGGCCACCCTCGTGAAGCATTACCGCGAACTGGCGTTCATGGGTTTTGTGGAAGTGGCAAAAAACCTGCGCACTATCTTGCAGAACATCGCTTTTTGCAAGCGCGACATCCTTGATTTCCGCCCCGACGTATTGGTGCTGATTGACTACCCGGGCTTCAACCTGCGCGTGGCGCGTTGGGCGAAGGAGCAGGGCATTCGGGTGGTGTACTACATCTCCCCGCAACTGTGGGCTTGGCACGCTTCGAGGGCCCACGCCATCCGCCGCGATGTGGACAAGCTGTTGGTCATACTCCCGTTCGAGCAAGATTTTTTTAGGAAATACGGCATCGAGGCGGAGTTTGTGGGCCATCCGCTGCTGGACGAATTCGCCTGCCTGCCGGTAGGCAAGGGAATGCAGAATTCGGAATTGGGGAATTCCGCATTCCCTGCCTTGCCGGCAGGCAGGCGAATTCCGAATTCCACATTTCCCAATCAGGTTGCGCTATTGCCCGGCAGCCGCAAGCAGGAGGTAGGGCGCATATTGCCGAGGATGCTGGAGGTGGTGGCGGATTTTCCCGATTGTCAGTTTGTGGTGGCGGGGGCAGCGTCGTTGCCGGAGGCTTTTTACCAAAGTTATTTGGAAAAATACCCGAAGGTGCGCTTGGTGCGCGGGCAGACGTACGAAGTGTTGCGGCATTCAAAAGCTGCGCTCGTAAAATCGGGCACTTCAACGTTGGAAGCGGCCTTGCTGGGCGTGCCGCAGGTGGTGTGCTACGCGGGCAATTGGCTTTCTTACCACATCGCCAAGCGACTGGTGAAGGTGCCGTACATCTCGCTCGTGAACCTGATCATGGATCGGCCGATGGTGCGCGAACTGATTCAGGACGAGTTGAACCGAGAAAACCTAAGGGCTGCGCTGACCGAAATCCTGGCTCCCGAAAAATCGGATGCGCTTCGGGAGGGCTATGCCGAACTTCGCAAGCGCTTGGGCGACGGGGGGGCATCGGCAAGGGCGGCAAGGGCGATATTGGACTTTCTCCCTGACCGCGCCTTTGGCAGTTAAAGCAGCCGGTACACTAATCTCGACTTTAGCCAAATGCAAGCAAAGGAGCTTAGAGCCTAAAAAACGTTCCCTGCCTGGTCTTCTTCCAGTTCGTCCTTCCCATCGCCGCCGAGGCTGTAGTATTCATTCTCTTCGTCTTCGGCTTCCATGGCTGTGCCGCTGTTTTCCAACTCGTCGTCGGGCATATCCAGGTCGCGCCCTGAAGCGAGTTGGGCATCAGAAAATTCGTTTAGCCGCTCTCCATCAAAATCGGTGTCGTCAAGACCCTGATTGTTGATCATTTCGTCGTCGCCACCGTCTTGATCTTCGTCGGGGTCTCCGAGCAGGAGGAAATCTTCCTCTGTGATTTCGGCATCTGAGTCCAAGGTGTTGGCATCGGTGCTGTTGTCGCTTGGCAGCACGTCCTCCAAATCGTTGTAGGCTGTGCCGGGCCGTTCTTCCGTGCCGAGTGGCTGCGTCGCTGCGTCGCGGCTGGCTGTCCGGGCCTCACGGGAAAAATTTTCCACATTTGTCTCCACTTTTTGGGCATCGCTGTGGCTCCCCAAAATGTCTTGGCCGGAGGGGTAGTGTGGGTAGCCGGGAAAGTTGAACTCCTGGTTTTCGCGGTTGGTCTCGGGGCTG
This sequence comes from Saprospiraceae bacterium, assembly GCA_046155725.1. GTDB lineage: Bacteria > Bacteroidota > Bacteroidia > Chitinophagales > Saprospiraceae > M3007. The sequence goes on from JBJXFT010000320.1 coordinate 22,170, forward strand.
TTGTGGGTTTCGAGGGCTTCGTTGCGGTTTGGGCTGCTTTGTTTTTCCATGACTGTGCAAAGTAAAAGGTGAGAGATTGAGCAGGTGGAGGGTTGACAGAATCAGGGTCGCATTGACTTGCCGTCTCTGGTTCAAAACCACTTAGGCTCGGGTGTGTTTTTTTCAAAAAAAAGTGTGCCAAGCGAAAACAAGTACCTCGGCGAATTTACTTCACCACGAAGGACACGGAGGTTTTTCCATTGTAAACTTTGTGCCCCCAAGCATTGATTCCTAATCGAACCAATCGGACAAGGGCTTTCTCATAAAAACCTGATTTTCTTCAAAGCGAGGATAAGTTCTTCAAAGTTATCTTGGAACAGCTCCATCTGAGCGACGATGTTTTTAGGTTTCCACCTTCGGAACAACTCCAAGACAAG
>JBJXFT010000321.1:0-3397 GCA_046155725.1 Saprospiraceae bacterium
GTGCCGAGGTACAGGCGGTGCGCCGGGGCAGTTTCTGATACGGCAATTGCCGTAAATTGACCCGCCACCAAAGAATCGGGAAACCGCGTCCAACCTTGCGCAATGCTGTCCCATTGGCCCGTGAGCGGGATAGCGGCCAGTTCGTTTTGGCGATACAGTTTGCGCCCGGCGGGCAGGTACAGAATGTTCGCGTCGTTCGGGTCGAGTGCCAAAGGATTTATAAACTGATAATCGTCTTCTACCGGGCCGATGGGGTCAATACGGCGGAAAGCCAGCACATTGCCGCTCGCGTCCAAGTTCACCTTTGCCACCTTTCCGAGTTGGATGGAGAGGACGTAGTAGGCTTTGTTGGGCGCAATGGCACCGAAGGCGCCGTCGCCGTTCACCGTTTGCCGCCAAGGGGCGGTAGGGTCGGCAGAGTTGACAAAAAAGTTGCCGTTGTCTTGCAAGCAACCGATGAGCGTGTTGTCGCCGGGAACATTTTTGTCTATGATAGCGGAGTAAAATTGCGAGGTGATGTAGCCGTCGTTCAGGTACGACCATTCGACCGTGGGCGCGAGGCAATTGGCCGTGCGGTGGATGCCGCCGTCGCTGCCGGTGAGCATCACATTCGGGTTGGAAGGCAAGAACAGTGCCTCGTGCAAATCGGGGTGGTGGTTGGGGTAAAGTTCAAAAAACGGCAGCGTGGTGCCGATTTTGTAGCCGCCTATTTTGGTCGTGTTGTCGGGCGTGGCGAATCCGTCGGTACTGCGCCACAGGTTGGTGCCGCCGATAAAAAGGTTTCCTGTCCCAGGCTGCACTTTTACCACGAGGTCGTAGCCGCCCTGAGCGGCGCATTGGTCGAACTCGGTGCCGGTGCTGGGCAGGTTGGCCGTCCGGTCTTCCCATTGGCCGCCTGCGCCAGAGCCGTCGCCGCTCAGGTAGGTGTATTTCCAAAGGCTCGTCCAGTCGTCAGAACCCAAGTAGTTGGTGTAATGACCGCTGCCGGGCGTAGTGCCAAAGAAATACACTTCGTTCTCGTTGTTCGGGTTGATGCCCATCACAATGCGGTTGTACTCGTTGGGGATGCTGTCGGGCGTAATGTTCACCCAGGCAGTGCCGTTGGTGCTGCGCCAGAAACCTTTTTGGCTGCCTTCGCTGCTCATTGTGGCGTATGCCACGCCCGTGGAAGTGACAGCGATGTCGGTGTAGTAGGAAAACGGCGAAGCGGAGGCACTGCCGCGCACCACCGTCCAGGCTCCACCGCCATTGGTGCTGCGAAAAATGGCGCCGTAGGAAGCGGCGTACACCACATCCTGCGTGGCGGCAGGGTCAGTTGCCACACGCCACACGCCTTGCCATACATTGGTAAAAGAATGCGGATTGCCGCCGGCTGTAGCAGCAATCGGCGCCCAAGTGTTGCCACTGTCAGTGCTCTTGAACATCCCGTCGCCGAGGTAGTACGCGCCGCCAGCCGTAGCAGAAGAACCATAAAGTTCGCCCGAGGTGTAATACCATGTGTTGGTCTTTCCGGCACGAGTGTCTTGCGCGATGCTCGTGCAGCCGGGGTGGGCGTTGAGCGGGGTTTTGCGCGCCCAAGTTTGGCCGGCATCTTCGCTGAGCCACATTCCGCCTGAGATGCCGCCTGCGAGCAGGCGGTTTTCGTTCGTCACATCCATGGCCAGCGCGCGGGTGCGTCCGCCCACGTTCCAGGGGCCGCGCGACATCCAGTCGCCGTTGCCTCCGCGCTCGGCCACGGCTTGTGGCAAAGTGGCAGCATACTGGCGTTCGAGAAATTGGATTCCTGTGGGGATTTGCCCGGTGGCGGGGTCGGCAAGGCGCATCCGTTGCCATTCGCGGCGGAGTTTGCCGTTTTCTTCCGAAGCGCCCGAAGGCATTTGGAGGCCGCTGGCGAGGGGTTTTTCTTGGTTTGAAAAACAGAAAAGGCCGCAAGCGGCAAAAAGGAGGGCTGCAAAAACGGGTATAAATTTCTTCATGGAAAAAATGTTTTAGGCGGGAAAGATAAAAACTAATGTGGCCAATTTGATAATGGGATAATGTGGTCAATTTGATAATGTGGGCAATGTGGGCAAAAACCAAACCCCTGCGTTGCTGTTTAGCGAAATTATCAAATTGGCCACATTATCTCATTATCAAATTAATTATGCCTATTCGCATCATCCCCAAAGAACAGCAAGGCCAGGGTGCCTTCAACGGCGGCGAAATCGTGGAGAACAAGCCCATCGGTTTCCCGCAAGACCATTCGAGCGTGCGGCCCTACTCCAACCTTTTTTACTGGGCCCATGCCCGCGCCGTCACTGACAGTACCATCGGGCTGCACCCGCACCAAGGTTTTGAGATTTGCTCCTTTGTGCTGCGCGGCGAAATCCGTCACTACGACACCCATCTAAAAGAATGGCGCGCACTCTCAGCAGGCGATGTGCAGATCATCCGCGCCGGCAACGGCATCAGTCACTCGGAATGGATGGGCAAAGACGGGGAGATGTTCCAGATATGGTTCGACCCGAACTTGAACAAAACCATCACACAGCCAGCCAGTTACGATGATTACCGCAGTGCCGATTTCCCTGAAAAAACAGTAGGCTCAGCCCGCATAAAAACCCTGGCGGGCGAAGGCAGCCCTTTCCGCATGGACACGCCTGAGATCGAAATACTGCGCATCGACATTGCTGCCGGAGATTTCAGCCTGCCAGTCCCGAACGGTAAGATCGGCTCTGTTTACTTGCTGGAAGGCAGCGCCAAATTCAACGGCGAAGCCGTCAATACCAGTGATTTTGTGCTGGTGGAAGGGCCGGAAGCACTCGAAATCAGCGATGCCGCCAAGGCTGGGGTGTTTGTCATCTTTTCACCCAAGGAATTGGACTACAAAACTTATGCACAATTGCGGTTTTGAGCGCGTTGTGAGCCTTTTCCCCTTGCACCTGCCCGCTCACTTGAGTTCCATCCGTATCCTCCGCTCCGGCGGCAAATAATTGTTCATCCGGTTGGGCAGCGCTTTTATCCAGCCGAGATTGAGCCCGCCATAGCGGCAAAGCAGCCAGCCCGTGGGGCTTCCAACGGGGAGTTCAAAAGTTTCTTTTTTCAGGAAACGCAAGGCTTGTTCCAAGCTCAATGCTATGCCGGGCAATCGCTCTGAAGCCAAAAGGCTGAGTGCCAGCGCATGGTCTGGAACAAAATCTTTGCCTTTGAATTCCCCTATTGGCGTTCCGAACCACTTGATTTTCAAGTGCTTGTCCAACAATAGAAAATCATTTTCCAAGGCTGCGGGCAAAGCCAGCACATTGCCAGTGGTTGTTTGGAACAACTTTACATCGGCCTCCGGGCGCAGCCAGCGGCTGGCTTCCGGCACAAGTGCCTTCGAAAGCGGCGACAAGCTGCGAAAGCTGCTGGCAGCGTG
>JBJXFT010000324.1:0-5750 GCA_046155725.1 Saprospiraceae bacterium
AGGTGAGCAACCCTTCGGAACTGCTCTTGAGCCAAAAGGACGAGGAACTGAGCGGCTGCGCCGTGGCTGCCACGATGGAAGGAATGCGCCCGATGCTCATCGAGACACAGGCACTCGTGTCGAAAGCTGTGTTCGGCACACCCCAGCGCTCGGCTACGGGCTTCGATATGCGGCGGCTTTCGATGTTGCTGGCGGTGCTGGAAAAACGCTGCGGCTATTTTTTCAGCATCAACGACGTGTTCCTCAACCTTGCGGGCGGCATCCGCGTGGACGACCCTGCCATTGACCTGGCCATCGTGACCTCCCTGATTTCGAGCTTGCTGGACGTGAGCATTCCGTCCAATATTTGCTTTGCCGGCGAGGTGGGGCTGAGCGGCGAAATCCGCTCCGTGCAGCGCGTGGAGCAGCGCATCGCTGAGGCCGACCGATTGGGCTTCAAGGAAATCTACGTCAGCAAGTACGGCATGAAGGGGATTGACACTGGGCGCTTCGGGCTGCGGATTCAGACGCTGGGGAAGGTGGAGGAGTTGAAGCGGGCGTTGTTTGTGTGAGGGGAGATGCTACTTCTCGATAGAAATAGGTATTGGTTTAAGCAATTGTTCGATGCCGGTGCGGAGCGTGTCTGTCATTCCAGTATCTTTTGACAACATAAAACGGGCCGCTTCTTCTATCGTAGTCTTTGGCAAACGGAACGCTCTAGCCAATGTTTGCAGGTCGAGAGAGATTCCCATTTTTTTTGCTTTCAAGGTTTCGGCTTCCAAGCTGTTGAGCACCCACTGTTCTGGCTGGCTGGGCAGAGCGGGCGCGCCAATTTTTTGTTCCCAACATACGACCGCCAAATCCGAAATCCGCGACGCCGCGATTTTTTCAATAACTGCATCGGGCGCGATGCTTGCCTTCTTGCCCTCAGTAGCATATTCTATCACCTTGTCCGCACCAAAGTCAAACATAGGCGGATGTGTGAAAACGGGCTTTCCTTCTTTCGGTTCAATTCCGGCCAACATGAAAATGGCTTGTATATCGGGGCTTTGTATCGATTCTGTCAGATACAAAAGTCTCAGCGCCACTTGTGGGAGCAATTCCTTTGGGTTCATCTTATCTGGAATTTCCTCGGCTGGTCTCTGTGCCAGCAGGTACGCCCCGAGCATCCCGTAGATGGGGTTTGCGTAATGCCCATACAACAGCCACTCCAAGATGGATGGGGGTATGGGCATCGAAGGGTCTTGCAGACATTTATAAGCAAAATCTGTTTTTTTAGGTTCTTCGTCGTAAGGGGTGAATCCAGCATCGGGTCGCGCCATGAGCAGGCGGATGCCGTTGAAAACAGGTTTCCTTTCAGATAGCGCAACAAACACCTGGGTTTGCCATCCGGGAAAAAGGTAAATAGGAATGATGCGGTGGTGCTCCCCGCCTTGCCCTGCTTCGAACCGAAGATAGTATTGGCCTGATTTGGCACGGTTTGAAAAAGCCAACCAACCGTACTGGTCATCTTTTTCTACGCAGGTGTCGGAGAATTCTTTGGCGATGTTCAAAGACTCGTCCAATAATGTAAACTTAGGAAATGGCGATCCGCCCTGCGGCACTTGGTCTTTGCTCTCATAACGGGCAAACAAAAAGAAACTGCTTTCTGCACTGCCCCCAATGGGTCCACGATTGCTGGTAGGGTGGGTGCTACAGCGTACGGCATTGTCCGTATAATACTCGTGCGAGAATTCTGCACCAGCAAGGAGGACAGGAGTCTGCGTGCTCAATTGCGGGACGATAAATGTAGTGCCGGTCACCGTATGGTTTATCTTATCCATTTCCATCTTGCCTAAACGTTGCATGATGACGGTGTATTCACCTTCAGGCAATTCTGCCGAAAAATTTTCAAAGTCTTTGTGCAAAAGTTCGGATTGGGCATTGAAAAGAGACACTTCTGTTTCGCGTGTAAGAGGCACCGAAATCGTGAATTTCGCCCTTTTTTTGCTCGATTCCAACCCCACTACCCCTAGGACATCCCCCTTAACTCCGTGTAGAGGATCCGTACTCCCTGACATAGGCTTGACCTTGCCAAAAAAGACGGTCGAAGTGTCTTTGGAAAAATTCACTGTGAAGCGCGGTTGTTGCACTAAATTTTTTGCATTTGTCAATTCAAGCGTGCGCTTATAGACAAAAGGCTCTAACTGCTTCAAGGATACTGCGGTTTTGCTATCAAGTGCTTCTAAGAGAGCGGTCGTGAAAAAGCCTCTGATTTCCACACCTGCGGCAGACACCACTCCCTCAAATGCCTTGCCCTGATATTCTGCGGCCGCTGCGATGCAGGTTTGTGTTGCACCTGAATCATCACTAGGTAGAATCGGATGGAAAGTTGCGATTTGCGATCCACCGCCCACATCGCTTACGCGGCAACAATCAAGAAAAAAGAAAATCTCCTCGAAAAGCCCATATTTTTGAATGGCTGTCAGGTAGTCGTTGCTCAATAGAGCGGATTGTCGAAAATCTTTTGACCAGTCAGGCAAGCATAGGCCGATACCTTCAGTGCTAAGCCCCAACCCATGCCCGGCGAAGTAGAAATAAAACCGTCTTGCTTTTTGCTCGGTGGTTTGCTTTATCTGTTTGATAAAGGCAAAAATTGCCCTGTCAACCTCATATTGGAGCGGCGAGGGAGCCTTATCCGGCTCAGCAGCCGAACGGATAAGGCGGCAATTTGCTTGCGGGACACCGCCGCCATCTTCCTTGGATACCCAAGCGAAAAATTTCTCGGCATCTGTAATGGGGCCTGCCAAGGGCATGAATTCGGGATAGTCATTTAACCCGATGACCAAAGCATAATCTTTATCTTGCATGGTAGGGGAGGATTTAAGTTATTGATTTATCCAGTGGATAATGCTTTCCATAGTATCGTTGTCATCGTCGAAAATACTATGATTGAGCGCATTCGACTTTCCGCCGAGAATGCTGTCTGCTTTGCTGGGCGAGTTGACCAATCGGCCTTCCACACTAAAAAAGTCGCGCACTTCGCGCAGCATGTCTGAGCCTACATATTGTGGGCGGTTTTCGAGGTAGCGCATCATGCCCAGCACGAAGTAGTCGCCTTCTTTCTCCACATCGTCAGACTCTGATTCGCTCCCCCCACTGTTGTTTTCCAAAACACCCGACACAAGGTAGAGCAGCGAATGGGTGTACACAAACTTTACCAATTGGTCTTCCTTCTCGGCCTCATCGGTCATGGTGAACATCCGCACATTTTCGTAGCGTTCGGGTTTGGTCACAACTTCGTCGTAGAACAACTTGGTGCGCACCGCAGGAGCCATGAAGAGGATGTTCCTGACTTTGATGTTCGTGTAGGGCTTGGCGTGGATTGCCCGCAAGAGGTGGCAAATGGCAATGCTGCCCGCGCTGTGGCCTATCAGGTCAATGGTCCAGCCGGGGTTTTCGGCCAAGAAGCCATCTAATTTTGAAAGGAAATAGCCGCCAGCATATTGGCCGTCGCCCGTTTGGGCGGTGGTGTTCTGTTGCCACATACCCTTGCGGGCACGGTCTTTGATACCGTCCCAAACCAAGGTGCCGAGCTCAGACACGTAAAACTCTCTGAAAATCTCCTCGATGCAGGTAGCATACACTCCATGGTCACGCTTTTGAATAAAACGCCGGATGGCTCGGATGGCCACTTTTGCCAGCACCCGCGCTATGACAATCAACGTGACCCCTCCCCTCCCACCGGGCGCATCCTCGAGAATGTGTTCTTCTTTGAAATAAGGGGCCGTCGGGGCTTCCGTTATCAATTGGTTTTCGAGCGTAGTGTCAGACGCGAGCTCCATTCTGAGTTCCGCTTCAATTTCATCTTGGGTGCTTGGCAGTTCGTCTTCGCTCTTGACATCGGCACTCCCCCTTGCACCTATTTCATAGGCGAGAAATGGGCGTTCTTGCTCCATCTCTGCTGCCGCGGTTGCCTTAGACATCGTGCCGTTACCGCCACGCCCTCCGTCCTCTATGCCGAGTTTTTCGCACACTTTCCGCAGCACTATGTTTTTGATCTCTTTGAAAAGATCGGTGCTTTCTACTTTTTCAAAGCGCTCCTTCAGCGTTTCTATCAGTCCTGTTTCCCATACTACCGAATATACGTAGCCGGCATTGCCCGCCGAAAAACGGTTGTATACTTTTTCTGCCGTACCCATGCCGCTTGCTTCAGATACCAATCCGCCATGGAAGTACAGCGTGAGTTTTTTTTGGGTGAAAGTTTTCAGGTGGGCGAAAAGTTCGTCTACATCAGCAGGGGTACTCCTCACATTACCACTTGCAGCAAAGGTGCCGCCAGGCCCGATGTTTAGGTAGTGCAATTTTGAAAAAGCCATTGTCAGGTTTATTTTTTATAAATGGACAAGCAAGAACTTGTTCTCCGTTCCTAAGGTGAGAAAATTGTTTCCAAATAATAAGACCCTTCCACTCGCGCATTGCGACCTCGCCAAAATAAAAGGAAACGGGCGATTCAGGTACGTCAGCAGCAAAATCAGGAAATTCCATGGTGCGGCAAAGTAACGCAGATTTTTATTTATCTGCTTCCAAGCGGTTGAGCAAATCCGTTCAACCCGAACGCCCCGATGTGGAGCACATCTCGCTCTACACCAACTTCCATGAGCGCATAACCGCCGCGAATTGCCGAGCCAGCACGAGCGTTTCATCCGCATGATGGTTGTCTGCATGAAAAACAAAATGCCCCGCATGGTTCTCACCAGCGGGGCATTTTGTTTTCATTTCGGCGCAGCCTTAGTTTTTGCGGTCGCGCTTGTTCTCTTTGCGGTCGCGCTTGTTTTCCTTGCGGTCACGCTTGTTTTCCTTGCGGTCGCGCTTGTCTTCTTTCTTGTCGCGCACATCTTCTTTTGCATCGCGCTTGTCTTCGCGGGCATCGCGCACGTCTTCGCGCTTGTCGCGCACGCCACCGTCGTGTTTCGCATCGCGCACATCTTCACGGGCATCGCGGCGGTCTTCTTTTTTGTCGCGTTTGTTTTCTGCGCGGTCTACCTTGTTTTCGGCGCGGTCACGCTTGTTTTCTGCACGGTCGCGTTTGTTTTCCGCACGGTCCATTTTGTCTTCGGCCTTGTCAGCCACTTGGGGTTGTTGGGCTTGAAGGGTGTTGAGCGCGGCCAAAACGAACAGGCAGCAGAGCAGAGCGAGTGTCTTTTTCATTGTGAGCAAAGTTGTGTTGGTAAAAATTGTAGTGCTTAAAAATTGTGTGCCATCTGACGCAGAAGCGGAGCAAGTGTTTAACCCAATCGCTGGCCTTAACATTTTTTTATCCGCAGCGCCCATGGCCAAGGCAAAGTGCCTGCCTGTCGGCAGACAGGGTTTTGGAATAACAGGCCAATCTTTCTAAACCATCTAAACTTTCTAAACCCACCCCATACTGTCGCACATTTGCCAACACGCACCCTGAATTTTTGCGGCAAAACTTTCCCGCTACCTTGCCGCCCGTTTTTTAAATCAGATAGATTTGACAACTTTCAAAAGTTGTCAAATCTGAGCGTCCTCAATTCCAACGCCCATCATTCAAGAACATGAAAAAAGCATTCCTGCTCCCCCTGTTATTCGCGGCGGCAGCCACCAGCCTCTCGGCCCAAATCACCTTCACCAACAAAACCAGCCTGCTCGCGCCCACAAACCACTTCAGCGGCGTAGCCATCGCGGTGCTCGACATGAACGGCGACGGGCTGGACGACATCGCCCGGCTCAGCAAAGGCACCGACCTCAACATTCAGTACCAAACCGCC
>JBJXFT010000333.1:0-3533 GCA_046155725.1 Saprospiraceae bacterium
AGTTTCACAAACGTCTGCCCCGTTTTTTCGTCCTTTTGGACAATGCTTTTCACCAGCCGATCCGTGGCCTGAGGGTCGCTGAGCGTGCGGGCCAGTTGGCTGAAAAACTGCAGGCCGTTCTGCACGAGGGCTTCGGGGGACTGGGCATTGCTGATTGCTGATTGCTGATTGTCACGCCTTGGCGTGATGGCGCGTTCGCGCTCACTGATAGCCGATGGGATGCCCTCCTTCGCTATGGCTTCGGCGGGTAAAAGAGTATCGAGGTCGTCGGGGATGTCGTCCGTTTGTGGGGCGTGGACTATCTCGGGCGGCGCGGCGGCTGCGTCAGGGGCGAAATCGTCTTCATCGCGTTGGGCGGTCGCGGCCACGGGCTTTTCAATCTCGTCGGGCGCGACCGATGCCATGCCGCTCACCGTGTCGCGGGTGATGGTTTCGACCGAAGCCATGAACTGCTTGAACTTGCTGTCGCCCATGAAAATCGTGTCCTCCCCGTCGTCGAGCACCCCGGCGGCCATGCTTTTTTTGAACTGGATCACGCCGAGCAGGTTGTGCTCAATGGTTTCCTGTGCCACCAGGTTGATGATGCTCACCGGTTTCTCCTGCCCCAGCCGGTGGATGCGCCCGATGCGCTGCTCGAGCACGCCGGGGTTCCAAGGGATGTCGAGGTTAACGAGCCAAGCGGCGCTTTGGAGGTTGAGGCCCACGCCGCCCGCGTCGGTGCTGAGGAACACCCGCACATCGGGGTCTTCGTTGAATTCGGTGTAAAGCGCGCCCCGGTTTTTGCTCGGCACCTGCCCGTGGAGGTAGCGGTAGCCCACGCCCATGTCGTCCAGTTCCTTTGCCACGAGGTCGTTCATGCGCACCCATTGGCTGAACACCACCACCTTCTCGCCCTCCATTTCGAGTATCTCGCTGAGGATGTTGCGCAGTTCGTCCACCTTCGTTTGGTAGTTCGTGCTTTGGTCCACGATGTAGGTGCTGTCGCACACCATGCGCATCAGGTTGAGGTTTTTGAGGAGTTTTTGGCGGTCTTGCTCGTCGAGGAATTTCATGCGCTGCCATTTCAGCACGAGTTTGGCGACTTGATCGGCGAACTCCCGGTGCATCTCGCGCTGCGGTTGGGTCATGGGGACGATGAGGTTTTTGTCCGTGCGCTTGGGCAATTGTTTCAGCACCTCCTTTTTGGTGCGGCGCACCAGTCGCTGCGCGAGCAGGTGGCGAATCTCCCCGAGGTTTTCGTAGCCGATCACGCGCCCGTTGTCGTCCGTCGTCTGGTAGCGCGGGAAAAAAACGTGGCGCGGGCCGAGCGCGAAGGGGTCAACAAACTGCACGAGGCCGTACAGTTCTTCCAAATTGTTCTCGATAGGCGTGCCGGTGAGCACAAAGACATAGCGCGAAGGGATTCGGCGCACGCTCTGGGCAATCTTGGTGCGCCAGTTTTTGATGCGCTGCGCCTCGTCGAGGATAATGAGGTCGTAGCCCGCATCATCCATGGCCGCGCTGTCGAAAAGGGCGGAATGGTAGGAAGCGATTTTGTACACCGCTTCTCCTTCTCGGTGTTCGCGGTGGCGAAGCGGGGCAGGGCCTTCCACGACCGTGGCCTCTTGCCCGGCAAATTTTTCAAGTTCGGTTTTCCACTGGTATTTCAGCGAGGTGGGGGCGAGGATGAGGACTTTGGAAATGCCCATCTCGCGGCGCAGGAGTTCGGCAGCGGCAATGGCCTGCACGGTTTTGCCCAAGCCCATTTCGTCGCCGATGATGCTGCGCCCGTGCTGGTAGGCGAACAGCACGCCCTGCTCTTGGTAGGGGAACATTTGTGCTTTCACGAGGCCGGAGAGCCATTCTTTGCGCTGTTCGGCATCCATTGCGTCTATCTTTTGCACCCGGCGCTGGTGTTCGCGTTGTTCGAGGATATGCTCCAGCGCATCGTCGTAGCAACGAAACCCGGCGTCCAAGGCACGGGCTTTTTGCAGAAAAACCTCGAAGCGGGCGAAGCCTTTTTCCGTGAGGCAAAAATGCTTGTCAAAGTAGTCGAGCGCGAGCTCAGCGAACGCCTCCATCTGTTCCGTGCCTATGCGGAGCCGGATATGCTTGCCTTCGCGGTAGTCGAGATAGACGGAGGTGTAGGCGCGTTCCACGGGGTTTTTCAAGTGTTTGCGCAGCCGCTTTTTGGCGACATGGCGGAACACAGCCTCCACGTGCTTGCAGGTGCCGAGGCGGCTCACGCGAAAATCGTAGCAGTTACAGAAATTACCGCCCCGGTGGTCGGGGCTGCGGAGGGCCACTTTGTAGGTGCTGCGGGAAGCAGGGTTGGAGACGAGGTAGTCGGCGTACACGGTTTCCGGGCTTATCTTTTCGATGCCGAAATCGTTTTCATGCACGAACTGTTTGCGCAGCGCGATCTGCCATTTTTCCATGGCCATGCCTTCGGGGCGGCGGTGGTAGGGTATCTTGTCTTCCTTTTTCTTCTTCTTTTTGGGGTCTTTTTTGGCGGGGGCGGTGCTTGCTGTCTCGGCCATGCTGCTGATGTTTTAGGGTGGCGAAAGTAGGGAGGGTGGGCGGGATGGGGGAGAAGAAATATTTGCGATATTTTTGGGCGTTCAAAAATTGAGCGCAATGAGCAATCAAGCGATTGGCAAAAACAAACCTTGCCCATGACTGCCCTTCCCCACAAGCGCCACTTTCCGGCACTCCTTCAAGGCCTCGACGAAGTGCTTTTGAGGTCTCTTACTACCGTCGTCATGCTCAACGGCCCGGACACTGGGCTTGACCAACTGGCAAAACGCTTTTTGGCCCAGTTGCGGCTGGGCTATCGTCCGCGTGATATGGTTGTGGCTCAATGTGCCGCCCAGCATATCGCTCATGTCTCCAGTGCCCACCAGCCCTTTGTGCGCGATCAGGTAGTCAACGTACAACTCTGACGTGCTGGAATGCAGCATAATCACCTCTTTTTGACCGCAATCTCCAACGGTCATCCAAATTCAACAGCCTATCTTTAGGGCTGCCCGTTGTCAGGGATTAACCAAACCAAACCCCGCGACAAGTACTGAAGTGCCATCTTTTCAAAATTTCCCTCCTGCGGCTTAATTTCCATATCAATCGAATTTTTTCGAAATAAAGTTTTTTGAAAAATTTTTGACCGAGGTGTTGGTGAAATAAAATTCGTTTCTACCTTTGCGCCCGCTTTTGAAAGTAACGACTTTTGAAAAGCAAGTTTAAGCAGAAAGTTTGTGGATAAGCGAGCGGTTTCGTGTTGGAAAAATGTTGAAAAAACTGCTTGAGTTTCCTTGCCTAAGAAAATAATGGGTTGCTACCTTTGCGACCCGTTTTGAGTGGGTGCTTGAATAGAAGTGTTAGGGCAAAAATTTGTCCTTATTAAATTTGATTTCGATTGCCACATTTTTGTGGCTATATCATAAGAGTTCATTGACGTACTGACAGTGGGAAGGAAAGAATAGTTGTTGGGTGAATTTTGGGGAATTGGGATAGGTAAGAGGGTTCTGAGGAACAAAGTTTGTCACGCTGCGAGGCGT
>JBJXFT010000338.1:0-6508 GCA_046155725.1 Saprospiraceae bacterium
GATGTTGAGCGATTTCCCAGTTTGACAACCGGGCTTTCCCCAACTTGAGCATTTCGGCAAAAAACGGTGCATGATACGGCAAAACCAACATATCGGTCAAAAACAAACCCTGAATCTCTCCCCGCAGCAGATTCAATTGCTCAATTTTATCCAACTCGGCACCCTCGAACTGGAACAGCGCATCGAACACGAAACCCTCGAAAACCCCGCGCTCGAAACCGATGCTCCTGACCCCGACATGGCCGAAGAAATGACCGAAGCCCATGCCGAAACTGACAGCGATGGCGACACGGATGCAGATGCTGACCGCTTTGAAATCATGGAGCAATACCTCTCTGACGACACTCCAGAGAACAATGCGGAATATGCGACCGCCCCCGAATCCCGCAAAGAAGAAACCTACCAGCACACGCTCGTGCAAACCCACGACTTCCGCGAGCACCTCAAAGCCCAACTTACGGTGCTCCCGCTCTCGCCCCGCGAACGGATGCTGGCCGGCTATATCGTGGACAGCCTCGACGACGACGGCTACCTGCGCTTGAGTATCGCCGACATGGCCGATACGCTCTCTTTTGCCCACAGCATTTTGGTGGAAGAATCCGAAATAGAATCCGAACTCGAAACCGTGCAGTCCCTCGAACCCGCCGGCATAGGCGCCCGCGACCTGCGCGAATGCCTCTTGCTGCAACTCGAAAACCTGTCCCATCGCCAAGAAAATGCGGATTTGGCTTGCCGCATCGTGCAAGACCACCTCACGGAACTGGGGTCCCAACACTACGATAAAATAGCGCACGCGCTTGCCGTCAGCCTCCCCGAAGTACGCGCAGCAGCAGCCCTCATCAAAAAACTCAACCCGCGCCCCGTGGCCGGGCAGACCACCGAACTGGCCAAGAACCAAAATATCATCCCCGAGTTTGTGATCGAAAAAGGGGAGAACAGCAGCCTCCAGGTTTCTTTGGCCCATGCCAGCAGCGGCACCCTGCGCGTCAGCGACCACATGCGCAAAATGCTCCAGACCATGCAGCAGAACAAAACCAAAGAGCGAGAAAAATCAGCCGTGCAGTACCTGCGCTCCAAAGTTGATTCTGCAGCCTGGTTTGTCGAAATGGTCTTGCAGCGCGAGCATTCCATGCTCGTCACCATGCAGGCCATTGTCCAGTTGCAGCCCGAATACTTCCTCACAGGCGACCCCCGAAAACTCCGCCCCATGATTTTGAAAGATGTGGCAGCCATAGCGCAGCTCGACATCTCCACCATTTCGAGGGTCACCAGCCTCAAATACGCTTCCACTGATTTTGGCACCCTGCACCTCAAAGACCTGTTCCAACAAGGCATGGCCAAAACCGACGGCGAATTGGTGACCAACAAAGAGATCAGCCGCCTCATTGCCGCGCTCATCGCCGACGAAGACAAACAACAACCCTTCAGCGATCAAGACATCTGCCAATTGTTGCTCGAAAAAGGCTACAAACTGGCGCGCCGCACCGTGGCCAAATACCGCGACGCAATGAGCATTCCCATCGCCAGCAAACGCAAATCATAGAATATGGAAAAGATACTCATCATAGACGACGACCTCGACATCTGCACACTCCTGCACCGCTTCCTCACTCGGAAGGGCTACGAAGTGCAGTCCGCCAACAGCGGCCGCGAAGGCATACGCGCTGCCGAAGCGCAGATGCCTGGGCTTGTGCTGACCGATTTTCGCCTTGGCGACATGGACGGCGGCGAGGTACTGTCACAACTTCGGCAAAAAATTCCCCATACCCCAGTGCTCGTGATGACGGGCTATTCCGACATCCGCATGGCCGTAAATGTGCTCAAACAGGGCGCCGTAGACTACATCACGAAGCCAATCGTGCCAGACGAAATCTTGCTCAGCATCCAAAAAGCGCTGAACGCTTCCGTGTCCGTCGCTACCCCTGCCGGCGACGCGGCCCTGCCCAGCCAGCCCAAGTCTACCTCGGCGGCGGCGGCCAATCCCAACTTTATGATCGGCCAAAGCGTGGCAGCACAGGCCATGTACAAGCAGATAGATTTGGTCGCGCCCACCAATTACAGTGTCATCATTTACGGCGAAAGCGGGTCGGGCAAAGAGTCGGTAGCCCGCATGATACACGACCGAAGCCCGCGCAGCCGCCAGCCTTTTGTGGCCATGGACTGCGGGGCGATCTCCAAGGATTTGGCAAACAGCGAATTGTTCGGGCACGAAAAAGGGTCGTTCACCGGCGCGCTGGCCACCAAAATCGGCCATTTCGAACTGGCCAACGGCGGCACCCTGTTCCTCGATGAAGTGCTCAACCTTCCCTACGACGTGCAAGTGGCCCTGCTCCGCGTCGTGCAGGAACGCCGCCTCAAGCGCATCGGCTCGGCCAAAGAAATCCCCCTCGACGTGCGCATCATCGTGGCGAGCAACGAGCGGCTTTTGGCGGCTTGCCGCAAAGGGAGATTCCGCGAAGACCTCTATCACCGCTTCAACGAGTTCAGCCTCGAATTGCCCTCCCTGCGCGAACGCCGCAGCGACATCATGCCTTTTGCCGAACACTTTTTGCAGGAAACGGCCCGCGAACTCAACAAACCGATACAAGGGTTTTCGGACGATGTGGCACACATATTTACGCACTATGCTTGGTACGGCAATGTGCGCGAGTTGAAAAACGTGATCAAGCGCGCTGCTTTGCTCACGGATGGGCCGAAGGTAGAGGCGGTGTCCTTGCCTTTTGAGATCACTCATTTTAACAAGCTGGGGATGAACGAGCCTACGCCAGAGGAGCCAGACACAAGCCAAGCCGCTGCTTGGGAGTCGCCGGGCGGTGAGCCGCTTCCACTTTTTGAACAGGCAGAGCCACTGCCGCCGCAGCGTACCATGCACGGCATCCCCGATAAAACCGACCTGAAGGCAGCGGCCATTGTAGCCGAATATGAAATGATCGTGCGGGTACTGCAAGAGCTGCGCTTCAACAAAAGCAAAGCCGCGGAAGCGCTCGGCATTGACCGAAAAACTTTGTACAACAAACTGAAAGCTTACAACATACAGTAATCCATGGACCAGTTGCGCTACATTCTTGACCATTCTCCCAATGGACTTTTGCATTTTGAAAATTCGGCTGAGCCGACAAGCTGGCGCTGCAAGTACGCCAATGCGGCGGCTGGCAACTTGTTGGGAAATCCGAATTTGGAAGGGATGCCGCTCGACAACTTGTTGCCGGTCTCCGTGGCGGACACATTGAACGAAGCAACCCAAATATCTGGCTCGGAGAATGAGACGGATTTTTTCTTGGCCGAGCACAAGCGCTGGGTGCTGGCCTCGGCCAATGTGTCAGATACGCAAATGACGATTGCGCTGACGGATATTACGCGCTTGAAGGAGGCTGCTTTTGCCAACCACCGCTTGATGCGCCTCTACAAATCTCTTTCCAACAGCCTTGCCGACCATGAAATCATCACGTTTGACAAAGACTTGAACATACTGCTCAGCGAGGGCACACCGCGCTTTATCCGCCTCGGCTTGGAAGGCGATGTGAAGGGCAAAAACCTGAACACCTTGTTTGAATCCAATCAATTCACGTTTCTCGGCGAGTATGTTTCCAAAGTTTTTGGGGGCGAACGCGCCGACGTGGAGCGCGAAATCAATGGCAAATTTTACAGGGCCAGCATTTATTCAGGCACCCACGATGAGGACGACCAGCCAGAAAATGTGATAGGCGTGCTGCTGCTGAAAGATGTGAGCGAACTGAACCAAAAACAGCGCGAACTCGAACTGCGCATGAAACAACTCGACCGCTCCAACCGCGAGCTACAGGAATTTGCCTACGTCGCTTCGCACGATTTGCAGGAGCCGCTGCGCAAAATCTTGACGTTTGGGGAACGCCTCAACCTCAAATACAAGGAGGTGCTCAGCGACGAAGGGGAGCAATATCTTGCGCGGATGAACGGTGCGGCACTGCGCATGGAAACGCTCATCAACGATTTGCTGTCTTTTTCGAGGGTCACGCGCCCCGATTTGCCGCGCGAGCCGACCGACCTGAACGAAGTGTTTGACCATGTGATGGCCGACATGGACAGCGTGGAGCGCACGAAGGCGCAGATTGACGTGCCGGATTCCTTGCCTACCATCCACGCCATGCCGAGCCAGATGCGGCAGTTGTTCCAAAACCTGCTGAACAACGCGCTGAAATTCGTGCACGCCGACCGCACGCCCCATGTGCAAGTGCGCTGCCGGGAAGTGGCTGGGGCTAATTTGCCAGAAGATTACCTCCTGTTGCCCGACAAAGATTATTGCATCATAGAAGTGGAGGACAACGGCATCGGCTTTGCGCAATCAAACGCTGAGCGTATTTTCAACATTTTCCATCGCTTGCAGGGGCGCTCCGAGCACAGCGGCTCTGGTGTCGGGCTGGCCATTTGCAAAAAAATAGTGGACAACCACCAAGGGGTCATTTTTGCCGAAGGCCGAGAAGACAAGGGAGCGGTGTTCACAGTGGTGCTTCCTTTGCTCGCGAAAGCGTAGCGTGTCATTCTGAGCGCAGCGAAGAATGAAACGACATCTTTTATAGATTGACTTTTTGCCCTTGTTGGCGTCCCCGCCAACAAGAAGCGGAAGGAAAACCCCGATACCGCCGCGCATCGGCTGCGCATAACCACGATCCACGTTTGAGAAACCTTTTTTGGGTTTCTTAAACGTAGGCTGGCTCCGATGTCTTGGCCAAGGTCCGTGCAAGACCCTCTGGCACGTTTAAGAAACCCCAAAAAGGTTTCTCAAACGAGCGCATATATGCGAAGCCAACGCTCGGCGGTATCGGAGTTTCCCTTAAAGTGCCAAAGTAGGATTAAGCGAGGAGCAATCAACCTCATCAACCTCATCAACCTCATCAACCTCATAAACCTCATAAACCTCATCAACCTCATCAACCCTCACCGCTATGCCCAAACTTTCCGTACTGCTCGTGGACGACGACGAGGACGATTATTTCCTCGCCACAGAATGCCTGCGCGAAATCCGAGACCAACAATTCGAGGTGACCTGGGCAGCCACCTACGACGAGGCATTGCTGCTCCTCAACGAGCGGCATTTCGACATCGGCCTGTTCGATTATATGCTTGGCGCGCGCACAGGGCTTGATTTGCTGCGCATTGCCAAAGACCTGCGGCTGCACACGCCCATCATCCTGCTCACGGGCAAGGGCGATGTGGCGATTGATGCGCAAGCGTTGGACCTCGGAGTGGCCGATTACTTGGTGAAAAGTGATCTGGCACCTGACAACCTCGAGCGCTGCATCCGCTACAGCATCGGGCGGGCGGCGGTACAGAAAGCATTGCGCGAAAGCGAGGAGAAATACCGGGGTGTTTTTGAGGGTTCGATAGATGCTATTTGCCTGCTGGATGCCGAGGGCCGGTTCACGGATGTCAACCCTGCTGCCTTGCAATTGTGTGGTTTTTCAAAAGCCGAACTGCTGCAGAAAAGGCTGCTGGATTTATTTGAAAACGAAGCAGCAAAGCAAAGTTTTGCTCAAAAATTGGCCGGCCAAGAAAGCGTTCGGGATTTTGAGGCCGAGCTGACAAGCGCCGATGCCAGCACCTGCACGGTCGTCATCGCCAGCACCTGCCACCGGGTGCCAGCCCGCCCCGGCGAAGTGTTTTTTCAAGCCATACTGCACGACATCACGCGGCGCAAGAAAGCCGAACGGGAATTGCTCATCGCCGAGAAACTGGCTTCTGCTGGGCGGTTCATGCGGATGCTGGGCCACGAAATCCGCAATCCGCTGACCAATATTGACCTTTCCGTAGCGCAAATACTGGCCGAAAGCAAGGACCCCGAACAGACAGGTTGCCTCGAAATCATCCACCGAAACAGCCAGCGCATCGGCAAGTTGGTGACCGACCTGCTGCAATCCAGCAACACCGGCCTACTGAACCTCCAGCCCACTGACCCGCACGAACTCTTGGAACAAACCCTCGCCGCCGCCGCCGACCGCATTGCGCTCAAAAAAGTCACCGTGCACCGGCATTACCCTACCGACCCGCCGCTCATTCAGGCTGACCCAGAAAAACTAAAAATCGCCCTGCTCAATATCATCATCAATGCGGTAGAGATGGTGGAGGCAGATACGGGCATCCTCAAATTGAACACCGGGCGCGTGGGCGATTCCTTTTTTTTCAGCATACAAGACAATGGGCCGGGCATCGCACGGGAGCAAATCAACAAGATATTCGAGCCTTATTTTTCCCGAAAACCGAACGGCATGGGGCTTGGCTTGGCCAGTACCCTGAGCATCGTGCAGGCGCACGGCGGGCAGGTGGACGTGCAGTCCAAACCAGGAAAAGGAGCGATGTTTTTGATTGTGCTGCCGATGCAACCATCAGATTTGAAGGGATAATGTGCATACTACTGGACATTTTCATGGAACACAGATGACACAGATGCAAGCAGCACAGATTCGAGAGATTACTTTTTGAAAATCAGCGAAAATCTGTGCTGCTTGCATCTGTGTCATCTGTGTTCTAACCA
>JBJXFT010000190.1:0-21000 GCA_046155725.1 Saprospiraceae bacterium
AATAGCCTCGTTGCTAATCAGGTGCGTAGCACCGGCAATATTTGTAGGCATAGCATCAAGTTATCGTTGAGGTGCAGCGCACCGGCACCATCTTCGGTACATTTCGGTGCGCTGCACCTTCTCAGGAGGGCAAATCAGTGCTACAAATATCATCGGTGCTACGCACCTTCATTCTGTGGGTAATCGGTAGACCCTCCAAGGTTTCGTAAACCACTTCGACAACCCTTGATTCACATCGTTCATAGTTTATCGTTCACAGTTCAACGCATCAGCACCATCTTCCCAAACCCGTGCTTGAAAAAGCCGTCCGCCGCGCCGTTCTCGAAAAGGTCGAAGTCCGAGCCGTCCACCTTTTTTGCCACGATGCGGTAGAGGTACACCCCGTTGGCGAGTTGGTCGCCGTATTCGTCGCGGCCATTCCAGCAAAAATCGCTGCGGTGCGTACCGGGTTTTAGCGGGCCAAATTCCTGCTCCGTGATTTCGCGCACCACCCGCCCGCTCACCGTCATGATTTGGATTTTGAAATGCGTGGGCGGCTCGCTCCCCGTGAGGGTGTAGACAAAACACGTGGAAGTCGAGAAGGGGTTTGGGTAGTTCAGAACATTTGACAACGACGACTTGGTGATGATCTTGAACGTCACCGACCAGTCCAGCGCGGCACTCTCGTTGCCCGAAGCGTCGCGCCCGTTCACCAGCAAACGGTATTCGCCATCTTGCACGAACGCAGGCCGCCATTCGAGGCGGGCGAGGTTTTTCTTTTGCAAATTGGAAGCGTCGGCGGGAAAAAAAAGCAGCGCGGGGTCGTTCGGCGCGAGCGTTTGCTGCGAGCCATCGGGCAGCACCAGCGTGAGGGCGAAGGTGCTGGAATCCGTCATCGCCAGATAACGGTTCTCGTCTTTCAGCGTGAGGATGATCACCGGCTTGGGCGACACGAGGTCGCCGTCGAGGATGTGCTGCCCATCGAAGGTCACGTCCAAGAGCGGGTTGCGCTCGTCGCGGCCCACAAAAAAGTCGCGGAGCAGCACATTGTTGAAATGGTAAAGTTCTGGCTGATGATTGGCGGGGTTGGCTTCGATGAGCAATCGCTGTGGCCCCTGGAAGGGTAGGGTAGGAGCGGAGAAATTGGCGTGGAGCGAATCGCCCGCCGCGAGGGGTTTTAGTTTTTGGAAAAACTCCCCGCCTGTGCCGGCTTGGTTTTCAATCCTGAATTTGACCAAAAGGCTGTCGAACGCGGCATCCGAAATATTGGCAAAAGCGATGGAAGCGCGGAGCGTTTCGCCCTGCTGCAAAGTGTCGCGCTGGAACGTGAAGTGCGCCGCTGGGTGCAATGCCCCTTCGGGAACCGCGTCGAAAAGCACCCGCGCGTAAGCCAAGGGCGTGGCCGTTCGCGCCAGCGTGTCGGCCACTTCGTAGCGCAATTTGAGTTGCGGGAATTGGGCGGCAGAAAGCCCCGCCAGCGAAGTTTCAAACACATCGGTCAATCGGAACAGCAGCGAATCGGGCTGCCCATCGCGCACGGCCAGCACCGCCAACGCGGCCTCGTCGGAAGTGTCGTCGAATGCACCGCGCCGCCAAAGCAAGGATTTCCAAGCCTTCACCGGGCCGATGGGCGGCGTTTCCATTTGGCCCACTGACCATTTGGCCGGGAAGTTGGCGCGCACATCCACCACCAAAGTCGGGTCGTTCACGATGCTGTCCAGCGCAGGGAAAGCCGGGTCGTTTTTCCGAAATACAAAGCCGTAGGCGGGCGGCGCGGTCGTGAAGTTCGCGGTTTGCCGCACCGATTTTGCGCCCTGGCTTTCCAGCACTTGGAACAAGTTTTTTCCCTGCGAAACAGAATCCATTGCCCACAAATGGGGCGCGTAGCCTACGGCATCGGTGGGCGTATTGAACGCCAGCAGCCCTGCGTAGTGGCCGTTGGGAATGCCCGTTTCCACAAAATCCATGAGTTTCAGCCGTTGCAGCGAGTCGCGCGTGTCGAACCAAAAAAGCACCCGGTCTTCCGGCGGGTTGTGGTTGAATGGCCCGCCGGGCGGGTTGTGCACCAATCGTCCCGTGTTCGGGTTGGCCACCACCAGCACTACGCCCCGCGAGATGTCGCGTTGATTCCAGCCATAATCGCCCAAAAAGTTTTCGTAGTAACTGTTCTGGAGACCGGGGTAGCGGTTCACGCCGCGATAGGCCACTTGCACGGTGATGAACGCGGCGTTGTCGCGGAACTCGATTTGTCGCGTGGTGTCGTTGGCTTGCATATTGGCAAAAACGTCGTCGCGGTATTGCCCAAAATGCGATTGATTCCAGCCGGGGCTGCTGTTGGGCAGGTACACGAAGGAGCGACTGCGCCAGAGCGGCGCACCGTTCACGAGACTGTCTCGCGCTACGCGCCAATGGTAAACCGTGCTGTCTTTCAACGTGATGGCAGGTTTCCAACTCAAAAGCCCGCCGCGTTCGGTCAGCTCGGTTTTCAGTTTGAAAGGGCTGTCGAAAGTTTCCAGCGTGTCCATTTCAAAAAGATAGCGGAGCGGTGGCGCGGCGGTGTTCAGGGTGGAAGCCCAGAGCGTCACGCTGGGTTTCGACACGATGGCGTAGGGCGCGGGGAACACGGGCGAAACATCGTCGGAGTAAAAATAAACGTCCATGCCGCGCTCGCCCGAAGCGTCGGCCAAGTCGTTGTTCCCTTCGGCTGCGGCGGGAGATTCGGCTACCTGATTGTCGGGGTCGAGGCTGATGAAAAATCGGTTGAAACCAATCTTGCTTCCTGCCAAGGGCAACTCGTATTCGAGTTTGGAGCGGTTGGGCGGGGCGGGAATCGTATCCACGACGCGGCTCAAAACCGTGTTGTCGGGCAGACGCTGTTCCACCGTCAGGGCGAGTTGGCCGCCGGGGTTTTCGCCGATGTTCACCGCGTCGAAAGTCAGTTTCGCGGTAGCCTTTTCCAAGCCGATGGGGTTTGGGTCGAACAGCACGGTTTGGTTGTCCACCACATAATCCGGCCCATCGTGGGCGTACACACGGATGGCCGGGTCGCCCTGCAAAAGGCTTTGGTGCAGCACGGCGATGAGTTTTGAGTCCTGCGTATTTTTCAAGTCGTCTACGGTGTTCGCCAATGCGAGGCCCACGCTTTTGCCATAATCCGCGCCGCCCAGCCGCTCGTAATATTGTCGCCCGTAGGCGTGCAGCGCGTCGGGGAAACTATAGTCCACGGAAGCGATGTAGGCGATGGCCCCCCGGTCGGGCGCAAGCACGAACCGCTCGCCGATGCCCGGCTGCGTGAGGGACGCTTGGCCCGAGAGACAGCCCAAAATGAGCATGAGCGGGTAGCGGCCATAATTGCTGTACGCCCCCGGCTGGCCGATGTCGAAGTCAACGGTGAAGGCGGAAGAATGGCCGAAAATGCTCCAAATCGCTACGCCGTTGTTCATCAGGTCGAGCAATTGTTCGTAGGCCGAAATCTGTACCGGGTCGTCGGAAGTCTTGTAAAACGTGTGGACATCTGCGCCGAAACGGTTGTTTTTCAACACATCGGCCATGCTCGTGGTGTAGCCCCGGATGATGGTGGTTTCGCCCGAAAGCCCGCCTGAGTTGTGTATGACGCGCTTCATCCAAGCCTTGTCGCCGATGGTCTGGCTTGCTAATGAAAGTTGCTGCTCGTGCAAAATCACCTTGTCGAGATAGTCGCGGATTTCCGAGGGCTTCGTCACCGCCAATCGGCCAATGGCGAGGATGGGTTGGGAGAGGTGGTTGCCGCGCATCACGAAGGGCAAATCGGCGCCGGGAGAACTGAACGTGGGGACGAAGTAGAGCGAATCCACCAGCGCGTTTTGCTGTGCTGGCTCGCGGACGAGGTGAAAATCCAGGGCTTTGCCGATGATGAAAGCGTGTTCCGCCTGCGGCCAAGCGCGTTTTGCCCAATGCAAAAAGTTGCGCACCGCGATGGGGTGGTAGCGTACGCCGTAGGCAAACTGCTCGTAGAGCTCGTTCACGTCTACCACTTTCACCGCATGGCTTCCGCCCGCAAGGCTTCGCCGATAATCGGCGTATTCCGCCACATGGTTCGTTCCGCCCGCCGCAGGGTCAGCAAAAAGGGCTTTGTTGGAAATGATAAGGAAATCGGCTGCGCTGCCGTCGGCAGGGTTTTGGAATTGCAAGGGCTGCAAGGCCGTCACGGTTTTCACCGCTGCTGGGCTGACCAATACGAATTCGCGCAGCGCAGCGCTCGCCGCTATTTTGGCTTTCGCCAGGCCCGCTTGGCTGGCGGTTTCTAATCTTGTTTTGTTGGTCAAATCCCAGAGCACGGCGTTGCCGGCATTCAAGTCGAACGATTTGATTTCAAGGTATTTCTCCGTTTGCGAAGCCTCCAGTTCAAACGCTGCAACGTTGGCATTTTCAAAATCAAAAAGGCGCGGGTAGCGGATGCTGGCGAGGGCGAGGCCGTTGCGGTCGGCAAGGGGGGAAAGGAGTTTAAAAGTGGCAATGGCAGTAGCAGGGGCATTCAAAAAACCTGCGCCAACGGGGAATTTTCGGTCAATGATTTTGAAGTTGTAAAATTCGTCTTCTGCAAACAGGGAGTCGTTGAGCAGAATCTGTTGGTGGTGGGCGCCGAGGTTGCAGGCGTAGCGGATGTGCGCGGTGGCATCTGGCCCGGCGGCGAATATTTTTGGCAAAAGGAGCGGCACGGGGTTGGTGGAAGCCGAGTAGGCCCGCACATAGCCGAGGCCGTCGAACCACGAATACCGGGTGTCGTCGGTGATGCTTTTTTTGGCAAAACCGCCCTGCCAGAAAACGGTTTCCGTCGTTTGCCAGCAAAATGGCTCGGCAGGCGGGAGGTTGCTGAGGTCGTTTGGCGCGGCGGCGTAGCGCAGGGCTTGGCCGCCGGTGCCCCAACTCAGGTAGTACGCCGCCGAGTCGTTGAATATGCTGTAGCGGGGGTTCACCTGCTCGGCATCGGCGTTTTCAAAGAGGTGGAAATCCAGTTCGCCCCGGTTTTTCCGGCCATAAAATTCGAGGAAGTCTGCGCTGCCGAAGGTGCCGTTGGTGGACGTGAAAACGGCTTCTTGCTGGCCGTTTCGGTAGAGCCGCCACTCGCTCGCTGGCACATTCCCTGCGGGGAAGCCTGCCGAGGAAAGCGTTTGGAAGTCAAGGCGGTACACGCCGTCGTCGGCAATTTTGAACCTGAAATAGGTTTTGGAATAGTCAATCCATTCGTTCCCGTAGAGGGTGTCTTGGCCGTTCCACATTTGCGCCTGTGCGGCGGCCAAGAAAGCGAGGGAGAGTAGGAGCGTGAGTAGTTTTTTCATAGTGCGGATCGGTGGACAAAGGTAACCTTTCCGTGGCTTGATGGCGTGGGGGCGTGGAGTGGGAACGTTTGGGGAGTTGCGAGCGAGTGGGGTGTCGCGAGGGCTTTTGCGATGAGATACTGACAGGAATACTGAGGGTGAGCAATGCATTTAGCGCAATGCGCGAATCCAAACAGCAGGGTTGCGCTTGACATGAACTACCGCCACAACAAGAACGGTCGAGCGGGTTTCATTTATGCGGAACACCATGTAGTAGGGGAATTTTTGAAGTTTTGCCTTTCGGAAACGCGGGCGTTGCTTGACCAAACTGAACGATTCAGGCCGTTCGAGCAAATCATCCAATCGGCTGTACAGGCTTTGCACAAATTTTTCGAGCGCTACAACGGCTCAACCCCATTAAGTTAAGCAATGAATGCACATGTAAATTTCCCAAAAAACCGCTCTGTTGGGTAAGCCGACCAGTGTGGCTTCAAGCCAGACATTTTCAAGTCGGTTGTTCTTTGAATGTTGGAACAAGGGAATCTGGCCCAAGCGGGCGCTTGAGCAAATTGCTCGTGCGAGAAATGATTAAGTTCAGAGCGCGTGGCGGTAGTTGCCTTCCCAGTTGTGTCGCTCGCCCAGGCGCATCATTTTTGGTTCCCGTGGGCGGTCCTTTACCTTGATGGGCTCAAGGCACTTGAGCAGGTAGCGCTTCAAGAGCGCGACCTCGGTTTCGAGGTTTTCGCGCGGTCGGAGGAACAGGCGCACGATGAAGGACTTGAATATGCCGATGCCAACATTTCGGTTGGGCTGACAGGGCGTTTTGCGGTTCGTATTGATTTCTTTCACCTCGTCCTGCATGGAATGGTGGATGGCCGAGAGGAAGTTGTACCCGATCAGGGTGGCGTAAATATCCTGCCATGCATTGTTGACGGTGACGGCAGAAAAACGGGCCAGTTGAAGCAAACTTTTGAGCGAGAAGAAGCAGGTCTCCACGCCCCAGCGGCGGTGGTAAAGCGGGCCGAATTCCCTGGCCGGGTATTTTTTCTGGTCGGTAAGGGTGGTGAGCAGCACCTCGGTTTCTCCGGTGGGGAGTTCAACCCGGACAAGCCTGTATTCAAATGTCTCACGGGTGCTGAACGGGATGCCCAAGGCCCTCAACATCCGTTTTGAAGTGTGGTTAAGTGTTTCACGTACAATGATTTGCCTCTTTTTGGAGGCCACAAACTCTTTGACAATATTTGAATGTGTGAGCGAAAGCCTGACCAGGCAATCGGAGCCGAAGTATCGGTGCAGCCAAGGGATGACCTGGGCCGGGTAACCGCGGTCGTAGATCATGAGCACGTCTGATGGGACAGCATGGACGTGCCAGGTAGCGACGAACGATTCGGCCTCATAGCGGGTATGAAGAAATGCGTTTGCGATCACTTGGTTCAACACGTCAAAATGCACCAAAATGCGGGCAGACGGGACTGCAGAATGCTGGTTGGCGTGCCAGCCGAACTCCTCCCCCATCTCGTCGGTGTCCGGCAAGCGAAAGCCCGAACCGTCGGTGGCCCACAGGCGGAGCCTTTTCCAGCGCAGTGCCTCGAAACAGTGGTAGAACAGGTCTGAAGTCAGGTGGAACATGTCCTCAAAAAACGCATACCGCATCTTGTTGCGGGCCTGAACCAGGGCGCTCTTGGTCGGCATATTTTGTGGCGAGTCCAAGCGTTGAAAAAAATGGCCGATCTCCACACTAAGGCTCTGGCGCAACAAGGACAACACAAGCCATACGGTACGCTCGGCGGGCAACAGCCGGTGCCGGGTAAAATCAGCCCCGGGGCGATGGAAATAAAGTTCGGGCGAGTTGGCTATATTTGCAACCATGAGCCGTACGGCCCTAAAATATTTGCTGAGAGGCGACCCCATGATAGAGTGGTATTTATCACAAAGGTCGTCTCTCGCTTTATTGCTTTAGCTTAACTTAATGGGCATGAACAACGTGCCGCCACATCGTTGCTGTGGAAAATGCCCGCGTTGGTGCCGATGTAAATATTTTCCCCGTCAAAAAACGTCCCGCCGTGGAGTTTGCGCCTGAAACGGCCAAGTGCTGGAAGGGGATTTGCTCGTAAAAATTGCCAAAGTCGGTGCTGTGGAACAACTGGCTCATGTCGCAGGAGCCGTAGAATTCCTGGTCGTTGGCCGGGTTGACGCGAGGGAAAAAGAGTGCGCCGCCGCCGCCCACGCCACCGGGGTTGGAAGTTTAGGGTTTGGGCATGGAGGGTGGAAAGCAAGATGGGGAAAAGCAGGAGACCCGCCTTCGCTATGGCTACGATTGGTAAAACGTGGGGGCTGGTTTTTTTCATAGAAATCGGATTTTAGAATGAAAACTTTGGAAGGTCAAAATTAGCGAACCACGAGTTACTGCACGATTCCCAGTACTTTTATCAACTAAAAATTTTAAACAGGCTCTAATGACAGCATTTGCCAAAATCGGCCTGCCCCGATGCTTCGAGGCAAGCCGATTCATGTATTCACCAAATGGCTTTGAACCATCGAAGCATCCCTAATTCATCCGAATCTCATCCTCATTCCCATCAAAAAAGCGGTACTCCGTAAGATGATAGTCTGTGCTCGGCGTAATGCGCACCCACTTGCTGTGGCGCATAAACCAGCGCAACTGTCGGCGAAAGAAACCTTTTTTGAGGAAAGCCTCCAAAAAAGGGTGCACCCGCAGTTCGAGGGGCGATTTTGGCCTCGATTGCATGATAAATTCCAAGTCCCGCTCAATGTCGTCGGTCAAGAGAATCGTAGCGTTCACTTGGCCAGTGCCGTTGCAGGTCGGGCACATTTCGGCAGTGTTCACCATCACCTCTGGGCGGGCGCGTTCGCGGGTGATCTGCATCAGGCCAAATTTTGAAAGCGGCAGAATCGTGTGCTGCGAGCGGTCTTTGCGCATAAAATCCTCCATCGCCCTCGACAACTGCTTCTTGTGCTCCAGGTTTTTCATGTCAATGAAATCAATCACGATCAGCCCGCCGATGTCGCGCAGCCGGATTTGCCGCGAAATCTCCTCCGCCGCTTCGAGGTTGACCCCAAGAATGGTCTGCTCCACATCGTTGCTCACTATTTTGTGGCCGCTGTTCACATCCACCACGTGCATCGCCTCCGTTTTTTCTATCACAACGTAAGCCCCAGAGCTCATCGTGGCGGTTTTGCCAAATGCGGCCTTCACCTGTCGGGTCACGCCGAAAGCATCGAAGATGGGTTTGGAGTTGTTGTGCAGTTGCACGATGTTCACCTGTTCGGGGCTTATGTTCTGCAAATTAGCCCGGATGTCGGCGTACATATCCTTATCGTTCACCACGATGCGGCTAAAACCGGCGGTCAGCAAATCACGGAGCACACTGCCCGTCTTATCCAGTTCGCTCAAGAGTTTGGCGGGCGGGGCTTCCGTCTTCAATTGTTTGAAAATCTCCTCCCATTTGCCGAGCAGATGCATCAGTTCCTCATGCAGTTCTTGCACCTTCCGGCCTTCGGCGGCGGTGCGGATAATAAGGCTGAAGTTCTTGGGGCGAATACTTTCGGCCAGCGCGTGGAGGCGTTTGCGCTCCTCCGTGTTGGCTATTTTTTTTGATACCGATATCGAATCGGAGAAAGGGGAAATGACCATGTAGCGGCCCGGCAAGGTCAGTTCGCAGGAAAGGCGAGGGCCTTTGGTCGAGATGGGTTCTTTCAAAATCTGGACAAGGATGGGGAAGCGCTTGTTGAGCACTTGGTCCACCTTGCCCGTTTTCACGATGTCCTCTTCGTACTTGAAATTGTCGAGTTTGGCAGTGTTGATGCTTCCGTTGGCCACCCCGTTCGACCATTTTATGAGCGAGCGGAGTTTTGGCCCCAGATCAGTGTAGTGCAGAAAGGCATCTTTTCGGTGGCCAATGTCTACAAAAGCGGCGTTCAAGCCCGGCATCATCTTTCGGATTTTGCCAATGAAAATATCGCCGACAGTGAAGTTGTTGTTCGTTTTTTGGTGGTGGAGTTCGGCCAATTTGCCGTTCTCGATGAGTGCCAGTTCAACGCCCGTTTCGGTCGCATTGATGATTAGTTCTTTATCCACGAGGGTGAGATATGGTTTTGCACAGGCAACACAGCCTCCTCACCAAGCACCGGGGTGGCGCAGGCGGCAGGAAATGGCCGTCGGGAAATGCGGCGGATTGGCAGCAGAAAGAGCGACCTAATGGGAGGGCGGTCGCACTGAATCGGAATGACAGTTCGGTCGGCAAGGAGGGCTGATTCATTTTTGCTTGGGCGGACAAAAACGCAGCAAATGCCCGTGAGGTAGCGGGCGATTATTTTGGGTGAAAGTGCTTGCCAAAGAACTGGATGGGAAAATCTGCCAATCAACGGGCGGACAAGGAGTGTCCGCAATGCGGCATACAGCGAAAAACTTTCCGGCGGCAAAGGCCTCCGGAAAGTTTCGCTATTTTTCGACGTCCGCGTCTTTGTCGCTGACCCCAGTGCTTGGAAATGATGCGGCCAAGCACCTGTGGTTCAGTTAATTAACGCTTCTTCTTGTGACGGTTCTTGCGCAAACGCTTCTTGCGTTTGTGGGTAGCAATTTTGTGTCTTTTACGTTTTTTTCCGCAAGGCATACTGCTCTGAAAATTTGAATGTCGGCCTTTCGACCAACAGGTTATGAGTTATGAGTCACTTCCCTTTGCATTGGGCTGCGAACTCGGTTGCTTTTGTTGTGTTTCCCGCGCCTTCGTAGGCTTGCGCCAAAAGACAGGGGGTATTGGGGTTGTTTTTGTCGAGCGACCAGGCTTTTTCCAATCGTTGCGTGGCACGTTCCCATTGCCCGGTCTTGATGGCCAAACGCCCCAGCGCGTTGTAGACCGATGCGTTTTCGGGGTGCTTGCCCTCCAGTTCGCGGAGCATCATCACCGCTTGCATCGGATTGTTGGGCGGCGGGTTTTCGGCCCAAACAAGTGCCAAGTTCACCCGGTGCTCCACTTTTTCTGGGGCCAGCGAGGCCGCATTTTCAAACGCCTTCACCGCATGGTCAGCGCAGTATTGGCGCACCGAAGGGTCTTTCGCAGCCAAAAGGCCGTTGAAAAAAGAAGCCCCGGCTACCGACCACGATGAGTCGGCGTTTTCCAATTCGGCCACTTGTTCGGCAAATCCGCCAGCGAGGGGCAATTGACCAAAACCATACCAAAGCCCCGAAAGCGTCTTGAACAGGTTGGCGCGTTGAGCGTCATCGGTTGTGGCCTTTATTTTGTTTTCTATCTCTGCCACTTGCGCCGCTTGTGCTGCGCTCAAATGCGTTGTGGCATCTTCCAGCAAAGTCTCCAAATTGATGCTTTCGGCTTGCACAGAGCGCGTAGGTTCAATGGTTTTTTTTCTTTTGTCGGGCGTGGTGTCAAACCCAAAATATAGACCAAAAAACAAGGTCAATGCGGCAAAAATGGTCAAAATGTGTGTTTTGTTCATCTTTCGGATTTGCTAACAAACATCCGGCTTCCGCGACAATATGTGCCACGGAAGCCGGATGTTGCTTCTCTTTGAAAAGCAAATAACTTCAGTCATCGGGCAATGAGTTCACATTTGTCTTCACTTGGTCGGTGAAGATTTTTGCCGGCTTGAACGATGGGATGTAGTGCTCCGGGATTTCGATGGCCTTGCCTTTTTTGATGTTGCGGCCAATTTTTTTGGCGCGACGCTTGATGACGAAAGAACCGAAACTGCGGATGTACACGTTTTCGCCTTTCGTCATGGTAGATTTGATTTCCTTGAAAAGCTCTTCGAGCGTTACCAGGACATCTACTTTGGCAACGCCCGTCTTTTCGGAAATTGCATTCACAAGGTCAGCCTTTCTCATGTTTTATCTCGTTGATTTAGAATGAATTATAAAGGAAAATAGGGCTTCCTGAAAAATCGAGGTGCAAAGTTCGCACAATATTTTGCCCACACAAACTTTCGGTTGAAAAATTCGGGGCGCGCTGCTTTCAAATGACTCATTGCCATATATTGGTTTGCCCCAACAAGCACAGTTCCACAATTTCAGGGTGCAACCTCGCTCATTTTCAGCGATTTGCAAGCATTGTAGGCAAAAAAATTCTTCTGGCTTTTAGCCCAGCGTGTTTTGTCTACATTTGCGGCCTTTCCGCTAATGCTCCGGGCGGCTTAGCCAAGCGATGACTTGAAGTCACCCCTTGGTTACTTCGCTCGTCGCTATTCTTAATTCATTCCAGTTCATCCCGAAGGCTTTCGGGATCACTACGTTCAACATTTTTAATAAAATATGCTGCTTTCGATGACGGGCTATGGCCGTGCCCACGGTAGTTTCGGCGAAAAAACCTTGATAGCCGAGATTCGCGCACTCAATGCCAAGCTGACGGACGTGAAACTTCGCCTTCCTGGCGATTACAAAGAAAAGGAGATTGAACTGCGCAAAATCGTGGCAGACCATGCCGAACGGGGCAAGATTGACGTGTTGCTGGAAGTGCAAAATGCTGACGGTGCTGCCAATGTGTCGCTCAACGAAGCGCTCTTTCGGGGATACCACCGCGAACTGTCGCGCCTGACTGCCGAACTCAACATCCCCAGCGGGGAAATGCTGACGGCTTTGCTCCGCATCCCCAACGTGGTCACGTCGCCTTCCGGCGAAATGGACGAAGATGAGTGGCTGGCTATGTGCGAAACGGTGAATCGTGCGCTGGACTACCTCAAGGTGTTTCGCCGACAGGAAGGCAAGATGCTGGAAGCCGACCTGCGGCTGCGCGTCACCAATAT
Source organism: Saprospiraceae bacterium (assembly GCA_046155725.1). Lineage (GTDB taxonomy): Bacteria > Bacteroidota > Bacteroidia > Chitinophagales > Saprospiraceae > M3007. The sequence continues at coordinate 12,054 of JBJXFT010000190.1, forward strand.
CATGCTGCTGCTGACGGAGGTGACCCCGTTTGAGCAGGAACGCTTTGCACGAATGCGCGAGCGTATCCGAAACAATATGGAGGAGGGCATCGGCAAAGAGAACCTCGACCCCAACCGCTTTGAGCAGGAACTCCTTTTTTACTTGGAAAAAATGGACATGTCGGAGGAAAAAGCGCGCTTGGAACAGCACTGCAAGTATTTTCTGGAACAGCTGGACGGCAAGCAAGAGTCGCTGGGCCGCACGCTCAATTTCATTTCGCAAGAGATTGGCCGCGAGGTAAACACGCTGGGGGCAAAGGCTTACGATGCCGACATCCAGCGCATTGTGGTGCAGATGAAAGATGAGTTGGAGAAGGTGAAGGAGCAGTTGGCGAATGTGCTGTAAAATCGTGGCTGAACCTCTAACTTTCTTTCCCCGCTTCCTACCTTTGCCGACCCGCAAAAATGGCGGCCATTTTTACAATGAAATTATTGGTCTGTATCTCCCAAACACCTGACACCACCTCGAAAATCTCCTTCAACGCCGACGGCACGGAGTTCAACTCGGCAGGTGTGCAATTCATTATGAACCCCTACGACGAGTGGTATGCCCTCGTGCGGGCTTGCGAACTCCGCGAATCTGCCGAAAGCGGAGGAACGGTCGTGGCCCTCAACGTAGGCCCGGCAGCCAACGAAACTACCATCAGAAAAGCCCTCGCTATCGGTGCCGACGAGGCCGTGCGCATTGACTGCGACCCCCAAGGCGCTGCGTTTGTGGCCAAGCAGATTGCTGAATACGCCCGCGCCGAAAACTTCGACATCATCTTCTTTGGCAAAGAAACCATTGACCACAATGGCTCGGAAGTCGGTGCTATGGTGGCCGAACACCTTGACCTTCCATACGTTTCCTACGCTTCCAAACTCGACCTCAATAGCTCGGCGGCTACGCTCGAACGCGATATTGAGGGTGGGGTAGAGGTGGTGGAAGTAGATTTGCCCTTCGTGCTTAGTGCTGCCAAAGGCATGGCCGAACAGCGCATCCCGAATATGCGCGGCATTATGGGCGCCCGCGCTAAACCCCTAAAAGAAGTGCAGCCCGTCGCGTTTGACGACGGTGCCAAAGCCGTACAGTTTACCCTCCCGCCTGCAAAGGCGGGCGTGAAGCTCGTGCAGCCCGACCAGATGGACGAATTGGTGCGGCTGTTGCACGAAGAAGCAAAGGTTATATAAAGTGATGGAGTGATAAAGTGATGAAGTGATTTGATACCCGCATAATGGCAGTTTACTTTCACTTTATCGCTTCATAATTCTCACCACTGACCTCAATCACTTCATCACTTTATCACTCCATCACTTCATAAAATATGGTTTTGGTTTTTGCGGAATCCCCGCGCGGACAGTTCAAAAAAGCGGCTTTTGAGGCCGTCACCTACGGGAAAAAAGTGGCCGACTTGCTCGGCACTTCCTGCGTAGCACTCACGCTCGGCACAGTAAAAGATGCGGGCGAACTGGGCCGCTATGGCGCAAACCGCGTGCTCAACGTGGCCGACGCTTCCTTTGACAATTTTGACAGCCAAGCCTGCGCAGCGGCCATTTCGGAAGTGGCGAGAAACAATGGCGCGACGGTCGTTATCCTCAGCCATACTTCTACTGGGAAATCCGTGGCGGGGCGCGTGGCGGTTCGGCTGAACGCCGGGCTGGTGTCGGGCGCGAACGGTTTGCCTACGGCAAATGGGACTGCGCTGCGTGTAAAAAAATCAGTTTTTTCGGGCAAGGCTATTGCCGAATATGAAATCACGAGTGCGGTGAAAGTCATCTCGCTGATGGGCAATGCGGTGAAGCCAGAAGCAGCGGGCAGCGCGGTTTCGGTCGAGACGGTTTCGGCGGTTTCGGCCAAAGGCCGTATCCGCGTGAAAGCGGTGAAAACCCAAGAAGGCACGGTGCCATTGCCGGAGGCAGAAATTGTGGTGTCGGCTGGCCGAGGCATGAAAGGCCCCGAAAACTGGGGGATGGTGGAAGATTTGGCTGCGACGCTGGGGGCTACCACGGCTTGCTCGCGCCCGGTGGCCGACACGCACTGGCGGCCTCACCATGAACATGTGGGTCAGACGGGCATTGCCATCCGTCCAAACTTGTACATTGCCATCGGAATCAGCGGGGCTATCCAGCATTTGGCGGGGGTGAACAACTCGAAAGTTATCGTGGTCATCAACAAAGACCCCGAAGCGCCGTTCTTTAAGGCCGCCGACTATGGCGTGGTGGGCGATTTGTTTGAAGTGGTGCCGCGCTTGAACGAAGCGTTCAAAAAGTTCAAAGCCGCGCAGTAGGAACGATGAAGTATACCGATGAACTATAAACGATGAAGGATGAACGAACTTTCAGAAAGTTGAACCGCCCCAAATCCCCAAATCCCCAAATAAACAAATCACCAAAAGTATGAGACGTATCGAACTCGAAATTGTGGCCCTTTCGCACAGCATGACCCAATCGCACAATTACGCGGTGGTGCTGGGCGAGCGCCGTGGAAAACGCCGCCTACCCATCGTCATCGGGAGTTTTGAGGCGCAGGCTATCGCGGTGGCCTTGGAGCGCATGGTGCCCAACCGCCCGCTCACGCACGACCTTTTCAAAAATGCTTTTGACACCTTTGATATTCAGTTGAAGGAGGTGATCATCAGCAATTTGCTCGACGGCATTTTTTACGCCCGGTTGGTGTGCATGAAGAACGGCGAGCTCTTCGAGATTGACTCGCGCACTTCGGATGCCATTGCGATGGCAGTGCGTTTTGAGTGCCCGGTTTTTACCTACGATTTTATCCTCGAGGCGGCGGGCGTGATTCTGGAAGAGCAGGAGGGCGGAGGGTTCACGGCAGTGCCGGCCACTTCGCACCTCGACGACAATGCTATGGAGACTTGGCCGATTGACGCCCTGCGGGGGCGTTTGCAAGAAGCGCTCGACAACGAGGAGTATGAGATGGCCGCCAAAATCCGAGATGAGTTGAAGCGGCGCGAAGCGAAGGATTGATAGAGGGGGGGTTAGATGGTTGGGAATGTTTAGATAGTTGAGAGGGGTTTATGGTTTAGGTTTGAAAACGACTTCTCCTCCATGGAACAAGGTGTTTATACGGTGTTTGCTGCGCAGAAACACGGGGTTTTCAAAACCCCGTGTTTCTGCGCTTCTTTTTTGGGGTGTGGGCAAGCCACCTTTGTGCCAATAAAACGCCGTTTTTTAAAAAAAGAAGAGGATGTGTTTGGGTCACTTCTTAGCCAGCGATCTCAGTTTTTGTATGCTGCTGGGGTCGTTCCAGACACGAAAGCCTTCTTCTTCCGCCACCAATTGGCCGTTGGCATCAATAAGCATGGTGGTGGGCAGCACGACGACGTAGGCATCCAAGTAGGAGATGTCGAGGCGGGCAAATTTGAAACTGAGTTTGTGCTTTTTGGCAAAGGACTGGATGAGCGCGGGAGATTCGGTGCTGACCGCCAAAAACACGATGTCGTCTTTGAACTGCTTGGAGGCATCTTCGATGGACTTCATTTCGCTCACGCAGGGGCCGCACCAAGTGGCCCAGAAGTTTAGGAAAACGGGCTTGCCCGCAAAATCCCGCAAGGTCAATGGAAGCCCATCGAGGTCGGTCATTTTGATTTTGGCGAGGCGCTCGCTCATCGAAGATGGCTTGGGAGAAGGAGCCGGTGTGCGGTGTGGGCCACTGCAATTGGCCGCGAACAAGGCCAGCAGCAAAAAGTAGGGAAGTATTTTTTCTAACATCATAATACAAGGGTTTTAACATTAGGTGTAATTTTACACGCCAAATGTAGCAGTTTTACCAAACCAATTTTCATAACTATGCGAACCTTCAGCCTATTACTTTCCTTGACTATTTTAGTGTGCAATGACCTTTGCGCGCAAGATTTCCCTCCCAATCCGGTGCCTGGGATGTGCTATCTGCGCTGCCCGACCGGAATGCGCGACGAAGAAATAAAGCACGAAATTGTCCGCGCCTACAAAGATTACAAGGTGGTGCCTGCGGAATACAAAACCGTCCAAGAAGAAATCATTGTCAGGCCAGCCTCCATCCGGTACGAGTATGTGCCGGCGGTGTACAGAAAGGTGAAAGACACAATTTTGGTGGAACAACCCGTCAACAAGATCACACTGGTGCCGGTGCAATTTGTGAACGCTGTCGAAGAAATCGTCGTTCGGCCCGCATTCGCCCGCTTTGAAAGGAAGCCCAGTTTGGAGAACTGCAAATCCAAAGACCCCCGCGATTGCGACGTGTACTGCTATGTAGAATACAAGGAGGAAAAAAAAGAGATTCCCGTCAAGAAAATAGTGGCAAGCCCCAGCGTTACCCGACAGACACAAGTCGGCAAATTCAAGGTAATCACCAGGGATGAGTTGGTCTCGGCTGCCACTGTGAGAGAGATAGCAATCCCTGCCGAATCGGTTACGGTATCAAAACGCATATTGGTGAAAGATGAAACCGTGGATACGGTGTATGTGGGCGCCGTGTACCGCCAAGAACCTCGGCTGGTGGCAGACGAGACGATTGGGGGCAAAGAAGGCCAATTCGAATGGGTGGCCATTAATTGCAAGCTTACTGAACCCAACGTGCTGCCCATTTACTACGCGCTCAACAGTGCCATACTGAACGCCGCTGCAAGGGACAGCATAGACGATAAACTCTACAAACTGATGGTCGAAAAACCCCTCATCAGGGTAGAGATAAACTCGCACACCGATTCGCGGGCTTCCGATGAATTCAACGTAGACCTTTCGCAGCGTCGGGCGCAGGCAGTGGTGGAGTACCTCGTGTCAAAAGGCATCAAAAAAGATCGCCTGATAGCAAAGGGGTTCGGCGAGACCAAGCTGGTCAACAGTTGCTCCAACGGCGTGAACTGCACCGAAGAGCAGCACGCCATGAACCGACGCACAGAGTTCCGAGTGCTGCCCTATTGACCCTGCCACTTTTGTTCTTCTTCTATCCCACGCGCTCATTTTCTGTACCAGCAATGAGGGGGCTGCACTGTCGGCTTCCCACAGCCGCTGATTTGTAATGGCTCGAAAGCCCGAAATTGATTTCTCACATGAATCACATCCTTTCTGTTTTCCTTATCGCATTTGGCGTTTTGAACGCTGCTGCCCAAAACGAGGGGCCGAGGTTGATAGTCCCATTAGGGCATACCACAGGCATCACTTGTGTGGACATTTCTCCCAATGGAAGATATTTCCTGACAGGAAGCAAAGACAAGACCGCCAAAATCTGGACTTTGGACGGCCATGAGATACACACTCTGCAAGGGCATCTGTTTGAAGTGCACTCCGTGCGTTTTTCGCCAAAATGTGCCGACGATTCGGTGGGAGGCAAGTACATCCTGACCGGGGGCACGGATCGAAAGGCCATTTTGTGGGACGAGCGCGGAAACATGATGAGGACCATCGAAGACCACACGGGCTATGTCAGTTCCGTCGCCTTTTCACCCGATGCCAAATATATCCTCACCGGCAGCTTGGACGGCACTGCCAGGCTATCAAACCGTTCGGGCGGCGCAATCCGAACTTTTTCGCACAAGGACAAGGTGAGATCGGTGGCCTTTTCTCCAAATGGGCAATCCATCCTAACAGGCTGCAACGACAGGACCGCCGTGATGTGGGAGATATCGGGCACAAAATTCAAGGCTTTTTCGGGCCACGCCGATGAGGTATTGTGCGCGATTTTTTCGCCGGGCGGCGATTCCGTCCTAACGGGGAGCGCGGACGGGACTGCCAAACTTTGGGATTTGACGGGCAAGGTGTTGCGCACTTTCCAACATAGCAACGAGGTGTGCTCCGTAGACTTTTTGCCCGATGGGCAAACGGTGGTGACGGGCAGTTCTGATGGCACCCTCAAAGTTTGGAATCTTTCGGAAAAGGAAGCCCGGAGCTACAAAGGATTTGAGCGGGGATTTGGCGGGCTGCGGGTTTCGCCCGATGGAAAACTCATCCTGTTGAGCAGCAAAGAGGAGCCTGTGGCCAAACTCATGACCCTCGACGGCCAAGTCCTTCAAAAATTTAAAGGCCACAGCAGCACCATAACTTCTATGGCGCTCGCACCGAATGGCGTGTCCCTGTTGACGGGCCATGCTGACTCCACCGTCAAGATTTGGACAGCACTTGGGCAAGAAGTGCGGACATTCAAATACCCGGACAAGATTGTCTCTGTGGCCTTTTCGCCCATAAGCCCCGACGATTCGGTGGGCGGAAAATTCATCCTGACCGGGTGCGAGGACAACATTGTGCGGTTGCATGACCTCGCAGGCCGCGAAAAATGCAGGTTCGGTTCAGCCAACCGCGCCGCCTTTTCGCCGGATGGCAAATCAGTGGCGACTTCAAATGCGGATGGCATCACAAAACTTTGGAGATTGGCCTCCATGCAGTCCTTGACCTTCCAGAACTCCGAAAATGTCACGGCCTTGGACTTTGCACCAGATGGCAAATCAATTGTCATCGGCACCAAAAACGGCATGGTCGTCCAGTGGGATACTTCGGGCAGGGAGCTGCTCAAATTTCACCTGTCGTCCACGCTACCGGTGAACTCCATCGCATTTTCGCCCGATTCAAAATCCATCGTGACTGCGAGCCAAAGCGGGTTGACCCAAACCAGAACCCTCGCAGGCGGCCTGTCCAGAACGTACGAAAATAAACGGGGGAGCGTCAGAAGCGTCAGATCAGTCGCCTTTTCCCCACGCACACCTGAAGACCCGAACGGAGGCAAATATGTCTTGATAGGGTGCGGCGATGACATCGCCGAACTTTGGGACTACTCCAACAATACCATCAAAACCTTTTCCCGGCATACCTCAGCGGTCAGCGCCGCCCTGTTTTCTCCGGAAGGAAAATACATACTGACGGGAGGGAAAGATAGCACCGTGAAGCTCTGGGACGCGCAGTCAGCAAAGGAACTCGCCATGCTCATCGCGCTCGATTCCTCCGATTGGGTGGTCTTGCACCCCTCTGGCCTGTTCGATGCCTCCCCCGGCGCGATGCACTTGATGTACTATGTGTACGACGACGAGTTGCTCGAGTTCAAACAACTCAAGACCCGCTACCACGAGCCATATCTTTTTCAAAAAATAGTGGGCATAAAACCCGGAGGACTGCGCCCCGTGAATGAAATGGGCGACGTGAAACTCTACCCCGAAGTCTGCGAATGGGCCATCAAAGACGATCTCTTGAGTGTGTTGCTCACCCCGCGCAACGGTGGCATCGGCAGGTCCGCGCTGCTGCTCGACGGACGCGAACTGCTGGCCGACGCAAACCCTGCCCGCAAGCCAAGTTTCACGGTAGACCTCAAGCAATTTGCCGGGTTTTACGCCGCCGAAGCCCCCAACCAACTCAACTTGATATTGCACAACAAAGGGGGAGATTTGCCGAGCCAGCCCTTTCTCCTGGAAGCTAGCAACAACACCTACAACCACTACGGTGTGACTGCCAAAAACCCAAACCAACCAGACGACGCGCCCAAGAAATCGCTCAACGAGGACGCCGACAAGGCTTTGGAAAACATCCACCTCTATGCCCTCGTAATCGGCACATCCATCTACCGGGACGAAAAACTGAAGTTGACATACCCCGAAAAAGATGCCGCCATTTTTGCCGATGCCCTCGAAAAATCGGGCAAGGAATTGTTCAAAGAAAGGACTGTGGTGAAACTGCTGAGCACCGCAGATGCCGACCCAAAAAAGTGGCCGCGCAAAGCCGAGATACGCAAGGCAGTGCAAGACATCGCCGCCAAAGCAGGCCCCGACGATATCCTGCTCATCTATTTTTCCGGCCACGGCCTCACCTACAAAGCCCCCAACAGCGAAGAAAGCCAGTTTTATTACCTCACTACCGACATCGCGGGCGACAACCTGAGAGACGAAGGTATCCTGAACGCCCAAGCCATCGCGCAAGACTCGCTCATGGATTGGGTGCGAAAAGTGAAAACCCGCAAGCGCATCCTCATCTACGACGCTTGCAACTCAGGCAGTGTGGTAGAAAAAATGGAAGGGGCGAAAGACCTGACCAGTGACCAGCGCAAAGCCCTCGAGCGCATCAACGAGCGCAGCGGGATGTTCGTGCTGACGGGCAGCGCCGCCGACAAATCCAGTTACGAGGCCAATACCTACGGCCATGGGCTGCTCACCTACAGCCTGCTCAACGGGATGCTCGCCGTGGCCGCCGAAAATGATGATGGAAATGTCGAACTGGGCAATCTTTTCGATTTTGTGGAAAACGACGTGCGGGAATTGGCCAAAAGAATAGACCGCGAGCAAAGGCCAGAAGTCATCAAAGCGGAAAGTTACCCCATCGGGCAAATCAAAGCGAACACCGGCATCAAGCGGCCATCCGAACTGGACGTTTTTGTGCGCACCAACCTGAATGTCAGCAAAGAAGGGGTGGACTTGCACGACGTTTCCAAAGCCGTCAACGCAGAACTGGAAAAACTTGCCGCCGAGCAGAAACCGACCTTGGTGTTTTGGGGCGACGTTTCCTCTTTTTCCGGCAAGTACTACCTGATCGGTGGGGAATACCAGGAAGTGGGCGAAAAAATCACGGGCACGGCCAACCTCTATCAAGGGAGGACAAAACTCACTTCTTTCCCCATTGAAGGCAAAAAGGCCAACTTGAGCAAAATGGCAAAAACCCTCGTCTTTGATGTGCAGGAATACCTGATGAAGAATCCGCCCAAGTAGAGGCGGATGTAGAGGGAGGGGTGAGACTGTTGAGGGGGACTGACTAAACAATCTCGACCCTCTCAACCCCCTCAACAACCTCAACCCTCTCAACAACCTCAACAATCTCAACATTCTCAACAACTAAGTAATCACCAGAAATTAGTTTGACTTATTCACCACGGAGGACACGAAGGGCACAGAGGTTAACGCAATGATTTACGAGAGAAAAGTCTCCGTGCCCTCCGTGTTCTCCGTGGTGAAGTAAATTC
>JBJXFT010000341.1:0-4323 GCA_046155725.1 Saprospiraceae bacterium
TTGAAGCCCATGCCGTACCCCCGCAGCATGGGCTTTTTCATTTGTGGGAAAACCCGTCCTTTGTGCGCCGCCCACAATTTCTCCCGCACAAAATGTACCCCTTCTCCATCCTTTTTTCGGACGAGCATTTCGTCGCCATCAACAAGCCCCCCGGCATCCTGATGCACCGCACCCGCATCAGCGAGGACAATGTGTTCGTGGTGCAATTGCTCCGCGACCAAATCGGCCAGCGCGTGTACCCCGTGCACCGGCTCGACCGCGCCACATCGGGCGTGCTCATTTTTGGCAAAAACCCCGATGCCTCCGGGCGGCTCGGCGAGCAGGTGATGGACAAGACCGTGGAGAAAAAATACCTCGCCATCGTGCGCGGCTGGGTGCCGGAAAACGGCACGGTGGATTACGCGCTCGATGACCCCGACTCTGGCCGAGGCCGCCTCCCGGCCATCACACATTTCACCCGCCTCGGCTGCTCCGAAATAGACCACCCCATCGGGCTGCGCCACCCTACCGCGCGGTTCTCGCTCATAGAAGCCCAATTGGAAACTGGCCGCCGGCACCAAATCCGCAAACATTTCGCCCACCTCAACTACCCCGTCATCGGCGACAAACGCCACGGCGACGTGAAGCACAACACCTACTTCCGCGAGGTATTTGGCCTGCGCCGGATGTTCCTCCACAGCCTGCTGCTGTCCTTCCAGCACCCGTTCACCGACACGCCCACCAGCATTTCCGCGCCCGTGGACGAGGTTTTCGACGACACGCTCCGGCTGTTGCAACTCCACGAATTTTGCCCGCTCATCGGCCTCCCAATCGTCGCCCCCGAACATTCGAAAGAAATCCCAAGAGCCGGGGACGCTGGTTGATAAAAATGCGCAGGCAACGCCCCCCCGCTCCAAAACGTCCCTGCCTCGGCGTTACCTTGCCCACCGTTTTGAATACTTTTTTGTCATCTTGGAAGTCACAGCGAACTTCCCGAAAGTTTATTCCGATTTTAATCGGGATCGGGAGGTTGGTGCTGCTCGTCCTGCTCCCCACCATCGCTACGGCCCAAATCTCCAACCTCCGCGAGCGGGTGACCGATGCGCATTTGCCCCTGCAAATGCTGGATTCTTTCACCGTTGCTGCACCGCTCATTGCCGTTTCTGATCTTTTTTCGGGGCAAAAAATAGACCCGCGTTTTTTTTCTTTGGAAAACAATTGGCTCCGCACCGACACTGCCGCCCTTCGCGCGGCTTTCCCGGAATGTTCCAAAATCCTTGTCCGCTACCGCACGCTGCCTTTCAACCTTGGCGCAAAAATCAGCCGGCTCGACACCCTCGCCATTCGCCGCCGCGTAAATGCCGATGCCATCGAATTCGACTACGAACCCTACCAGCCTACCAAGCCGATTTGGGAACAAAGCGGCATTTCGTCGTCGGGCGCATACACACGCGGGCTTTCTTTTGGCAACAGCCAAAACCTCGTTTTCAACTCCAACCTCAACCTCCAACTCAACGGCAAACTCGGCAACGACCTCGAACTCACTGCCGCCATTTCTGACAATTCCATCCCGCTCCAGCCCGACGGCATCACCCGCCAACTCCAAGAGTTCGACCGCATTTTTATCCAACTGAAACGAAAAAACGTGACGCTCACGGCAGGCGATTTTGACCTCACGCGCCCCGAAGGCTATTTCTCCAATTATTTCAAAAGGTTGCAAGGAGCGATGGTTACAGTGGAGAGTTTTAAGTTCAAAGTTTCAAGTTCAAAGTCCCAAGTTTCAAGTTCTGAGGCACAAGGTCAAAAGCCAAAAGTCAAAAGTCCGGTCAGCCAATCCCCAATCCCCAATTCCCCAGCCACCAGCCTCCGTGTCGCCGCCGCCATTTCGCGGGGCAAATTCGCCCGCCAAACCATACAAGGTCAAGAAGGGAATCAAGGCCCATATCGCTTGCAGGGAGCGGAAGGCGAACGGTTTATCATCGTGCTGGCCGGAACGGAAAAGGTTTTTGCCGACGGACAATTGCTGCGCCGTGGGCTGGAGGACGACTACACGGTTGACTACAACCTCGGCGAACTTTCCTTCACCCCTCGGCGGCTTATCACGAAAGACATCCGCATCATCGTCGAGTTCGAGTACGCCGTGCAGACCTACCTGCGTTCCACCGTGGCGGCCAACGCGAATTGGCAAACGCCCCGTGCCAAAGTTTTTTTCAACCTCTACTCCGAGCAGGACAGCCGCAACAACGGGGGCGCGCAGGAACTCTCCCCCGCCGAGCGCAGCCGCCTCGCCCAAGTCGGCGACGACCTGCGCAACGCCTACGCTCCGGGCATTGACACGTTGGCGGCGTTCGATCCGGCGCGGGTGCTCTACAGTCTGGTGGACACAGTGCTGTGCGGTCAGCCGAGGCAAATTTTGATGTACAGCACCGACCCCGATTCGGCCATTTACGCCGCCCGCTTCACCGAAGTGCCTGTGGGGCAAGGCAACTATGTGCTGGCACTCACGGCGGCCAACGGGCGCGTGTTCCGATGGAGCCCGCCCGACCCCGCCACTTGCCAGCCGATGGGCAATTTTGAACCCATCGTGCGCCTCGTTGCCCCGGAGACTCGGCAACTGTACGCCGTAGGCGCAGATTTTCAACCGTTCAAAAACTCCAAACTGCAAACTGAAATCGCGTTGAGCAACCGCGATTTGAACCGTTTTTCCCCATTGGGCAATAGCAACAATCAGGGTGCGGCTGCGGTGCTGGGGTGGCGGCAGGGGTTTGGGAAACAACTTCCCGAAAGTTCTGAACTTTCGGGAAGTTCGTTCAACGGTATGGCCTTCGCCCACTACGAATTCGCCGCCCGCGATTTCCGCCCGCTCAACCCCTACCGCCCAGCAGAATTCAGCCGTGATTGGAACGTGGGCGCGAACCAAGACACCACGGCGGAGCATTTGGCAAAGGCGGGCATTTCGGTGGAAAAGAATAAATTGGGGGAAGTGCGCTACGAGTTTGGCGCGTTCCGGCGAGAGGGTTTTTACGACGGAGCGCGACATTCTGGTGGCTGGAAAATACAGCGCGGGGGCTGGGATTTTTCGGGCGAGGCCAACCTTTTGCAGACCGACGGCCAAGCCGAGCGCACCCGTTTTTCCCGCCCGAAAGGCGATTTCTCCAAAACATTTTTTGCAAAAAAAGATACGGCAGCACGACGGGCATTGCTCAAAATCGGTCTCTACGCGGAACGCGAAAAAAACGCCCGCCGAACCGCACAAGCCGATACGCTTTCGGCAGCGAGTTTTTGGTACGACCTCCTCCGGCTTTATTTTCAAACTCCTGAAAACCAAGGCCGTTGGCAACTCGGCGGCCACCTCTCCCAGCGCAACGACTTTGCTCCTCAGGGCAATTTGTTCCAGCAAAACACCCAAGCCAAGGAGCTCAACCTGAGCGGTTCTTGGAACAATTCAGCCCCCCGAATTCGCGCATCAACCGAACCCCCGAACCTTCAAACCCTCAAACCTTCAAACCTCAAATCCACCAATCAACAATTAACCTGGGTCCTCACCCTCCGCCGCCTCCGCATCCTCGCGCCGGAACTGACCACAGAGGAGCCACAAAACACCTACCTCGGCAGGGCGGACTACAGCCTTTCGGCTTGGAAAAACGCGCTGGGCTTCACTACGGGCTACGAATTAGGTTCTGGCCAAAGCCCGCGCATCGAGTTCAACTACCTCGCGGTGAACCCCGGCGAGGGGAATTTTACTTGGGTGGACCGCAACCAAGACAGCATTTTGCAGGTGGACGAAATGGAAATCGCGGTGTTCCAAGACCAAGCGAATTATGTGCGCGTGGCCGTGACCACGCCCGATTATGTGCGCACGAACAATGTGTCGCTCAACCAGACTTTGCGGCTCGAACCGCGCTTGCTCTGGCCCACGGCGCGGCGAGGCTGGCGGCGCAGGTTGGGGAAATTCTCTACGCAAAGCACGATGCAAATCACTCGCCGCACTTTCGCCGGGGCAAGCGGGGTGCGGGCTTGGGACCCGTTCCAGTCCAGCGTGGCCGACACTTCGCTGGCGACGCTGAGCGCGGCGCTGCGAAATATTTTGTTCATCAACCGCGCCCAGCCAGCCTGGGATGCCTCGCTTTCTGCGGGCGACAACCGCAGCCAATTGGCGCTGACAACGGGCTTCGAGCAACGTCGTGCCCGGGATTACGCGCTGCACTTCCGCGCCAACCTCAGCCGCCAATGGAGCGCGGAGGCGGACTTTGCCAATTCGCTAAAAAGCAGTGAAAACCAAGCGTTTGCCACGCGCAACTACCGCATAGAAGGCTGGGAACTGGGGCCGAAAATGACTTGGCT
>JBJXFT010000346.1:0-14432 GCA_046155725.1 Saprospiraceae bacterium
CGTGGCAGTTTTTGATAAAAACTGCCACGCGCAGCCGGGTACGCAAAGCGGGGTTTCAAAAAAATGTTCAAAAAAATACTCATTGCTAATAGGGGGGAAATTGCCCTGCGCGTCATTCGGACTTGCAAGGAAATGGGCATCAAAACGGTGGCGATCTATTCCACTGCCGACCGCGACAGCCTGCACGTGCGCTTCGCCGACGAGGCCGTTTGCATCGGCCCGCCGCCTTCTTCCGAAAGTTACCTCAACGTGCCGCGCATCATGGCGGCGGTCGAAATCACCAATGCCGACGCGATTCACCCCGGCTATGGTTTCCTTTCCGAAAATGCTGCTTTCGCGGAGGTGTGTAAACAATACGGCGTGAAATTCATCGGCCCCACGCCCGACCAAATCCGCGCCATGGGCGACAAGATCACGGCCAAAGAGACGATGCTCAAAGCAGGTGTGCCTTGTGTTCCCGGCACACCAGGTTTGCTGACCGATGTGAAAGCAGGCCTCAAGACCGCCGCCGAAATCGGCTACCCCGTCATCCTGAAAGCCACGGCGGGCGGCGGCGGAAAGGGAATGCGCATCGTGTGGAAGCCCGAAGAGTTTGAAAGCCAATGGGACAATGCGCGGCGGGAAGCCAAAGCCTCGTTCACGAACGACGGCATCTACATGGAAAAATACATCGAGGAGCCGCGCCACATCGAGATACAAGTGGCGGGCGACCAGATGGGCAAGGCTTGCCACCTTTCGGAGCGCGACTGCTCCATCCAGCGCCGCCACCAGAAGTTGGTGGAAGAAAGCCCTTCGCCGTTCATGACCCCCGAGCTGCGCGAAAAAATGGGCGAAGCCGCCATCAAAGCCTGCAACGCGATTGCTTACGAAGGCGTGGGGACCATCGAGTTTTTGGTGGACAAATACCGCAATTTCTATTTCATGGAAATGAACACGCGGATTCAGGTGGAGCACACGGTGACGGAGGAAGTGATTGATTTCGACCTCATCAAAGAGCAGATCAAAATCGCTGCGGGGCTTCCCATTTCGGGCAAAAACTATTTCCCCGAAATGCACGCCATCGAGTGCCGCATCAATGCGGAAGACCCTTTCAATGATTTCCGCCCCAGCCCCGGCAAGATCACGTCGTTCCACTCTTCCAAAGGCCACGGCGTGCGCGTGGACACGCACGTGTACGCAGGCTACACCATCCCGCCGTACTACGATTCGATGATTGCCAAACTCATCTGCCGCGCCCGCACCCGCGACGAGGCCATCAAGAAAATGGAGCGCGCGCTCGACGAGTTTGTGGTGGAGGGCGTAAAAACCACTGTGCCGTTCCACCAGCGGTTGATGCGCAACAAGGATTTTCTGGAAGGGAATTTCACGACGAACTTTTTGAACACCTGGGATTTCAAGAACGTGGAATTGTAATTCGCCATGGAAAAACACTGATCGAAATCACCGACGAACTCCGCCTCGAAGGCTACACCGAGGACTTCAGCCTCCAATCTGCCCCAATTGCGCTGGCACAGGATTTTTAGAAAATTGGAATCATCTAATTTTTGAAAATGAAATCCAACACATGAAATCCTCCACGCGCAATCTAATTCTTCTCAATGTCCTTGGTTTTTTGTCCGTTTTGGCCGTGAATTCTCTGGCCAATGCCCTCCCGCTCAACGGCAAAACCACGGGCGAACTTTCTGACCAATACCCCAACTTGTTCACGCCCGCTGGGCTTACTTTTTCCATCTGGGGAGTCATCTATGCTTGGCTGGCAGTATTTGTCGGCTTCCAAATCGTGGCGCTTTTTCGCCCATCCGTGGCCGCCCGTGTAGAACCCATCGTGGACAAGATCGGGTGGTTCTTTTTGCTCACCTGCATTTTCAACGTGTCGTGGATGTTTGCTTGGCACTGGGAGCAGGTGACGCTTTCCGTGTTAATCATGGCGGGATTTCTGATCACGCTGCTTCAAATGAATCGGGCCATCGGCACCGGGCATTTCAAAGCCAATTCGTGGGAAAAATGGCTGGCGCATTTTCCGTTCGGCATTTACCAAGGCTGGATAACGGTAGCCACCATCGCCAATGTCACCACGCTTTTGGTCAACAATGGCTGGCGTGGCGGTGGATTTGGGGAGGCCATGTGGGCGATTGCGATGGTAGCGGTAGGTGCCGCCGCTGCGATTTTCATCTTGTTTCGACAGAACAACATAGGTCACGGGTTGGCCGTCGCGTGGGCCTTGCTCGGCATTTACCTTAAAAGAAACGATGCGGGAGGAGTGGGTTCCGAGACGGTAGCCGTGGCCGCACTTGTAGCGATGGTGGCGGTGCTGGCAGTAACCACCTTGCGCTGGCGGCGTTGGGCGGCGTATTGAATCAAGCCCTGAACTCACTTACGTCAAGCAACCCGATAGGCCTTAAAAAATAATGCGCCGGCTCCCCGCTCGTTCCCCTTATTTTTGCACCCAAAAGCGCAGGTTATGATTATCGCCAACCCGATTTACGATACGGTTTTCAAGTTCCTTTTGGAAGATACGGCAGTGGCCAAGCAGCTGATTTCGGCCATCATCGGCGAGGAAATTGTGGAACTGGAAGCAAAGCCACAGGAGCAGACGACGGTCTCCAACAAATTTTTGCTGACTGTTTTTCGGGTAGATTTCAAAGCGATCGTCAAGACAGCCAACGGGGACTTGAAAAAAATCCTCATCGAACTCCAAAAAAGCAACCACCCTTTCGACATCCTTCGCTTTCGGCACTATCTCGGCATCAATTATTCCCAAGCGGACGAAGTCAACGGCATTAACCTGAACTTGCCTTTGCTGCCCATTTACTTTCTTGGTTTCAATTTGTCGGTAAAACGCCCTGTGCTGAAAATTGGCCGGAACTACCAGGATGTCGCAACGGGAGAAATCTTGAAAGAAAAAGACGAATTCATCGAGAGCCTGAGCCACGATTGTTACGTGGTCCAGATCCGGAACTTGCCGCCCCAAACGCGCAGTAAATTGGAAAAACTATTGTCGGTTTTTGACCAAAAAAGAGTGTTCGACCAAGATCAAAAATGGCTTTTGAAATACCCGGGTGATGGCGATGATGCCGATATGCGCCTGATTCTCAAACGCCTCTCACTTGCTGCCGAAAGCCCGGCTATGAAAGAACAAATCCGAGTAGAAGAAGAATTCGATACTTCCATGGAGAACGCTCTTCGTGCCAACGAGATCATCATAGAGCAGAAAGAGGCTGTCATAGAGCAGAAAGAGGCTGTCATAGAGCAGAAGGAAATCACGATTAAACAACAACAAGCGGAACTGTCCGAAACCAAGAAAACAGCCGAGGCTGAAAAGAAGAAAAACGAAGATTTGCTTCGGAGGATAGCCGAACTTGAAAAGCGGGTCAAAAACTGATATGCTCCGACTCCTCCGCTACTACCTCCCTTACAAACGACTGCTCTCGCTCGCCATCGGCTGCAACATCCTCATGTCGCTTTTCGTCGTGGTCAGCATCCCCGCGCTGTTGCCGTTTTTGCAGATACTTTTTTCGGACCCGAACGTCGGAGGGGTTCAAAACCCGGATACAAACGTCGGAGGGGTTTTAAACCCCTCCGACGTTAAAAACCAACTCGATACCTTTTTTGAACAACTGCTGCTCAACCACGGGCGCGAGGGCGCGCTGCTCATCGTGTGCGGTTTTCTGGTGCTCACGTTTTTGGGGAAAAACCTCTTCCGCTACCTCTCGCTCTATTTTTTGGCACCTGTGCGCAACGGAGTCGTGCGCGATTTGCGCCAAAAAATGCTTCGCAAAATGCTCGACCTCCCGCTCTCGTTTTTCTCCGAAGAGCGCAAGGGCGACCTGATGAGCCGCTTTTCCGCTGACGTGCAGGAAGTGGAATGGAGCATCATGGGCGTGATGGAAGCGCTCGTGCGCGAGCCTATCGTCATCACCGGAAGCCTTGCGTATATGCTGTGGGTGTCGCCCGCGCTCACGGGCTTTGTGTTTGGGCTGCTGCTTTTTAGCGGCATCATCATCGGGGGCATCGGGAAGAGTTTGCGCAAGCAATCGGGCGAAGCCCAGTCGCGGCTCGGCCTACTGATGTCGCTCGTGGAGGAGACACTGGGCGGGCTGCGCATCATCAAAGGTTTCAATGCTGAGCAGTGGCAGGCGGAGCGTTTTGGCCACGAGAACGATGGCTATGCCCGCGCTATCACGCGGCTGTCGCGCCGCCGCGACCTGGCCTCGCCACTCTCGGAGTTTTTGGGCATCGCCATAGCCTCGGTGCTGTTGTGGTATGGGGCGAAGCAGGTCTTTGCCGGGCATATTACGGGGCCGACTTTTATCACTTTCCTCTACGCTTTTTATTCCATCACGGAGCCGGCCAAAGCCTTTTCGGCAGCTACATACAGCATCCGAAAAGGTATGGGCGCGCTGGAGCGGGTGGAGGCGGTGCTGGGTGCCCCCGTGTCCATCCGCGATTCCGATACGGCTTTGGCGGTACAGCATTTTGAGGAAAAAATCGAGTTCCGAAACGTCTCGTTCCATTACGCGAATGCCGAGCGTGGCGCCTTGGAAAGCATCAATCTTGAAATCAAAAAAGGGAAAATAGTCGCGCTCGTGGGCGCATCGGGCGCAGGCAAAAGCACCATGGCCGACCTCCTGCCGCGCTTTTACGATCCGACGGAAGGGCAAATCCTGTTGGACGGGAAAGACATCCGCGAACTTCGCCTCCGTGATTTGCGTGGGCTAATGGGCATCGTGAGCCAAGAGGCCATCCTGTTCAACGACACGGTGCGGAACAATATCGCCTTCTCAACCGCCGAGGCTTCGGCACAGGAAGTCGAAGCGGCAGCAAAAGCCGCCAACGCCCACGAATTCATCCTCCAACTCCCAGAAGGCTACGACACCAACATCGGCGACCGTGGCTCCAAACTCAGCGGCGGCCAACGCCAACGCCTCACCATCGCCCGTGCCTTGCTGAAAAACCCGCCCATCCTCATCCTCGACGAGGCCACTTCCGCGCTCGATTCTGAATCTGAAAAACTCGTGCAAGCCGCCCTCGAACGGCTTTTGGAAAACCGCACCGCGCTCGTCATCGCCCACCGGCTCAGCACGGTGCAGCACGCCGACGAGATCATCGTGCTCGACGCGGGCCGCATCGTGGAGCGCGGCAATCACGAAAGCCTGATGCGGGAGGGGAAGATTTATCGAAAGTTGGTGGAGTTGCAGGCCTTGTGAAGAGGAATGTGGGCAACCACACCAGACTACTGGACATTTTTCACACGACGGCACAACGCCACGACGAATATGATTTGAAAGCGTTGAGTTTCGTGTCGTTGTGCCGTCGTGCCGTTGCGTGAAACAAAAATGTCCAGTAGTGTGCAACCACACCAGGCTACCGTTCAGATCGCAGCGTACCAAAAGGAACCTTTGTTTTGGCGCGGGCTAAAACCCCGCGCTCCCTAAAAAGAAACCCCGTTCCCACAGGCAAGCCTGCGAGAACGGGGCAACGAGATAGAGCCTCCTGAAAGTCACTCTTTCCCTTTTTTCGGGTTGTTGCGGTCGAGCACTTCGTCAATGAGGCCGTAGGCTTTGGCTTCCTCGCCACTCATCCAATTGTCGCGGTCGCAGTCGGACTCTACTTTTTCGTAGGCTTGGCCGGTGTGCTTGGCCAAGATTTCATAGAGCGCGTGCTGCATTTTTTTGATGAGTTTGTACGAAATCTCGATGTCTGAGACTTGGCCTTGCGCACCGCCGCTGGGCTGGTGGAGCATGATGTAACTGTGCGGAAGACAGCTGCGCTTGCCGTGCGCGCCAGCAGCGAGCAGCACTGCGCCCATGCTGGCGGCGAGGCCCGTGCAGATGGTGGCTATGTCGGGCGCGACGTACTGCATGGTGTCGTAGATGCCGAGGCCGTCAATGACGGAGCCGCCGGGGCTGTTGATGAACATCTGCACGTCGCGCTTGGGGTCGGTGCTTTCCATGAAGAGGAGTTGCGCCTGAATGACGTTGGAAACGTAATCGTTCACCGGAACGCCGAGGAAGATGATGCGGTCCATCATCAGGCGGCTGAACACGTCAATGGCTTGGGCATGCATGGGCCGCTCTTCGATGACGGCTGGGGTGAACGAACGGATGTTGGGCATCGCGGTGCCAATGAGCGGCACCGTGGTGCTGATGTACTTTTCCAAGTGCATCTGGCTCATGCCGAGGTGCTTGCTGGCGTATTTCTGAAACTCGTTTTTGTCGAACATTTTGAAAGTCTAATTTTTTAGAGGAGGCGTTTGTGAATTTCCCAAAAGCTTGAAACTTTTGGGAAGTTGGCTTTACGCGATCCGTTTTTTTAGAGGCAAAGGAAACAACGATTTCGCTACAAGGTTATTTAGAACTATGAACTATGAACGAGGAACTATGAACACCGAGCGCGGCAAATGTTCATAGTTCATAGTTCATAGTTCCTCCAGCGTAGTGCGCAGCTCGGTGCCTTGCGCCCGTTCTGCTTTTGCTTTGGCCGTTATTTCTTCGATGATTTTGTGGAATTCTTCCGAAGTCACCGCCTTGTCCACGATGTTCAGTTGGGGGCGGATGGCTTCGAGCATCTTGTCCGATTCCAGTTCGCGGCGCGTAGCATCCACATCTTTTTCGTCTTTCATCAGTCGGTCAATGCTGCTGGCCATGATGTGCTCGGGCAAGTTGGTCTGAAAATATTGCCGCACCCGCTTGGCGTATTCCGCGCGCAGGGCTTCGTCGGTCACTTCCACGCCGAACTCCGCCATCACATCATCTCGGATAATGGACCAGCGCAGGTTGTCGGCAAAAGCGGGGTATTCTTGCTCAATCTGTTCCGGGCCGATGCTCCCCCGGTTGGTCACCCCGAGCCAGCGTTTGAGGAACTTGTTGGGGAGTTCTATCTTGTTGAGTTCTATCAGCCGTTCCTGAATGGAGCGGTAGAGCAGGGCATTGGCGCGCACATCGTAGAATTGCTGGATGCCAGATTTGAGTTTGTCCACGGCGCTCTCTCTGTTCGTGACGCTGGGGCCGAAATATTCGCTGAGAAACTCTTCGTCGAGCTCGGCATCTTCCACCCGGCTCACTTCTTCGATCACGCCCTCGAACCAATCGCCCACCGTGCGCCCGTCGTTGTCCGGGAGGCTGAGGATGTACTTTCGGTACATTTCTTCTTTGTCACTTTTCTCCAACGAACGGGCATTGAATCGCAGCGTGTCGCCTGTTTTCAGGGTGAGCAGTTTTGCTGTCAATTGTTCGTCCTGCACGTTTTTCAGGTAAAAAGTCATGGCGGTTTCCCAGCCGCCGTCCTTCATCTCGCCCTCCGCCGAGTCCAGTTCGCGGGCTGCAATGCGCAGGATGTCGTTTTCCAGAATGTCGTCCGTGGGGTTGCTGCGTATGCCCCCGCGCTTTCGGGCGTATTGGAGGTCTTCTTCGGCGAGTTCGTCGAGGTTGCTCACCGTGAGCCGCTCGTAAGTGTGGCCTTTGTCCAAGCCCTGAATATCGAATTTGGGCACAAAACCTATTTCGTAGTCAATCTTGTACTCCGGGTCGGGGTTGCTGATGTTCATTGAAAACTTGGCGGGCTGCTCTTCGGCGGGCAGTGGCTGGCCCAAAATGCTGATGCCCGATTCGCGGATGTAGCCGACCAATTGTTCGCTGAACATCTCGTTGATCGTTTCGGTGAACACCGCCGAGCCGTACATTTTTTTGAGGTAATCCATCGGCACTTGGCCGGGGCGGAAGCCTTTGACGGGCATTTTTTGGCGAAGCCGCTTGAGCTCAGCATCCAGTTTGGGCTTCAGTTCGTCGCGGGTGAGGGTGACGGTGAGGGTTGCGCTGCAATTGTCTGTGTCTGTGCGGACGACCATGGTTAATGTGATAATGTGATAATGAGGGCAATTGGTTGATGTGATAATGAGGGCAATGTGATAATGAGGCCAATTTCGCCGCGCGAGGGCCTTACGACGCGCACCTAATTGGCAAAAAAAAGATTTGGCAAATTTTTTAAAATCTGCCAAATCTCGAAAATCCCAATCACGCCATCACCAAAAAGTTGTGCGGGCGGAGGGACTCGAACCCCCATGCCTCGCGGCGCCAGATCCTAAGTCTGGTACGTCTACCAATTTCGCCACGCCCGCGTGTGAGAAGGTGAGATGTGAGAAAGTGAGAGGGGTGAGACTCTCACATCTCTCACCTTCTTTAAAAAGGGCTGCAAAAGTAGCGCGTTATCCCAGAAAACAAAGGGTGGGGTTTTGAAAAACTTGTCCTTTAGATGCAGAAGGGAAAAGGATGTTTTAGGCTTTGAATAATCGTTGGTCAAACTCGAATGGCTCGATGTCGAGAATCACGACTCGATGGAAATCCGAGTGGAGCGGGTTCAACAGGATGTTAGATTCCTGTGGCACAATCACAGATGGCACCCTAAGGGCTAAGTAGGTGCTTTCTTGCACAAATTGGCTTCCGAAACTTTGGGAGTTTTCCCGCCAATTGGGGATGGGAAACCCAGGGGTCAACAAATCTGAAATGAATGCATCGTCAGGCAATCCAATCGCGACCATTACATAATCATCGGGGATTTCGTCAGATTCAAGGTGTGCCAGTCTTTCAGCCAAGCAAAGTGCTCTGGTTTCGCTGGTATAGAGCATTGGTATTCCCTTGAAATTCCAACGCCCACCGTAAAGTTCGGCACCTCTACCTGAAAGGTCGCGGCCATGTATTTGGTTGGTGAGCCTAAAAACCTTCATGCAAAGATGCCATGTTCAATTCGGCCAATTTCATCGCGCACCAAGTTTATTCCAAAAGTGGTGTCAAGCAATTCTTTAGGCTTTTGCCCTTGCAGGATTGCGTTTGGCCTATTGGCCCAGCGGCTGAATTTTTCGTCGGAGCCAAATACTTCGCGGCCTTTTTGCGCAAGTAGGGCAATTTGGAAAATCAGATCCGAGTGCAGCGGAGATATCCCCTTGTCGTTTTGTCCAAATAGATGTTGAGAAACGGGCAAGAACGTCAGCCATTCTTCTGCCGAGAAAGGGCTTCTTGCCACTATTTCATCGAACACTTGATTTGAAATCCCGAGCCTAACAGCTTTAATAATTGAAAATTCATTTTCAAAACCCAAGGGCCATGTGCTCGTGTCCAAATTTGCGGTTTGATTCTGCATATTATTACGAGTGATTTTGAGGCAAACTTACAAAGAAATTTATTCCTTGGGCAACTCACTCCAACACCCGGCACTCCACCCGGCGGTTTTTCTGTCGGCCCTCGTCCGTGTCGTTTGGGGCGGCGGGCAGGGTTTTCCCATAACCCCTCCAAGAAAGTTGGGCGGCGGTTACGCTTTTGGCAATCAGGGCTTTGTGTACATTTTGGGCGCGCAGTTCCGAAAGGGTTTGGTTGCTTGCCTCGTCGCCGATGTTGTCGGTGTGGCCGCCGATCTCGAAACGGAGCGTGGGGTTCTTCAACAGCACTTGGGCAAGTTTGTCGAGCGCGGCTTCGGCTTCTGGGCGCAGGTCTGCTTTCCCAAAATCGAACAGCAGGGCATCCTGGAGAATGTATTTTTTCTCCACCAAAAGCGACTGCTCAATGGCCGCGTTTTCATCGGCCACGATGGCAAAATCGTCAAAGAGATAGTAGGCTATGCGTTTCGTTTTCTTCCAAAATACAAGGGTCTGGTTTGTTTCGTCCAACTGCATCCGTTCCTCGTCGCCCATGTTGATGGGCGTGACTGCGTCGGAAAAAAAGTTGCCAAACAGAAAATGCTTGTAGTCGCTGCGGTCTGCCTTGAAAGCCAGCGAAATCTTGCGCCAAGCCCCAGCGGTCTCCACGATTTGCGCCAAATTGACCTGTGGCCGCACGGCAAAATCCAGTTGGCTCGTCATGAAATTTTCCCGCGTGTTGATTTTTGAATCGGAAAAATAGAAGCCAAAGTTACCGCACAGCGTCGGGCGGATCCCCGTGGTGCGGCCATACACTTTGTTCAGGTGTTGGCTGCCGAGCGAGTCGTTGGTGTACGCCCAGAAACTGAGGCGGTAGGTCTTGCCTTTTTCGAGCGGCTTGGCGAGCGTGCCTTGTATCAGTTCGTGGTAGTCGAACGCAAACTGCCCATCTTGAAACGGGTGGTACATGATGAGGCCCATCATGCGCTGGCCTTTGTGGGGCTTCGGGAAAGTAGGGCATCTGCTCACCGAATCCCACACCAAAAGGTCGGGCGTTTGCACATCAAAAGTCTGCCAGCCCTCCGAGCTCGTGTTCACGATGTCGGATGTGCCAGCGAACTGGCAGGGCTTTGGCGGCACTTGCCACACCCCGGCTCGGCGGGCGGGTTGGCGTTCAAAACCGCCGTTCACCACGAGGTTTTGAGCAACACTTTTCAGAACGACAAGAAAGCAAAAAAGGGTGGAAAGCAATAGGGCGTGGCGCATGGCAGGTTTTGTTTTTTGAAGAAACGGCAAGGCCATGAAATGGATTGTTCAAACCTTCCTGCACACCATCACCACTTTCCTGTTTTCGGCATCCGTGGCAGCAAAAAGGTACACCTCGCCACCCTCGGCGAGGCCGATCTTGCGCCGCACTTGGTCGGGCGTGTTGGGGAAATTGCGGCAGGCGATGTTGGCTTTGCCGCTCGGCACAGCCGCCTGCACCGCTTTTCGGTCGTATCTGCACACTTGCTCAACGGCAAAACTTCGGGCAGGCAAACCAGGGCAAAGCACGGCGGAAGTGTACAGATGCGTGTTGGCATGGAGTTTTGCCAAACCGAACCGATGGGCAAACGAGCGAAACGCTCCGGCTTTCAAAATGGCCGGGTTGGGTTCGTAGAGGAAATTTTGGGGCGTGGAAAACACCACTGCTGCCTGCTGTTCTTCCGCCCAATTGAACACAAAAGTTTGCGGCTCCGCTTCATTCCCTCCTTCGCCCTCACTTTCAAATCTTGGTTGGTCGTACAGGCTTCGGCGGGCAGGTAAACTCACCGCCTCGATGGGTATCTCGGCCAAAGGCCGCGCCGTGCGTTCGAGCAGGTACAGCACTTCGCGGCACTCGCCCTCGGAGGCCACTGCCCAGATTTTCGTGACGTTTGCCAACTGGCTTGCCGCTAAATGCAGGTCGAGCATCGGGGCGGTTTTCAGCAGCACGCGCGGCGATTTTTTCAGCATCAAGCCTTTGATTTTCAAAACATCGGGCGAGCAATCGGCCAACTGGAACACCCGGCCCTTGCGCTCGTCGCGGCGGGCAGGGTCGAGGTAAATGAGGTCAAAGACCTCCTCCGTTTTTTCCAAAAAACCTTCGGCGGAGCCGTGTTCGAAACGCACGTTCGTCGCGCCCAATTGGGCAAAGTTGTGCCGAGCTGCTGCGAGCAGTTCAGCGTTTTGCTCCAAGTATGTCAGCGACTCAAACCGCTGGGAAAAGGAAAAAGAATCTGCGCCCAAGCCCCCCGTGAGGTCGGCCATTTTTTTGCCGGCAAACAAGCCCGCTTTGAATCGAGCAGTAGGTTCGGAAGATGCCTGCTCCAGCGAAATCGCCAAGGGGAATTCCATGCCAGCGCGATACCAAGAGGGGATTTTGTGGCGGATTTTTTGCAATGCCTGCACCTGCACAGCGGCTTGAGAAATGGGGATATCAGGATGTTTTTTGGCGGAGAGCGCCAGTTCAAGCGGGTCGTCGTTGCGGTGCTGCCAGATGAATTCTTGGAGAGCGGTGAATGACATGGGGCGAAGGTAGAAATTGGGGAAATAAAAAGCCCAAACAGTTGAATTTCAACTATCTGGGCTTCGGTTTGATTGCAAGTTTGCCTTGCTCAATAATTCAGCGTGTTCTGATCGCCCTTCACAGCCTCTAAAATAGGCTTTTATTTCTTGGGCACTTTGTCTGGGTTCAGCAAGTCGTAAAACTGGTCAAGTTTTGGCAGGATAATGATCCTCGTGCGGCGGTTGGTGGCGCGGCCTGCATCTGTATCGTTCGAGGTCATCCTGTTGTATTCGCCCCGGCCTGCGGCTATGAGGCGATTGGGGTTGATTTTGAAATCGCGCTGCAATGCCCGCACCACCGAAGTAGCGCGTTTCACGCTCAAGTCCCAGTTGTCTTCCAGCGTATTGTTTTTGTAGGGCTTGTTGTCCGTGTAGCCTTCTACCATGACTTCCAGCTCAGGGCGCGACTCGATGATGGCCGCAATTTTCCCCAGCACTTGGTTGGCTTTCGGAGTCAAATTGTAACTGCCGCTCTGATAAAGCATCTTGTCGGACAGGTTGATGAACACGACCGTTTTGTCCACTTTCACGTCCACGTCTTTGTCGTCAATGCCTTCTTTGAGCACCGTTTTGAGGTTGAGGGCAAGGGCCAAGTTGATAGAATCCGCTTTGGTCTTGGCGGCCTGCAGGAGGCGGATGTATCTGTCCTTTCCTTCCAATTGAGAAAGGGTTTCCTTGATGTTGTCGTTGGCGGACTGGGAAAGTACCGTGAGGTTTCCCACCTGCGAGAGCTGCTTGTCGCGCTGGGCTTTGCAGTCGGCGATTTGCGCGCGCAGGTCGGCCATTTGTTCTTCGCGAACCCGCATCTCGTTTTTGTTGGTCGTTCTGTCTGATTCGCAAGTAGCCAGTTGGCCCATCAGGTCGTTCAATTGTTTGCCGTATTTGGTCAACCCGGCGTTGGCGACATCCAGCTCTGTTTGAAGCTGTGTTCGCATGGAGGTGTATTTCTTTTTGGTCACACAGGAAGTGCTGGGCATCAATAGCACCAAGGAAAGGGTCAGGGCGAAAAACTTGAGCGTAGTTTGCATAGCGATATCATGATTTAGGTGAAAAATTGGTAAAGCCCAGCACTGGAAGTCAGTGTTTGAAAAGCTGCATTAAGCCTTAAAAATCCTGTGCCAGCCCGTCGCGGTGACGGGCTGGCACAGAAAATAGCATTCACATAACATGGCGGCGGCTTTTGAGCGTGAATGGGAGTGGGGAATAAATTCTACAAACAGCGCATCAGGCAGAAACACCTGCGCTCCGCTTGATCTTGTTAAGAAACGCAAGTCAACAAGCGAGGACTGAGCGGAACTGTTGACAACCTGTGGAAAAAACGGGGATAACTTCCCTGCCCGTTGTTCCACGAGGCGTTTCACGCCCGACTACCTTTGCCCCCGTTGCGCCACGAGGCGTAGCCTTTTTTACCCTTCAATTCATCGAGCGTCATGCTAAAAGATATGGGCAAAGTCATCACCATTGCCAACCAAAAGGGCGGTGTGGGCAAAACCACCACCGCCATCAACCTCGCCGCTTCATTGGCGATTTTGGAGAAAAAAGTGCTGCTCATTGATGCCGACCCACAGTCAAACGCTTCTTCGGGCGTGGGCCACGCCGACACTGCGGAGGCCATAAGCCTCTATGATTGCCTGGTACACGGAACTGACCCACGCGAAGCCATCATCCAGACGGAAACGCCCAACCTCTACCTCCTGCCCTCCAGCATTGACCTTGTGGGCGCTGAAATCGAATTGGTAAACATAGCCAACCGCGAGTATGTGCTGCGCGGCGTGGTGGGCGAACTCCGCAATGAATACGACTATATTTTCATTGACTGCTTGCCCTCGCTCGGCCTCATTACGGTGAACGCGCTGGTGGCTGCGGACACGGTGCTCATCCCTGTGCAGTGCGAGATGTTCTCCTTCGAGGGGCTGGCAAAATTGAAGAACACGATTGACCTCATCCGCAAGGGCTTCAACCCTAACCTTCAAGTCGAGGGCCTACTCATTTCGATGTACGACGGTCGCCTGCGCCTCGCCAACGCCATTGTAGAAGAGGTGCGCAACAGCGCTACCGACTATGTTTTTGAGACCATCATCCATCGCAACAGCCGTGTGGCCGAGGCGCCTATGTCGCACACGCCCGTGGCACTCTACGATGTGAACAGCAAAGGCGCGGTCAACTTTTTCAACCTCGCAGAGGAGTTTTTGAGGAGGAATTGAAGGGGAGTTTTTTTCACGAGGGCTGAAAGACATGGTGATTGCGCCGATCGATGAGGGTGACCTCGACATCGGAGCGCTTCCGCAGCGCCTTCGCCGCGTAGAGGCCTCCAAAGCCGCCACCCACGATCACGACACGGTGCTTGTCTCGCGCGATGGGGACGGACTTCGCCCGCGCGGCGGCGGGCCGCAATGGTTTTTGCGCGCGTTCGTGGGGCCAGAAAGGGGAAGCCGAAAGGGGCCCGAGCGTGGGGCCCGAAGCTGCTACTGCGCTGCGGACACCCGCAGTGGATCGCGGGCTGGGGGGCCCCGACGAACTTGCTTCGGCGGGGGCGGGGGTTCGGGGGTGTAGCTGCGCTGTGCGCAGCAGAAACCCCGAGCGCAAACCAAAAGGCGCGAGCCCCTTCCTGAGACTAGCGGCCTTCCAGCCACTTGTTCATGAAGACGGCGCTCTTGTCCCAGCCGTCGCGGAGGGACTTCTCGGCGGAGCTCTCGAGCATGCCGCCGATGCCGAAGAC
>JBJXFT010000353.1:0-5839 GCA_046155725.1 Saprospiraceae bacterium
TTCGGCGGGTCGGGGGTATTTTTCGGTCAATGCTTTTTGAAAAACCAATGTGTCCGCCGCGTTGAAATAAAGGACAGTGCGCTGGGCATGAGGTTCTTTCAGCCGTTTCAAATTGGTGGAAGTGACGAACGTAAGGTCGGCATTTTTGCAAGCCTCGTTCTCCAAACGCTCGCCGTGCCGGGCCGTGTAGGCGTTTTGCGTGATGTCGTCAATGCAGTGATAAATGCACATTTTCGCGCCCATTTCTGGCGGCAGCCAGCCAGCGTAGAAGGGGTCGTAGCAATTGACAAAAAGGAAATCGCGCAGCGCGTGTTTGCGCAATGCACGGCCAATGGAGCGCAGCACGATGCGGTTGTTCAGCCCTTGGAAAAAATCGTACACCCGGCCCGGGGGCAGCCAATTAATAGGCAGCGTAGGCGGCGGGGTCATGGCCACGAAGTTTTCAGGGATGGAATCGAGGCGTTCGTAGCCGCTGCGGAAAGTGAGCAAATACGGCAATCTTTGGCGGAGTGCTGGGTCGCCGTTTTTCAGCCCAGTGAGGATGTCTTTGAGCGAGTATGGGTGGTTCACGTAGAGCACGCGCCCGGTTTTCGCCAACTCCTTTGCCATCGAAAGCGAAATGGAGGAATAGGGGTTGTCGGTGCGGAAAAGCGAGAAAAAGACTACGGGCGGGTTCAAAATTTTACAACTTTAAGAGATTTCAATCCTCGTCCAAGCGGTCCGTAAGTCGCTGCACCACTTTGAATTGGCTGAAAAACGTGCGCGCTACCACCCGCAGCACGGTATAAACTGGGATGCCGACCACCATGCCCACCACTCCGCCGATTTTGGCGGCAGCGAGGATGACGAGGAAGATTTCGAGCGGGTGCGCCTGTACGCTTTTCGACATGATGAGAGGCCCCACGAAGTTGTTGTCAATGGCCTGTACCACGATGAACGTGGCGGCCACTTTCAGCAACATCGGGAGCATGAGGGCCATGTCCGAATCAAGGTAGGAAGAAACGGTGATGAACCCGCCGAACACCATGCCCATGATGGGCCCGACGTAGGGAATGACGTTGAAAATGCCGCCAAAAGAGCCGATGAGCACCGCATTTTTTACACCCAAAATCCAGAGTATCGCCGTGGTCAGCAGAGAGAAAACGGCTAATTGGACGAGCAGCCCACCAAAGTACCGCGTGAGCAATTGGCTCGAATCCTGCACAGCCTGTTTTACTTTCGACTCTTGTTTGTCCGGCACTATCGAATCCAACATACCGATGAACAAGCGGTTGTCTTGCAGGAAAAAAAACAGGATGAACGTGACGGACGCGAAGGTGACCACGATGTTGCCCGCCACGCCGAGGAACCGGCTGAGGAAATCGCCCACGAGCGTCGGCCTGAACCAATTGCTCAAAACTTCTTGGGTTTTTGTGGACAACGACTCGCCGGGCGAGAGCAAGCCGATTTGGTGCATCTGCACGTCGAGGTTGAAAAACATGGGGCGCAATTTTTCTCCTATTGCCTGATAGTCTATCGTGGAAAGGTTGCGCGCCTCTGCCACAATGGTCGGCACGATGATCAGCAGCACCCCGGTCAGCAGCGCGTAGAAAGTCAGGATGGTAAGCAAGGACGCACTGGTGGGCCCCATTTGAAAACGCCCGATGCGCAAGCGGCTGCGGTAAAAAACCACCACCGGCCGGCCCAACATGGAAAGCACCCACGCAATGAGCACATAAGCCACGATGTCGGAAAAATAATAGACTATGGCGGCCAGCGCGGCCAAGCCAAGTATCAAGAGAAAGTTGCGGTTGAGGAAGTTCATGTGGAGGGCATTTTAAACATTGGGGGGAGAAGGGCGAAAGATTGTCGCTGTAAACTGCTCCGCCTCTCTGTCGTTGACGAATTGGATGTGCGGCCATGCTTTCAGCGCGCGCAGGATACCGCTCCCAATGCCTCGGTAAGGCAACACATCGGAAGCCAAGGAGTCAAGAATGGTATTGCGGGAGCGACGAATGCCCGCCCGGATTTGCGCTTCGGTAAGGTTGTTGGGCAGTTTTCCGGGGCTGCGAATTTCTATGCGGTCATCAAAAACAAAGAGTTTGATGCTGTCGCGGATGAAATAGTCGCGGTGGATGAGCGCATTCACAAGGAGTTCTTTGAGCACGATTTCAGGGATTTCGAGGTCGCCCAGACTATTAAAGTCTTTGCCATTCTGAGGTCGGTGCAATGCCCGTTTCAAAAAATCGAGGCCGCGCTGAAAAAGTTGGGAGAGCGTGCCGCGAATGTCCTCGCTGTTGTGGTATCGCTCCCCGGCTATGTCCGTGCCGACAAACCAGACGGCAGAGATAAAAAATTGCGGCACCACCTTTTCGGGGTGCTTGGCAAAGAGCAAAGCACCAGCCACATTGAGGTGTTCGGCATCGGCCAAGCGCAAGTTGGCGAGCACACGCGGCAGGTCGGTTTCTTCGAGCGGGGCCTGGTACTTTGCTTCGTAGAACTCGCGGAACTCGCGGGTGTCCAACTCATCGGCAATGCTGAAAGACAACAACATTTCCTCGGCATATAGGTCGCCGGAGGTTTGCAGAACATTGACCAACAGGCTGCTGATGCGCTGGATGTCTTCAAAAGTCAATCCAGTGATTGCCCCAGCCTTGTCGTTTACGCCCACAATGATTTGCCCTCCTTCCGTATTCGCGAAGGCAACGAGTTCTTGCGACGCGCTGAGCGCGTTGCTGAAGTTCTCTTTGAACTGTGTGCGGCTGGTTTCGCCGCCACGGATAAGGCCAATGAGTTTGTCAGAATCCATACGCTTGGGCTTTGAGTTGTGCAGCGTTCGGAGGTTTTTGAAAAACCTCTGAACCCTTGGCGCTATTGCCTGCCTACTGCCACTGCCTACTGCCACCGTTACTGCCCACTACTACTGTCGCCCTCCAGTTTTGCCAATTTCCGCTCCAATTCCAGCACTTTTCGCTGCAAATCGGGCAGTTGCTTGAACACAACGTGCGACTTGATAAAATCGCGGTAGCCAATGGCCGGGCTGCCAAAAAGAGCCGTGCCGGGCGTTTCCACATTGGACGCCAAGCCGCTCTGCGCCTGTACCTGAGTGCCTTCGGCAATCTTCAAGTGGCCGGCAAAGCCGACCTGGCCGCCCACGCGCACATTGTCGCCCAGTTCGGTGCTGCCCGCCACTCCCACCTGCGCGGCCAGCACCACATTGTGGCCCACCAGCACATTGTGCGCTATGTGGATGAGGTTGTCGAGTTTGGCCCCCGAACGGATGACCGTGCTGCCAAGGCTGGCGCGGTCAATACAAGTAGAAGCGCCTATTTCCACATTGTCTTCGAGCACCACCTTGCCCACCTGCGGTATTTTTTTCCAAGTCTGATCCGGCTGCGGGGCAAATCCAAACCCATCGGCGCCCACCACAGCATTGGCGTGCAGGATGCAGTTGTTGCCAATCTCGCAGTCGAAATGCACCCGAACGCCAGGGTAAAGCACACAGTTGTCGCCGATGCGGGCATTGCGCCCGATGAAAACCTGCGGGTAAATCTTGCAATGCCGGCCAATCACCGCCCCCTTCTCCACCACAGCGAACGCGCCGATTTCAGAGCCGGTGCCCACTTTTGCTTCCGCATGCACGTATGCCTTTTCAGAAATGGCCGCGCCGTTCGGGTGGTTCGCCTTGTCAAAAATATCGAGCAAAATAGCCAGCGAAGTGCGCACATCGTCCGTGCGCACCAGCGTGGGAGTAGTAGGTTTGGCGGGCTTAAAATCATTGTGCACCAACAAAATAGAGCCCTTCGTGGTGTACACAAACTCCTCGTATCGGGGGTTGTCCAAGAAAGTGAACTCGCCCATTTGGGCTGCTTCGATGGCGGCGCCACGGGTCACGGAAGCATCGGGGTCGCCTTCGACCGTGCCGCCGATGTAGTGTGCGATTTGAGCGGCAGTGATTGTCATGCCGAGTATAGGATAAGCCAAAAGATGAGACAAATACGGGTTGGGGCAGTCGGGCAAAGGTAGAAAAGGTTTGAAGGTTTCTGGTTTGGGGGTTTGAAGGTTTGAAGGTTTGAAGGTTAAACAGTGTTTCTCAAACCTCCAAACCAGAAACCTTCAAACCTTCAAACCTTCAAATTGCCATCCGAATCCGCCGTTCTTGCGGCAGGTAATTGTTCAGGCGGTTAGGCAAGATTTTCAGCCAGCCAAGGTTCAGCCCCTCGAAACGCGCAAGCACCCAGCCTCGCGGCGCGTCGGGCGGCGGCTCAAAGGTTTCTTTTTTCAAAAAAAGTAAGGCTTGCTCGCGGCCCAAATCTACGGCGGGCAAATCGGGCGAAGCCCATTGGCTCAACGCCAGCGCGTGGCTCGGCACAAAATCCTTGCCTTTGAATTCGCCGATGTTGGTGCCAAACCATTTGGCCTTCAAAAACTTGTCGAGCAAAAGGTACTCCCCTTCCAGCCCCGCAGGCAAGGCCAACACTTCGCCAGAAGGCGTTTGGAAAAAACGCGCCTCAGCCTCCGGCGACAGCCAAGCCGTCGCTTGCGGCACCAAGTTTTTGGCCAATGGTTTTATGTTTTTGAATGCCGCAGGGAGCGTGTGCTTTTTGGCTTCGCCCTCTTTTTTCCGAAATGCTGCGACATAAAACCCCTCGCCCCGCAAGCGGTGCGGGTAAAATTGCCAGCCAAAATCAGTCTGTGCAATGCCCCACTCGGCGGGGATTTTCAAGCCAATTGGGAGAAGGTCAAAAGTTTTGGCGAGCCAGGCGGCGTTGCCGTCGTTCTCCTGCGCATTGTAGGTGCAAGTGCTGAATACCAAAATGCCGCCCGGCGCAAGCGCCTGCACCGCCCCCGCAAGTATGCGCCGCTGCCGCCCGGCGCAAAACTCCACATGAGGCAATGACCACTCGCGCACCGCGTCGGGGTCTTTGCGAAAAAGCCCCTCGCCGCTGCACGGCGCATCGGCCAGCACCACATCAAACCAGCCATCCATTTCGGCCAATGCTTCTACCTCGCCGCTCGTGACGGCCGCGTTGGGGCTGCCCCAGCGTTCCAGATTTTCGCGCAGCGGAGCCGTGCGCGAGCGAATGGTTTCGTTGGCGACAAGCAAACTGCCCTCGCCCAGCATCCCAGCCAATAGCGTGCTTTTCCCGCCCGGCGCGGCGCACAAATCCAAGACTTTCAATCTTTGGGAGAAATCAACAGCCTGCCTCAACACCTCATAGAGGAACATCGAAGAAGCCTCCTGCACATAGTACGCCCCGGCATGAAAAACAGGGTCGAGCGTAAAAACGGGCCGTTCGGAAAGATAAAAACCGTGCGGGTGCCATGGGATATGTGAGAAGGTGAGAGGGTGAGAGCGTGAGAGGGGTTTGCCAGGGTTATGACGAATGCTCACGGGCAGCGGGGCTTGCAGGGCGGCCTCGAACGCAGGCCATTCGGCACCGAGCAGGGCTTGCATTTGGCGGACAAAAGGAGGCGGGAGAACAACAGAAGCCATGTTTGCGGATGCCTTGTGGAAAGGGAAGCAGTCATAGCCCCGACAAGTATCTGCAAATGTGGGGCGAATCGGAGAGATGCTGGGAATCGTAACTATTTTTACGCCGCTAAGTTCTTCCAACCCTTTCTGAAAGGCAATCTCCATGCAAGCGAAAGACGCTATCCTGCTCACCATCCATCAAATAACCGACCTGCTCGACCAAATCGAGTCGCACGAATACCGCCAGCCCTTGCCAGAATTTGACGGCAGCACCTTGGGCCAGCACTTTCGGCACATCCTCGAATTTTTTATCTGCCTCGAACGCGGCATTCCTTCCGGCACGGTGGACTACGCTGCCCGCGAGCGGAATTTGCTCTACGAAGA
>JBJXFT010000195.1:0-3080 GCA_046155725.1 Saprospiraceae bacterium
AATTTGAAGAAGTGGCAAACCTCGCTGCAGACAACATCCAAGTGGTGAATTATGCCACGGGGCAGACTTTCAACGGCAAGGACGAATTCCGCAATTTTATGTCGGGCTTCAAAACAGCGTTCCCCGACCTCGTGATCAAGCACACCAACGTGTTCGAGGGCGGCGACGGCTATGTTGCGCTCGAATTTGAGGGCGAAGGCACCCACACCGGCCCGCTCGCAGGGCCTGGCGGCACCATTCCGCCCACGGGCAAAAAGGTGAAGTTCATCGTCTGTGAAACCCACCGCGTAATGAACGGCAAGATTGCCTCCATCCACAACTATCAAGATTCGGGTTCGCTGATGCGGCAGTTGGGACTGATGCCCGCGCCGCCCGCAGAGGCTCCGGCGAAGTAGGCTTGAAAAAGTGGTGGCACACCTCGGAGGTGTGCCACCACTTGAACCTCAACAACCCCACTCCTTTCTCTGGAACGAGTAGGAAATAAAGGAAGCGAAATGCTACTCAAATTCTTGCGATTCAATGGGTTGAGTTGTTCATCGTTTATCGTTTATAGTTCATCGTTCCCTCTGCATCCTTCACCCTCTCAACTTTCTCAACTTATGTCCAACAACCTATCCACCATCGAACAAATGTTCGCCTGCTTTGGCCAAGGCGACATCCCCGGAATCCTCGCCAAACTGGCTGACGACGTTGTTTTTCAAAACACATCTAACACACCCGTCGGGGGTACATACCACGGCAAGGCGGGTGCCATGGAGTATTTTCAGAAACTCGGCGGCACTTCCGAAACAACCGCCATCGCACCCTCCAATTTCCGGGAATCAGGCAATCAACTCCAGCATGACGTACATCAGGAAGGCATTGTTCGGGCAACGGGCAAAGCGTTCAGCATTGACATGCTTTTCGCGTGGACATTCAATGACGCAGGTGAAGTAACCAGTTGGAAATCCACGGGTGATTTTACGAACCTCGAAGCGGCATTTTCGAACTGAACTTATCAGTAGAAAGTTGTGGCACCCTCGTCGGTGTGCCACAACTTCTGTGTTCATCATTCTGATATAAAAAATCATGCACTCCCTGCACAACATCACCTTGGCCGGCTTTCCTGGCTTCGCCGCTTATGGCGACGCGGAGAAGAAGCGACCACCCTTGCTTTTCCTGCACGGCGCCTTTGCAGACCACAGCAATTTTGAAAACTGGGCAAACTTTTTTGCTCAAAAGGGCTATGACGCGATTGCCCTTTCGCGTCGTGGCCGCAATGGCCTTGCCCCGGAAAACGCGAAGGGCTTGAAGTTTCAGAATTACCTCGACGATGTGATGGCTCAGGTAAAAGCCTGCGAGCGAAAGCCCATCCTGGTCGGTCACAGCCTCGGCGGTCTGCTTGCCATGAAAGCGGCTGAAGAAGGCCATGCCGAAGCGGTGGTATTGGTTTGCACGGCGCCGCCCGCAATGCTTACCGCGCAGCTTGGCTCGCTGCCTTCTTTTGCCCCGCTGATGCCCGGCATCATTTTCGGAAATCCAATAATGCCCGATTATGCTGGGCTGCGCTACGTCGCGCTGAACGCCATGCCCGAAGAAGATGCCAAGCGGGTGGCAAAGAAAGTGCTTCACGAATCGGGCATTGTCTATCGGCAGATGCTCTTTGGCGCGATACGGTTGAAAAGTGAAGGATTGCCCTGTCCGGTGCTTTGTATCGCGGCTGGCAAAGACCGCATCGTCTCCATGGGTTTGAACCGATATACCGCCCGGCGTACGCGCGCCACGCTGCTCGAATATCCCGAAAGCGGACATTTTATCATCGAAGAGCCAGGAAGCGAAAAGGCCAAAAATGACCTGCTGGCTTGGCTGCAAACACTTTGAATCTCACTCTTCAACGCAATCATGCACACTCAACCCACCATCCTTGTCATCGGCGCCACTGGCGCACAGGGCGGCAGCGTCGCCCGACACCTGCTCAAAACCGGCGCATTTCAAGTGCGCTGCCTCACCCGCAAGCCCGATAGCCCAGCCGCCACAGCACTCCAAAATGCGGGCGCGCAAATCGTGTCCGGCGACCTCTCGGACAAGCCAAGCCTGCTGACCGCGCTCCAGGGCTGCGCAGGCGTTTTTGGCGTCACCAACTTCTGGGAGCACTTCGGCGGCGAACTCCAGCAGGGCCGCAACCTCATCGAGGCCGTCGCGGAGAGCGGCACGCCCAACTTCGTGCTGAGCACCCTGCCCGGCTACCAGCGCATCAGCAAGGGCACGCACGTGGTGCCGCACTGCGACATCAAAGCCGAACTGGAAGACTACGCCCGCTCGCTCAAACCGGACACCACCTTCGTCCATGTGGGCTACTATTTTGAAAACTTCCTGAGCTACTTCATCCCCCGAAAAGGCGAAGACGGTGCTTACTACTTCGGTTTCCCGCAGGGCGACACCCCCCTCGGCGGTGTAGGCGTGGAAGACATGGGCGGCGTGGTGGCGCGTATTTTTGAAAAACCCGAAGCGTTCCGGGGCAGGGTGCTGGGCATCTTCGGCGACGACCTGCCGGGTGCCGCCTACGCCGAGGCCATGACCCAAGTGCTGGGCAAAACCGTGCGCTACAATCATTTCACCCGCGAAGTGTTCGCGTCTTTCGGCTTCCCAGGTGCCGAAGAACTGGCGGCCATGTTCGATTTCCAACGGCTCTACATCCCCAGCCGCAGCCAGGAAGTAGCCGAAAGCCGGGGGCTTTACCCAGCCATCCGCACGTTCGAGGCGTGGCTGACCGACCACCGGGAGCGCGTGAACGAGGTGCTGGGCTGAGTCGGAAATTTTTCAGCATTTGTAGTTTTGCCGCTCACCAGATGCTTTTCCATCACCATCTAAAACGTTCCAACTTTTTATGAAACGCCTGTTCAAAATCCTCGGTTACACGCTCGGCGCGGTAGTGCTGCTCGTCGGCATCGCCGTCGCGTGCATCTCTTTTCGGGGCATCCCGACCTACACCTACGCGCCCACGCCCGACATCGCCAACCTGAAAGTGGCCCCTGACAGTATCCGCGTGGAGCGTGGTGCAAAAGTCGCCACCCTGCTTTGCAACGAATGCCACAAAGACA
>JBJXFT010000368.1:0-9061 GCA_046155725.1 Saprospiraceae bacterium
GGCCGCTCCCGCCCGGAACGTCCGCCAATCGTCCACCACCAAAGGCAGCGAAACGGAAAACCAGCGATGCTCGAATCGCGGCACCACGGCCAAAGTGCTGGGGCGTTTCACGCTGTATTTGGAGAGCGGTACCCGCTGCACCAGCACTCCCGCGACATAAAACATGGGGGCAATGCGCGCATCAAACTGCGCCGAAAGTGCCGTGGGCAAGCCGATCCCGAAAGCCCTTTTTTGTAGGGAAAGCGCACTGTCGCCAAGAAAAGCGCGGCTCACGTCGCGCAGCAGATCGTCGGCGTTGTCGCGCTGCGGGAAATCCGCGTCGCTGACCGTCAGCAAAGTATCGAACTCAATATGGTGTCGCTGAGCGGTATTTTTGAAGCGCATGAAACCCAAGTCCACAAGCGAAACGCCCGCCCGCCAGACATAGCCACCTGCTTCGTCGCCAGCAGGCATGGCCCACGAAACGCCGAGGTCGAGGCCAAAGCCCGAACCTTGTCTTTTAAGCCCCGCGTCGTCAGCATTGTCGGTGAGATTGGCCGTCGTGAGCGCGTAGTCCCATTTTGCGCTGCCAAAGGCCACGGTGTCGCCGTTGCGCTGCGTGTAATCAAAATTGGACTGGGCGCGAGAGAAAAAACCCTCGTAGCCGAGCAGGATTTTGGGCGAAACGCCCCAAGCCATTTGCATATCGCCCATTTCTTCCAATCGGCTGTAATGCAAACCGATCTCGCCCCATACCATGCCTGCGATTCCTACGGGTGGGATGTTGATGGCTTGATTTCGAGGGAGATTGGAAACAGTAGGGTAGGCGAGGATTTCGGGGATTCGGTAAGCCGAAACATTTGTGCGAAACGCCGTGGTAAGGCCGACCACGTTCTTTCCGCCAAAGCGAAAACTGACCGCGGGGCCTGCCACGCGGACCTGCGTCACGAAGTGCATTTTGCGGCTTCCGTCAAAAAAATCTTGGAGAATGGCGTCGCGGGCAGGCGGGTTTTCGACGGAGGTGTCGGCGAGCGAAACGATTTTGTCGGTGTTGCGCAGGGCGTTTTGGAGGCTGGTGTTGCGCAGGTAAGCGTAACTGTTTTCAAAAAAAAGGTCGGCGTTGAAGAGGCTCACTTCCCAGTTGTGCGGGGTGAAGGCGGTGTTGGCGGGGTTGATGCCCGCGCCGTAAATCCCGGCGTAGCGTTCGAGGCGCATGCCGAGTTGTTCTTGTGAAGAGACCGTTTGCAGGGTGACAAAAAAAAGAAATGAGAGGATAAAAAGGGGGGCAATCGGAAGGCGGGAAAGTGTTTGGCGCATATGAATGGATTCAAAATTTGCGCAGGAACGAAGATTTTGGGTGGGGGATTGCACATTGGGTCAGAAAGGATTTGATGTCTTTTCAGCAGATTTCCTGTAAGTTTGCAAGAAAAATTTCTACGCCATGGGCATCATCCGAACCAATATCGAACTTTTCAACGCCGCTGATCTTGACTTGTTCCGCCGCAAAAAAATGTCTGCCAAAGATGTCAAAAAGATTTCAGTTATGGCTTTGGTGGACACGGGGGCTTATATGCTGGCGATCAACGAGAATATCCGTCGACAGCTTGATTTGTCGGTCACCGATCACCAGTTTGCGGAAATCGCCACGGGCGAAGTGATAGAGTTAGAAGTCGTCGGCCCCATCGAAATCCGTTTTGAGA
Organism: Saprospiraceae bacterium; assembly: GCA_046155725.1. Lineage (GTDB taxonomy): Bacteria > Bacteroidota > Bacteroidia > Chitinophagales > Saprospiraceae > M3007. The sequence continues at coordinate 1,680 of JBJXFT010000368.1, forward strand.
ACCGCCGCACCGTCACCGAGGCCGTGGTGTTGCCCGGCAATGACACGGAGGTTTTGCTCGGTGCTATCCCCATGGAAGCGATGGATGTAGTGATTGACATGAAATTGCAGGAATTGAAAGTCAACCCATTGCACCCCACCCGTCCACAATTGAGTTTGAAATAAGAGGAGGTTTGAACGAAAAAACGCGGGGCATAGCCAATTGGCTATGCCCCGCGTTTTGTTTTTATCTATAAAAGCCAGAAATCACACCCCCATCGGCTCCCCCTTCTCGCTCTCCACCCCATATTTCTTCATAAACTCTTTCACCGCCTTATCGCTGATTTTGCCCTGCTTGTGCAGCAGGCGCACGGCGGCAAAGGCGATGTATTTGGGCGAAATCTCAAAATAGTCGCGCAGGCTTTTGCGGCTTTCCGAGAGGCCAAAGCCGTCGGTGCCGAGCGCGGTGAAGGCCGAAGGCATCCAAGGAGCGAGTTGGCCAGCCGTCAGTTTCACCCAGTCGTTCGCGCTGACGAACACACCTTCTTCGCCTTTCAATTGCTGCTGCACGAAGGGCACACGCTCTGATTCGCCGGGGTGCAGCATATTCCAACGCTCGCAGGAAACCGCGTCTCGGTAGAGTTCTGTCCAAGAAGTCGCGCTCCAGATGTCCGTGCTGACCCCTTCTTTCTCCAAGATTTCGGCAGCCTCCAGCACTTGCTTGATGATCACGCCAGAGCCGATGAGGTGGGCTTTAGCGCCGCCTTTCGCAGCAGATTTTTGGTAGCGGTAAAGCCCTCGTTTGATGCCTTCTTCCACCCCATCGGGCATCGCTGGCATTTGCAGGTTTTCGTTGTACAGGGTGATGTAATAGATTTTTGCCTCGTTTTCCACATACATCCGCCGCAGGCCCTCATGCACGATGACCGCCAGTTCGTAAGCGAAGGCCGGGTCGTAGGTCAGCACTGAAGGCACCGTCTGTGCGATGAGGATCGAGTGGCCGTCTTGGTGCTGAAGCCCTTCGCCGTTGAGCGTGGTGCGCCCCGCCGTGCCGCCGAGCAAGAAGCCCTTGGCCATCATGTCGGCAGCCGCCCACACCATATCGCCCACGCGCTGGAAGCCGAACATGGAGTAGTAGATGTAGAACGGCACGGTCGGGATGCCGTGCAGGGCGTAGGCCGTTCCGGCGGCAGTGAAACTGGCCGTTGCGCCGTCCTCGTTGATGCCTTCTTGCAACACTTGGCCGGTGACGGATTCTTTGTATTTTATGACCGAAATGCCGATTTCGAGGGGGTTGTAGAGCTGTCCTTTCTGATTCCAAATCTGCGCCGAACTGAACAGAGGCTCCATGCCAAAGGTCTGCGCTTCATCAGGCACAATGGGCACGATGTATTTGCCGACTTCCGGGTTTTTGATGAGTTGGTCCATGATGGCAACCATCGCACCGGTGGTTGACACAAGTTTGGCATCCAATGCAGGCCGTAGTTGTTTCTCAAAAATGGAGATTTTGGGGAGTGCAAATTTTTCGAAAACATCCGAACGCTCTGGCAGAGACCCGCCCAGCGCTTTGCGCCGTTCCAAGAGATATTTGGTCTCAGGCTCCTTTGGGCCGGGGAAGTAGAATTTGGCCTGCATGGCCTCTTCGTCGTTGATCGGGATTTGATATCGGTTCTTGCTCTCCACGCGGCGCAGCTTTTCTTGATCAACGTTTTTGAGCGCCTTGGTTTGGTGAGCGGTGTTTTTGCCTTCGCCGAATCTGCCCATGCCATAGCCCTTCACGGTTTGGACGATAACGGCCACGGGCTTGTCGGAACGAACGGCGCGTGCGTAGGCCGCAAAAACCTTGGTGGCATCGTGGCCGCCGCGCCGCATATTTTTCAATTGATCGTCGGAATAACTTTCCAATAGCGCCGCGATGCCATCGCTCAGGTCATCATGGATGATTTCTTTGCCGTTGTGGTGGCCGATGAGCATTTTGCGAACAAAGGCACCGTCGTTCATAGAAGACATTTCCTGAAAATGGCCGTCCACCATGCGGTCAAAACGAGCGAGCAAAAGGCCCTCCTCGTCTTTTGCCAGCAATTCGTCCCACTCGCTGGCCCACACCACTTTTATCACCTCCCAGCCCGCTCCAAAAAAGTGCCTTTCCACTTCTTGGAGAATCTTGCCGTTGCCGCGCACAGGGCCGTCCAAGCGTTGCAGGTTGCAGTGCACCACGAAAATCAGGTTGTTCAGATTCTCTCGGCTGGCGAGGCCGATGGTGCCGTAGATTTCTGGCTCGTCTATTTCGCCGTCGCCGATGAAGTGCCAGACTTTGCCTCCGTTTTTTGGTTTCAAAGGTGGCAAAGGTTCCTTATCAGTGCCCCGAGGTGATTCGAGGTATTTGATAAAGCGCGCCTGATAAATGGCGGTCATAGGGCCCAAGCCCATGCTCACGGTGGGGGCCTGCCAAAACTTGGGCATCCGGCGGGGGTGCGGGTAACTGGAAACCCCGCCCAAAATCTCCTGTCGGAAGTCGGCGATTTGTTGTTCTTTCAAGCGGCCTTCCCACACGGCGCGGGCGTAAATGCCCGGCGAGGCATGGCCTTGGAACATGAACAGGTCGCCGCCATAATCTGCCGAACGCTTGCGCAGGAAGTGGTGGAACAGCACTTCGGTCATGGTAGCCGAAGCCGCGTAGGTGGCGATGTGGCCGCCGAGAGATAGATGTTTGTCCTCTCCTTGCAGCACCATCGCTTGGGCGTTCCAACGGATGATGTTTTCGATGCGCTGTTCGAGTTCCAGATCGCCGGGGTAGGCGGGCTGGTCTTCCGGCGCGATGGTATTCATGTAGGGCGTGTTGAGCGCCGAGCCGCCCGTGGCTGCACCGTGGCGGGCGAGCATTCGGCGGAGGGCTTGGAAGAGTTCTTCCGAGCGGGCTTTGCCCTGACTTTCAATGACTTCTTCGAGGGCTTCGAGCCATTCTTGTTGTTCGTTTTTCCAGTCGTCTATCAAGTGTATGTCGCCCATGAGAGTGTGAGAGTGTGAGAGGCCGTGAGAGGGTGAGAGCGTCGCCTTCGCCAAGGCTATGGCGGGTGAAAGTGCGAAGGTAGTTAGACTTGAAAACCTACGAGGTTTTCAAAGCCAACAAGGTTTAGCCTGCTTGGATCGGTTAAAGCAGGACAAAGCGGATGTACACGGTTTTGCTGAAATAAAGTTTGCCATCGCTGTTTGGCAGAAAGGAGGGGCCGCCGGATTGATAGTCTCCTCTTTTGGACATTTCGCCCGCCAATAATTTTTTAAGCCCTCCGGTGATTGTGCTAATTGGCTCATCTTCATAAATATGAAAGGCCACACCCACCCGCTCGTTTAGAGCAGCAGACATTTTCACGGCTTTTTCTTTTGCATTCGTCAGGGATTCGAGGGTCAGTTCTTCCATGATTTGTACCGAAGAATTGCTCAAGGCATACTGCATCTCAATGGTGAATGCCTTTTCGATTTCCCTCAATTTGTCCTCAAAATCTTGAAAATCGGAGTATGATCGGCATGAAAACTTGTAGTTTATGGATGGCCTCCCATACTTGTCAATAGGGCCTCCGCTCAGTTTCATAATCCTGCCAGCATAACTACCCGATATGGCATCCAAGATTGATTCCCGTGAAGCGATCAGTTTGTCATTTTCCTCCTTGCAATCTTTCAATTGTTTCTCCCAATCACGACCTTTTTTGGGGATTTGACAAGCCTCTCCGGGTATTACGGTGACCGAAAAAAAGTATTCGTCGGCCATAACCTTGCGCTCCGCAGTACCGCTTACTTCGATAAAACGAACAGACGATTCTTGGGAAAATGTCGCAAAAGCGGAGAGGAGCAGGATGGGCAAAATGAGTTTTTTCATGTTGAGCATTTTTATGAAAAGTGGTGGAATTTGATTGGCAAAAATAGGTGCTTCTCCCACTTATTTGTCAGATGAAGTTCGTGTTGTGGTCTGACGACTCATCGAATTCGCACTCAAAAACCTCCCCAAAATGCCGTTTCAATTTCCCTTTCACTTCTTGCAAATCAACTTCGTGTCCGAGCAATTGCGCCAGCGAAGTCACGCCCTTGTCCTCGTCGGCAATGCCGCAGGGCACGATGTGGCCGTAGTATTCGAGCGGAGTGTTCACGTTGAAAGCCCAGCCGTGGAGGGTAGTCCAGCGCGAGAGGTGAACGCCGATGGCGCAGATTTTAGCGTTGACCGTTGACCGTTGACCATTGACTGCACCCAAACCCCCGTGTAATCCTTTATCCTGATTCCTTCAATCCCATATTCAGCGATAGTGCGGATGATGACTTCCTCGATGTTGCGCACGTAGCGGTGAACGTCGGTAAAAAAACATTCGAGGTCGAGGATAGGGTAGCCGACGATTTGGCCGGGGCCATGGAAAGTGATGTCGCCGCCCCGGTTGATGGGAAAAAACTCGATGCCGCGCTCAGCCAGTTCGGCCTCCGAGAGCAGGAGGTTTCCCATCGAGCCGCTCCTGCCGAGGGTGTAAACGGGAGGGTGTTCGACAAAAAGGAGATGATGTTCCTGCGGATAGGTTTTGGGAAGCAAATGCCTGTTGGCCAATTTGTTTTCCACCAAACGGCGGTGCAATGCAGTCTGGAAATCCCAGGCCGCTTGGTAGCGCATCAGGCCGAGGTCTTGGAAACGGACGGTTTGCATGGCGCAAAGGTCGGAAAGTGCGGGTGGTTTATATGCCGCGCTATCTCAACCCTCTAAACTTTCTAAACCGCCCTAAACCACTCTAAACCCACCATATCACTGTCCCTGTTTCAGCACCTCCAAAAATTGGATGTTGTGCGCCGCCACCGCCGCCGCCCATTGCGGCGACTGCATCACCTTCGCGGGCTGCACCGATTGGTAAACCAACATGGGTATTGGCGCGAGCATGACGGATTTCCCGCCGTTGGAGGCCACCAAGATGTGCTGGCCATCGGGCGAAAAAAGAGCGGGCGCAGGGCTGTTTGTGCCAATGAGCCATTCCGACACGATGTTGCCCTCCATGTCCCAAAGTTTTGCTGTTCCATCTTTTGAAGTGCTGAGGAGGTGTTTCCCGTCTGGGGACAATACGGCAGAAACCAAAGCAGCCCGGTGGCCGCTAAATTCTGGAGGCTTAGATCCATCAGTTTTCCAAAGCCGCACCACATTGTCGTCCGCCCAAGTGAGCAAATGTCCTTGCTGGAGGCTCATGCCCAACACTTTTGCGCGGTGCGGGCAAGTGGCCAAGGGCGCGCCCATGGCCGTCGAGAAAAGTTGAACGCTTTTTTCTGACCGGGCAGCCACGAGGCTGGTGCCTGAACACAGCAACTCTTTTATTCCCGTCCCGAAGTCTTTGAATTGTTTGCCTTCTGCGTCAAAAAGCCCCGCGCTGCCGTCGGCAAAAACCACGGCTATTCGAGCTGGCGCATCATTGGTCGAGATGCTGCGCACAAAAGCGTTTTCACCCCCAAACCGCTGGCTGATGCAGATTTTTTCCATCCACACTTTTGCCGTTCCGTCAGAAGACCGGGTAACTGCGCCCACACCCTCGGCCAAGCCGCGCACTTCTTGCACAGGGGCTGTGTGGCCTTGCAAAACACCCGTTTGATTGCCATTCAAATCCCAGGTTCGTGCCGTGTTGTCGCGCGAGCAAGACAAGATTTGCGCATCTCCATGGGCAAAAACGGCATCGCGCACCGCCTCGCCATGCCCCGTCAGGGTGGCAACGAGCGTAGCATCAGGCCTCAAAACGCGCAGCGTGTTTGCGCCACCTTCCCATACCAAAAGCGAATCGTGGTCATTGGCAGGCACCACGCCTGCAAGGTTTCCGGGCAGTTGGGTAATGCTGGGTTGGCTGCCCATGCCGAGCACAAAAAAGGTATGGTCGGCGGTTTCCAGCAAAAGCCGCTGGCCGCTGGGCAAGTACCGCATGGCAGCGACCGGGCTGGGGCTGTTGAAAATATTCACGGAAAACGAGTCGCGCACTGCCTCGCTGAATGCCCGCACCCCGAAAGGCGGCAAGGGTTCGCCCGACATTTGCAGAGCCATCCAAGCCAACAGCACCGCGTCAGAAACTTTGCCCTTGCCCTGCATCATGCTGGCCAAAAGCGCCAGCCGGAGCGACTCGGCTTTCACCCCGCGCTTGTAGGCTTCTTCCGCGTTTTTCACGGCTTCTTGCCGAGCGGTTTTCTCTTCTGATTGGGCTTTTTCAGCCACGTCTTTGGCCGCGATGGCTTCCAGATATGCTTTGCGCTCGCGCTCCGAGGAGGCTTGCAGTTCTCGCACCCAAGTCTCTTTGGCTTCTTGCACCAAGCGGGCCAAGTCGTTGTTCGCTGGGAGTTCTTTGCAAGTCACCAAAGCAGCCACGAATTGGCTGATGGCTTCGCCAAAGTTCTTTTTTGCCATCAGTTCAAGCCCTTTGCTGCGGTAATCGGCGTAGCAAGTGGGGGCGTTTTGCGCTGTGGCTTGAAGGGTAAAAAAGAGGAGGGCGAATGGGAGGGCCAAGTGTTTCATATTGAATCGAGAATTTTGTGTGCTCACCAAGTGCCAATGACCGCAATGCCCAGACCCGAACCGGGCAACCATTGAGGCCGGATGTTGAAAGAAGTAGAAGTGCCACAAAACTTGTCGTACACCTTCTGCCTCTTTTTGATTTTCAAGCCTCTCCAAGTGTACAGCAGCGCGTCGGCGCCAAGGATTGCCAGCCCCGTCCAGGTACAGATGCTTGCAGCCCGGTCTTTTTCTTTGGCAGTTTTCAATGCATTGCTGGTCTCTTCTGGCGCGGGAAGGCCATCGGCCCAGCGTTGCTGGTAATCGGTGTAGTAGCCGTCGCGCTGGTTGCGGTACAATTGTCCCAAGCCGACGAGCACCAGCCCAACACCTCCTGCGGCGTAATGGGGCAGCCGTTTTTTCAGGGTAAATGTGGGCCGAGGGCCTTCGCAATTGACCGCGCCCATCAGGGAACGGCGGATGCGGAGGACATAAGTTTCGTTGAAATCGGGCAATTGCTCTGCCACGTCCCGCCAAACAAATCGGCGCAGCCCCGCAGACTGCTCGGCATCGGAAACCTCGTAGGCCAATGGGCTGATTTGTTGGCCGTCCGGCAATTGCAGGCGCAGCGATAGGTTGTACGAAAGCGCGTCCGCAGCCTTTCTCGGTTGGTATGCCAGCACCAAATCGCTTCCTTCGAGCCGCAGTGCGAGGAGGGTGGGGAAATCTTTTTTGCTTTTGAAAATCTCGCCATCGGTGGGTGCGGCGAGCGCGAGCATTCCGTTTTGCACCGTCAGGCGGAAAGCAATGCTGTCGTCCGCGACCTGTAAGGGGTAGAGTTTTTGGCCGAAGGCCGAAAAAGAAAAGGCGAACAAAAGGGCGATGAGAATTGGACGTTGCATGGGCGTTGTGCTTGG
>JBJXFT010000375.1:0-4213 GCA_046155725.1 Saprospiraceae bacterium
TGAATAATAACTTGTGGATTTCAGGTAGGTTCGTTTTTGCCCAGACAACTATCTTTTTGTGCGAATAGTGGGGCTATTTAATCAAAAAGATGGGCAGTTTGGGTGAAAAGGAATCACATCAAATTGACAAGTTATTATTCACCCGTTCCTAAATCCTTCGCACAGTTGTACCCAAACTCCTTTTCAAAAATATAAACACATCGTTAAACCAGCGTTCCGCCGAGCGGTCAAACCCGCCGCCGTCCCTCCCCGCTCGACCATTTATCATTCATCATTTATCATTCCTTCCCAACCTATGGCATCACTCTCTCCTTTGACGGGTTCGCTGGGCCACCGTCGTGCTGCGCACTTGCTGCGCCGTGTAAGTTTCAACTACACGAAGCCCAAAGTGGACCTTATGGCCGGGCAAACCGCCGCCCAAGCCATTGCCTCGCTCCTCCAATTGAACCCGCTCCAGCAAAGCCAACCGATTTACAAAGACCTCGCGGTGCAGGGGTCGCTTGTCGAGACTTGGCTGCTGCCGCTCCCGGGCAGCCCAGCAAATGTCCCTACGGACGATTTTGTGTTGCGCCGATGGATCATGATCTGGTGGTGCAACGAGGCACTGCGAGACACGGGCATTGGGCACAAAATGCAGTTCTTCTATCACCAGTTTATGCAGACCACTGCCAACACGTCGCGGAGCTCCAGCTTCTTCGATTACCTGCAACTCATGCGCTGGGGCGCGTTGGGCAATTTCAAAAAATTGGCCTACAAACTCGTGGTGGACAACAACATGCTGGTGTATCTGAACAATACCCAAAACACGAAAAACAACCCGAACGAGAATTTTTCCCGCGAATTTTTGGAACTCTTCACCATCGGGAAAGGCCCGCAAATCGGGCCGGGCGACTACACGAACTATACGGAGGACGACATTGTGGAGGCCGCCAAAGTGCTCACCGGTTTTCGCACCCGCGCCAACCGCGATGTGGTAGACGCTGAAACGGGCATCCCGCGCGGGGATGTCCAATTCAGCCAGCACGCGACGGGCAGCAAAACCTTCTCTTCAAAATTCAACAACACGGTCATACCCGGGGCCACCAACGCCGCAGGTATGTGGGTGGAGTTGCAGGCGTTTGTGGACATGATTTTTGCGCAGCCAGAAACGGCCAAAAACCTTTGCCGCCGCCTCTACCGCACTTTCGTGAGCCGCAACATCACGACAGAAATCGAGACCGACATCATCGTGCCGCTCGCCAACACGCTCGTAGCCAACAATTTTGAGGTGAAGCCCGTGCTGCAACAACTCCTCCAGAGCCAGCACTTTTTCGATGCCGACGACTCTGACAATGTGGACGAGATAGTGGGCGGCATGCTCAAATCGCCGCTCGAACTCAACTACCAAACCATGTCGTTTTTCGGAATGCCGCTGCCCGACCCGGTAGCAAACACGGCTATCTATTTTCAGATTTTCGAGCGCGGGATGCTCCAACGCGCTTTCGGAACGGCCAACTTGCCGCTCTTCTACGCATCCGACGTGGCGGGCTACCCGGCCTACTATTCCGACCCAGATTTCAGCCATCAGTGGTTCAACTCCAGCACCATCATCACCCGCTACAAGATGCCGGAGATGTTCTTGTCTGGCAAACTCACCATCGGCGGGTCTGTCAACCAAGCGCTCGGCACCAAGCTCGACATAGCGCCTTGGGTCAAGAACAGCGGCGCGATTTCCAATGCGCTGGATTCTCAAATTTTGGTGGAAGGCTTGCTCAAATACCTGCTGCCCGAAGAAGTGGACACCGACCGTTTCAACTATTTCCACATTCAGGTTTTCCTCGACACTTTGCCGCCCGCCGACTGGACCTACGAATGGCAGAATTACCTGAACACCAACGATGCCTCGGAGGTCACGCTCTGGCTCGAACGGCTGATCAAGGCAATCCTCTATTCACCCGAGTATCAAACCTTTTAATGTGATAATTGGACAATTAGGCAATGTGATAATGGGGCATTAGGGCAAGGCGACAATCTCCACCTTTCTCCAATTCCTTCATTACCTCATTATCAAATTCTACCATTATCAAATTCTACAATTATGAAACGCAGAAATTTTCTCAAAATATTCCCTGCCGCTACGGTCACGCCGTTTGTGGTGAACGGGACGGCCATGCGGCCATTCGCCAACAGCAAAATGGCCCGGCTGCTCAGCAGTTGCGAGGGCGTGGAAGACCGTGTGCTCGTGCTCATCCAACTCAAAGGCGGCAACGACGGCCTCAACACCCTCATCCCCATCAACCAATACGACACCTACGCAAACCTGCGCCCCACCATTGGTTTGCCGGAGAGTGCGGCCATCAATCTGGACACCACTTTGGGCAACAACGAACAGGTGGGCATTCACCCATCGTTTTTGAAAATCAAAGAATTGTACGAAAAAGGCTGGGCTGCGGTGGTGCAAGGCGTGGGCTACGAAAGCATGAACCAGAGCCACTTCAAAGGCACTGACCTTTGGCTCTCTGGCGGCGATGGCACCATTGCAAACAACAGCCTCAAATCTGGCTGGATGGGCCGCGCGCTCCAATCTTTCTTCCCCGAAGTCGTAGGGGTGCCAACAGCCGAGATGCCCGATCCGCTCGGCATCCAGGTAGGAGACCCAAGCACTTCGTTGGGTTTCCACACAGAGAGCGAACACCAGAATGTCCTCAACCTGAGCGGTCAGGACGCATCGGGCTTTTACTCGCTCATTCAGACCATCGGTGGCGCGCCCATTGCCAACGTGCCTGATTCGGAGCACGGCACAGAGTTGGAGTTCATCATGGGCGTGGAGCAAAGCACCAGCCTTTATGCGCAGCGCATCACGCAGGTTTTCAACGCGGGGTCTAACTTTTTGGCAAACTATGCCACCACCAACGGCAGCCGTTTTGCCCCCCAACTCCAGACCGTGGCGCGGCTCATCAAGGGCGGTTGCAAGACCAAAATCTATCTCTGCCAATTGGGCGGGTTCGACACGCACAATGCGCAGGTGGACGGCGGAACGCCGGCTGTGGGCGACCACGCCAATCTATTGCTCGACCTCGCCGAGTCCATCAAAAACTTTATGGACGACCTGGAGGGCTTGGGAATTGCCGACCAAGTGACGGCCTGCACGTTCTCGGAGTTTGGCCGTTGCGCCAAAGAAAACGGTTCCGACGGTTCCGACCACGGCACCCTCGCGCCCATGTTTGTTTTTGGCAAAAACATCGCCGCAGGCGTGCAGGGCACCAACGTGAATCTTTCCAACCTGACCAACGATAATCAGTTGCAGGGAGCGCAGTTCGACTACCGCCAAGTGTTCACCACGCTGCTGCAAGACTGGCTCGGCGCGAGCGAGGGCGTACTTACCGACACCATGTTCGAGGGTTTCAACAAGATGCCGCTCGTGGATTCGGCCGCCATCGTCAGCCCCGACTGCTACCTGCCGGTGACGGTGGGCACGAACGACGCTTATTTGAAAGAGAAACCTTTGACCATCTTCCCGAACCCCGCCAGCATTCAGGCAGAAATAGGGTTTAGCAATACGGATGGCGCATTTGACGCTCGGCTCACGTTGCACAGCCTCGGCGGTTCGCTCGTGTCGGCCACCAACGTGCGGGTGGAACAGGATGCCAATGTGTTCTTCCTCGACGTGTCGCCGCTTCCGCCGGCCATGTACTTTGTCCGTTTGGAAGACAAAGGGACGGGCCGCGCCCATGTGGCGAAACTCAACGTGGTTCGTTAGTGCTTTCGAATACTGTGAACAAAGGAACGTCACGCCCCCGGGCGTGACGTTTTTTTGTTTCTGCCTGATAGGTTCGGACGATTCTACTGTTTGCCCTGTTGTTGGTCGGGGCAAGGCGATCCTCCTAAACTTTCTAAACCACTCTAAACTGACTATAAATCGCTGCGAAAGGTATCCGCTTCCAAAGCCGACAAAAATTAAGATTGGATTAAAAAGGGACGGTCGTGGCGAACACGTCACATCGAAGCGATTGCGGAGGCTTTGGCGGTGCCGCCATGCCGTCCGCCCATTTCCGACACTTCACACAAATTTTTTCTACCGAAGGCTTGGCCGCCAAAAAGCCTTGTCTATATTTGCCCTGCCTTAGCGTAATCGTTGTGCCCGTCCGCCCCGCCATTGGTGGGGTTTTGCCCAAAAAACCTTGCTCAGCCGCCTTTGACAAGTCTATGGCGGCCAAACCGTTCCAGTGTAAGC
>JBJXFT010000377.1:0-3662 GCA_046155725.1 Saprospiraceae bacterium
TGAATTACCGCCTGCCCACCGAAGCCGAGTGGGAGTATGCAGCCAGAGAAGGCGGGAAAAAAGTGCGCTTTGGAAATGGCAAAGACATCGCCAATCCAAAAGACATAAACTTCAACGTGAAAAAAGACTACAAGCGAGTGTACTCCGTCGCAGGCGAATACCGCCAGAAAACCACCCCTGTCAGCCAGTTCAAAGCCAACGCGCTGGGCCTGCACGACATGAGCGGCAATGTTTGGGAATGGTGCGCTGACCATTGGCACGAAAATTACGAAGGCGCGCCATTAGATGCCTCGGCTTGGACATCGGGCGGGGATAGTTCGCGCCGCGTGGTTCGTGGCGGGTCCTGGCTCAACCTTCCTGACGATTGCCGGGCCGCCTGCCGCATCAGGGACCTCACTAACTATGGGACCGACCTCATCGGTTTCCGTCTTGCCCGGTAACTTACTAACCCTTTATCCTTTTAAACTTTTACCCTTTTTACTTTTTGCTTTTCGGCGAAGCCGAAAAAAATTTTTAAAACGACTTCCAACCCCCAAACCTTCCAACCCCCAACCCTTCAAACCTTCCAACCTATGTCCAAAACAACCCTCCACGCCCTAATCGTAGGCATTGACACCTACGACCCCTACATCACCGTCGGCGGTAAAGCCTGCTTCCATCCTTTGCAGGGCTGCGTCCGCGATGCCACTGCTTTGAAAGATTGGCTCATCGCCGACCCCGACAGCCCCATTTGGCTGAAAATTTCGAGGGCTTCGGGGGCCAAATCATTCATCAAAGACGACTTGCAACTCACTGCTACGGAACAATGAAAATCCTCCTGCTCGCCTATATCCTCCTCATTGTCGGCCTCACGTTCGTGCTGCCCTCGTACCGCATTTACCGAAAAACGGGCATCAATCCGCTCACCTTCAGCAACACCGACTCGGCCCACGACTTCATCGGGCGGCTGTTCAAAATCATTTTTGCTGGGCTGATTCTGAGCGGGGCGGCCCAGGTGTTGGGCAGGGAAACGGCTCGGAACTGGCTGTTCCCGCTGTCCTTGCCCAGTTGGTCAGCGACGGCGGGAGCGGCGGTTTTGTTCGCTGCTTTGGCTTGGGTAAGCATCGCTCAGATCCACATGGCCGACTCCTGGCGCATCGGCATTGACGAAAAAAACGACACAGCATTGATCACGCACGGGCTGTTCGGGCTGTCGCGCAACCCGATTTTCCTCGGAATGCAAGCCACACTCGCTGGGCTGTTTTTGGTGATGCCCAATCTGCTGACTCTGGTCGCGCTGGCCCTCGGGCTGGCGTTGGTGCAAATCCAGGTGCGGCTCGAAGAGGAATTTTTGAAGAAAAAACACGGTGCGGCGTATGCGGCGTATTGCCAGAAAGTGCGGCGGTGGCTGTGAAAACTTGTGCAACAGCCCGGTAAAACAATTTGTATCTTCGCTGTTCAAAAAAACGCACCGATATGTCAAACATCAAACTTTTCGAAGAGAAGCGCGTCCGCTCGGCTTGGAACGAGGCGGAGCAGCAATGGTATTTCGCGGTACAGGATGTCATTCAAATCTTGATTGACTCCGCCGACGTGAAACAGTACGTGAAGCGAATGCGTCAGCGCGACCCTGCACTGGATACCAACTGGGGTACAATTTGTACCCCAGTTGAAATGCTGGCTGCCGACGGGAAAAAGCGAAAAATCCAGGCTGCAACGGTCAAGGGGCTTTTCAGAATCATCCAGTCCGTCCCCTCGCCCAAAGCCGAGCCCTTCAAGCAGTGGCTCGCCCAAGTCGGCTACGAGCGGATGCAGGAAATCGAAGACCCCGAACGCGCTACCCAGCGCGCCCGCGAACTCTACAAGGCCAAAGGCTACCCCGATGACTGGATTGAGCGGAGGATGCGTAGCATCGCTATCCGAGAGGAACTGACGGGGGAATGGCAAAAGCACGGGGTGCAGGAGCAGCGGGAATATTCCATCCTGACGGCCGAAATCGCCAGAGCAACTTTCGGGGTCACGCCCTCAGAGCACAAGGGCATCAAAAGCCTGAAAAGCCAAAATCTGCGCGACCACATGACTGACCTCGAACTGATATTCTCGATGCTCGGCGAAGCGGCCACCACCGAAATCGTGAAAACCAAAGACCCACAAGGCTTCACGGAAAATCAAAAAGCCGCCCGCCAAGGCGGCAAGATTGCTGGCGATGCCCGCAAGGAACTGGAAAAAGAGACGGGGAAATCGGTGGTGAGCGGGGCGAACTATTTGCCGGGCAAAAAGCCGAAGGAGATACAATGACCGGCGCAAGCCGTTGACAAAGAAAAAACTATGCAAAAAATTAAGACCCTCGCCGGGCTGCTCCTGCTCTCGCTCCCGGCTTTTTCCCAAAACACCCTCAGCCCCGAGGCCGCCGTCGCCGCCGCCCTCCAAAACCACCCCGCTGCCCGCGCCGCGGCCCTCGAGGTGCAGGCCAAGCGGTACGGGGAAAAAGCCGCGCTCCACTTGCCCAACCCCGAAGTCAACGCCGAAAGCCCCACCGGGGAATTTTACGCCATCGGCGTGTCGCAGTCCTTCGAGTTCCCTACCGTGTACGCCCGCCAGCAGCAAGTGGCAAAGGCCGAAACCGCCCTCGCCCAAGCCAGTCAGCGCGTGAGCGAAAACGATCTGCGCTACGCCGTGCGCTCGCTGTATTTGGAAGCCCAAGTCGCTGAATACCAAATCCGACAGTGGGCCGAGCGCGACAGCCTGTACCAACTCATCGCCGCCACTGCCGTGCGGCAGTTCGCCGCCGGAGAGATAGATTTTTTACAAAAAACAATGGCTGAAAGCGAGGCGGGCAACATCCGCTCAGAGCACTTGGCGGCTGAGGTGCGAGCCATGCAACTGCGCCGCCAACTGGCTCAGTGGACGGGCGACACACTCGGCCTTCGCCTGCTGCCGCTGCTGCCCGACGATGCCGATTTTGCGCTGCAAAACAGCCCAGCCGCCAGCCCCTCGGTCGCCTACGAACAACAGGCGGCGCAGATCGCCGAGCGGCAAATCAGTCTGGCGAAAAGCCGCGCCCTGCCCAACTTCTCCATCGGCTACCTCAACCAGGGGCCGCGCAGCACACCGCTCGACTACCGCTTCCGGGCCAGCGTCGGAGTGCCGCTCTGGGCAGGCCAGTATCGCGCGGGGCGGCAATCTGCCGAAGCCGAAGCCCAGGCCGCCAACAGCCGCGCCGAAGCCCAGCAGTGGGCCGTGAAAATGGAACTCGACCGGCTGCGCAGCGAAGCCGTCGCCGCCCTCGCGCGGGTGCAGTACCACCAGCGCGAAGCCCTGCCCCGCAGCCGCGCCCTCATCGGGGCGGCCACGCGGATGCGCGAGGCCGGGCAGCTGGATTACGTCACGTTCCTGCGGACGCTGGATGAAGCCTACGCGGTGCAGCGGGAGTACGCCGAGCAGTTGAACACGCTCCATGCCGCCCGCTTGCGGATGCGGTATTTGCTGGGCGAATAAACCGAATTCGTGACACGGCTTTGAGTCGTGTCACCACTGTGCGACAACTTTTTATCAAAAAAATTAAAATTCAAAAATATGAAGCACCTCTTGCTTTTCCTCAGTGTCCTGTTGCTGCCATCGCTCCTGTCGGCACAAGAAGCGCACACCCACGCCGACGGCACCACCCACGCCGCGCACGGCGA
>JBJXFT010000383.1:0-14437 GCA_046155725.1 Saprospiraceae bacterium
TTTGTCACCTCTGTTGAATGCTCTTTTTAACAACTCAATTTGAACATGAAAAATAAATTTCTTTTTCTCTCTTCGCTTTTGGTCGGCTGCCTCCTATTCTTCGTGGCTTGCGACAAGACCAACGAAATAGACTCGGTGCCCCAACAGGCTTCCATACCATTCATCGCCTACTCCAACCTGAACAGCCCCTACATCTATGGAGAGGGCAACAGCTCGCTCTTTACAGACCTTCCCACTGTGTTGGGCGTGGCAGTAGACACCATATACGGTTTCGTAGGTGGCTACGGCGGCAAAACTGGCATGGACTCCATCCAAATACTCAAGTCGGAATTGGCAGGGTTCGGCGATACCATAAACGCTGGCAGCTCCAGCTTCTCCGTTTCAAAATTCAACAAAGGCGGCTATAAAGTCGTGCTTCGCGGCGATGTGGTCATTGCCGCGCCGAACAACAATCCGGGGCCAACCAGTTTTGTAGGGACTTTTAAGAGAACATCCAACGGCTATCTGCTGAATATAGGCACCGTAGGGCCTGGGATTTATCTCCTGTACAATCCGGGCGGGGCAGCAGCTGTGGGGCCAAACCCTTACTTGTTGTACAACTACAAGGATGTAAACGGCAACGACAGCCTCTCTTTCAAGGTTCAGACCGATCTGTGCGGCGGTGGCTTGATGCTGGTAAATCCAGCAGCGCCATCTGGCTTGACGGCTGCTGAGTATGAGGCGCAGCACCGGCCGGCCATAGCCTCGATGGCTCCGCTCACGCTGCAATGGAGGGTTTATGAATTCCCTTCGGCTACTGATGCGGCAGTTCACCCAGGCGCTGCTTTGTGCAACTGGGGCTTGGGCATCAGGACTTTTGAGAAACAATAGGCCAACAACCTTGCGATAAAAGTTCTTCTGACGAGGGTGCTGCAAAACAGCACCCTCGTTTTTTTTGGGGCAAACCTCAACCCAATTGCCGCAAGTACATCCGCACGGTATTCTCCAACCCGTAGTAAAGCGCGTCGGCAATGAGCGCGTGGCCGATGCTCACCTCCAGCAATTGGGGGCAATTCGCTTTGAAAAAGCGCAGATTATCCAAGTTCAGGTCGTGCCCTGCGTTGATGCCGATGCCGATGGCATTGGCTACTTGAGCGGCCTCGGTGTAGGCCCGAACAGCCTCGGCGGAGTCTTTTTTGAAATCGTGGGCGAATGGCCCGGTGTAAAATTCTACCCGGTCGGCCCCAGCAAGTTTGGCGCCTTCCACCATTTTTGCCACCGGGTCAACGAATACTGCGCTGCGGATTCCTTTCTTCTGAAGTTCTTGCACCACCTCGCGCAGTTCCGATTGCTGCCCCACCGTGTCCCAACCATGGTCGCTGGTGAGTTGGTTTTCAGTGTCTGGCACAAGCGTACATTGCTGTGGCGGGTTGGCCAGTACAAGGTCGAGAAACGCCCTGTCTGGCTTCCCTTCGATATTGAATTCGGTGGTCACCACGGCGTGAAGGGCAGGCACATCATCGTACCGAATGTGTCGCTGGTCGGGGCGCGGATGTATCGTGATGCCTTGCGCGCCAAAGGATTCGATGTCTTTGGCGGCTTGCACGAGGTCGGGCAAATTGCCCCCGCGGGCGTTGCGCAGCAGGGCGATTTTGTTGATGTTGACGCTGAGACGAGTCATTGTTGATTGATAATTGTTGATTGCTGATTCTTGATTGATAATTGCTGATTGTTGATTGATGGGAAGAATCAGCAATTATCAATCAGCAATCAAGAATTACCAATCAGCAACCAAATACCTTGTGGCGCAAATGTAGAAAGCATGATGCAAGAAAATGACCGCCCCGATAGACAAGATTTCCCGCCCGTTGCGCCCCGCCTCCCGGAGCCGCAAGTGCGCATGGTGTTGCTGGCTCAGCTTGGCCTGCTGATATTCTGCTCCGGCATCGGGGTGTTGCTGTACTTTTTTGTGTGCGCCATAGCCGGCTGGGATGCCTCGCTCGCGCTGCAAGCCGATTCCCCGTTGGCTGAACGCTGGCAAGTGCGGGTGCAATTGGGGCTGGTGCACTTCTTTTGCTTTGTGGTGTCGGGCGGCCTCACGGTCTGGATTTTTTACCGGGGCATCACGCAAGCCCGCACAAGTTGGCCGGACTACTTGCAAAGCCGCCATTGGCCGCACTGGACGCAACTCTCGCTCGGTATTTTGCTGATGGCCGTCTCGCTGCCCTTGGTGCTTTATTCTTTGAACCTCAATCAGCAAATCCCGCTCCCCGAAGTTTTCAAAACAGCAGAGGCGCAAGCGGCAGAGGCACTCAAGGGCTTGCTCCAAATGGACAACTTGGCGGAGCTGTTGGCCAACCTCTTCCTCATCGCGCTGCTCCCGGCTGTCGGCGAGGAGTTGGTTTTCAGGGGCGTGGTGCAGCAACAATTGATGCGGCGCATCGCCAACCCCTGGGTGGCTATACTGGTTTCGGCGGTCGTGTTTAGCGCGGCGCATTTTCAGTTCGAAGGTTTTTTGCCGAGGGTGCTGTTGGGTTTTTTGCTGGGCTGGCTTTATTGGCGGACGCGCAATTTTTGGGTGCCGGTGGCCTGTCATTTTTTCAACAACGGCATCCAAGTCGTCGGGCAATATTTGTACGGCAAGGAAGTGTCCGCCATTGACCTCGAAAAAGACGTGCAAGTGCCTTGGGAGTTTGCGGTCATTTCGGCCTTCATGGTGTGGGCGGTGATGCTGCTTATTGGGCAGACCCAAACACGCAGCGCGTAATCTTACATTGCGCTTATTGACGGGGCGACTTTAGTCGCCCCGTCAATAGACACAAGGCTACTGCCCGACCACCACCTTCCCAACCGCTCGGCCATTGGCTTTCAGGAAATAAAGCCCGCTGTTTTTCGAGGGCAGCTCGATTTCCCAAACATTCAGCCCTTCATGGGCAGGGAATGTTTTTTCAAAAACGGTTTTCCCCTGCACGTCCAGCATTTGAACGAGAAAATCCTCCGCTCGTTCGGCATTTGCCCGAAGGGTAAAATTGCCGCGAACGGGGTTGGGCGATATGGACAAATCGAGGCGAGGTGGAAGCCATGCGAGCCGGAGCACGCGAATGCGCCCCTCCGAACCGTAGGCTTCGGGAGCAATGCCGGACGGCGAAAACCGGAGCAGTTCGGAAAGCCTGCCGCCCTGTGGTGCCATGAGTTCGAGCGTGAGCAAGGGCGATTCCGCCAAGAGATGTTGGCCCTCTGGCTGGAGCCAAGAGAGCGCAAGGCGGCTTTCGCCGAGGCGATAGGATTCGGGGCCAAAACCCTCGAGCGTTTCTGTTTCCACGACATTTATTTTCAAAAAATTGGGGTCAAAATCGAGGGCGAATTGGAGGCCGTCAAGCGCGGCGTTTTCCCCAAAAAAGAGGGGAATGCGGGCGGATTCGCCGGGCTGCAAATCGCGGTCGTGGAAGAACAAGTCTTGTGCCTGCGAGCGGCTGTCGGAAGGAGCGGCGAGGCTGTCGTTGCAAGGGCCAGCTGTCACGTCGCCGAGTTTCACGCCCACAAAATCTTGGCAATCTCCGTTGGAAACGGAGGCCGAATCCGGCATAAAACCCCAAGTGCCACAGGGCAGCGTGTTCGATATACCGAGGATGACTTTCCGCCCCAGCACAATGTCGAACGTGGTGACGCTGCCCGTGCAGTTCACGTCGGCGGCCACGATTTGCCAAGGGCAAAGAAAGGGCTGAATGGAGAGAATGTGTTTGGAAATCAGCACCAAATCATACGTAGTAAGACCCGAGTTAGGGTCGCCTGTTTTTTCGGGCTTGAGGGTGTAGGCGCTGTTTTGGAGCGCAGCCACGTCGGAAAGGTCGTAGCTGCCGTTGGCTGAAAATGTGGTGTCGAAGGCGGGCGCGTCCACCTTGATTTGTACCTCGTCGAGCGCGTTGCCAAAGGGGTCGTTGAGCGAGCAATCTCTGGGCAAGAGTTCCTCGATTTTCTGCTGGAGCAGGGCCATGGTTTGGCTGGGCGAATTGCCCCGGATGTCAAAAAACACTGCCCCCGTGCCGGGAGCGATGATGAAAAAAGTGGGCGTTCCTTGAAACGGCCCCCACTGCCCGCTCGTGTAGGGTTGCAGCGCGGCAATGCTCCCGCCGTCGGCGCCCACGCCGGGCATGGTAAGCCCTTTGCTGGTTTTGTACTGCGCCACTTTCGCGTTCGTGTCATTGAAAAGGGTGCTGAGCAACATGAACTCGACCTGCCCAGGGTGAGCGGCTTGCATGGACGTGTAGAGGCTTTGGAAATGTGGCGCGTGGGTGGCGCAGGGTGGGCAAGTGGTGAAAAAGGCTTCGATGACCAGCACTTTTTGCTGGCTCACATAGTCTTGGTAAAGTTTCCGCACCTGCCCGTCAGAGCTGGTGACGGTGAAGTCGGGGGCTGGAGGCGGTGGTGAGAGGGTGAGAGACGTGAGAGGGTGAGAAGCAGGGGCGAATGCTGCGAGGAAGAGGAGCGGGACGAGGGAAAGGCTTTTCATGTGCATCGGATTTTGAAAATAGCGGACTTGCTACAACTTCCCGAAAGTTCTAAACTTTCGGCAAGTTGCGAGATTTGAACTTGCCATTTGTCGGGCATCTTACCTTTGCAGCATGAAAAACCGCCTCACCATTTTCGCCCCTTGCCTGCTGGCTGCCGTGCTGCTGTCGTTCGCGGAACGCCCGCTCCCCTGCCTACCGACAGGCAGACAAACGGCGGAGCAACTGGGCGAACGCCTTTTTTCCGACCCCATCCTATCGTTAGACAGTACGCTGAGTTGCGCCAGTTGCCATATTCCACAATTTGCGTTTTGCGATACCGCTCTTTTCAGCCGGGGCGTGGGCGGGCGTGTGGGCCGCCGCAATTCACCGAGCATCACCAACATGAGCGGGCGGCCGTTCTTTTTTTACGATGGCCGCGCGGCCACGCTGGAGCAGCAGGTGCTGATGCCGATTCAGGACACGCTGGAAATGCGCATCTCGCTTTCAGCTGTCACCGCTCGCCTGCGCCGCCACCCGGAATACAGCGCGGCTTTCCGCAAACTTTTTGGCCATGAGGCCGACACGACCGCGCTGGCTGCCGCGCTCGCTGCTTTTGTCCGCACTTTGGAAACTTCCGACACGCCGTTCGACCGCTGGATGAACGGCCAGCCAAACCCCATGAACGAGGCCGCTGTGCGGGGCCGCGAGGTGTTTATGAAAAAAGGGAAATGCTTTGACTGCCACTTTTCTCCCGATTTCACGGGCGACGAATTCCGCAACGCCGGCCTCTACACGGGCCGCCGCAACTTGGCCGACCGTGGCCGGTTCGACATTACGCGCGACAGCACGGACCTCGGAAAATTCAAAGTCCCCGGCCTCCGTAACGTGGCGCTCACCGCGCCGTATATGCACAACGGGATGTTCCAGACCCTCGAACAGGTCATCGAATTCTATGACTCGCCCAACCAAACGGTGCCTGGCGGATTCAACCGCGACACGCTGCTCAATGCGCCGCTCAACCTCACGGTGGAGGAAAAAGCCGACCTTAAAACTTTTTTGGAGGCTTTAACGGATGAGCGGTTTCGGCAGTGACCCCACTATTGGACATTTTCATTTTCGGTGCGTTGACGTGTATGTACCGGCGGCTTTAGCCGCCGAAATGCTTAGCTAAGTGCCTGCCTTTTTGAGGTGCCTTCACATCCGGCAGATAAAGCAGCCGGTACATTTACGCCCTGCCCTGCCGCGCTGAGAAAAATGTCCAGTAATATGGCCGGGGAGGGGTCTTCGCCGCGACATTTCTCGAAGAGAATTTTGCCTTCAAAATCCTTTCATCTCAAATCTTGTTTTCAAGAAAAATTTGTCAAAAAAATGGACAACAACACGCAAAACTGGAACGCCCTCACGCCTGAGGAAGAATACGTCATCGCCCAAAAAGGCACAGAACGAGCGTTCGCGGGCGAATACAACAATTTCAAAAGCCGGGGGACTTTCATCTGTCGGCGCTGCAATGCGCCGCTGTACCGTTCGTCCGACAAGTTCGACAGCGGCTGTGGTTGGCCATCGTTCGACGACGAGTTGCCGGGCGCCATCGTGCGCCACACCGACATTACCTTAGGGATGAAACGGGTGGAAATCGTGTGCGCCAACTGCGACGGCCACCTCGGCCACGTATTTGAGGGCGAACGCATGACGGCCAAAAACACGCGGCACTGTGTGAACTCGCTTTCGATTCGGTTTGTGGCGGAGTAGAATCAGGAAGTAATCTTTTCGAGGTTTTGATGGCGGGCTGAGGGGCTTTTGTTTATCCCTCTTGCGAATCATGGGCTTCCACAGGATAGCAGGCGTTATTTCAACCAAGCCAAATCTATCTTTTTTTGCCTACTTTTGGCTCGTTAAAACGTGTTCAATATGCAGGCATTTATTGGTCGGGAAGCTGAAATCCAAGTTTTCTCGGAAGCGCTCGCTTCTTCGGGGGCAGAATTGGTGGCCGTTTTTGGCCGCCGTCGAGTCGGCAAAACGTTTTTGATTCGCCATGTCTATGGGAAACAAACGGTATTCGAATTCTCTGGGATAAAAGGCACTTCCGCAGCCCGCCAGTTGGAGCGGTTTGGGTTGGCGCTTGCAAAATCTTTCGGGCTGGAAATGCCCCCCGCCAAACTCCGCTCTTGGCTGCACGCTTTCAGCCTGCTGTCTGACTTGCTGGAGAAACCCGCCTCTTCCCCCAAAAAGAAAAGGGTCGTTTTCTTGGACGAGTTTCCGTGGATGGACAGCCCCCGTTCGGGTTTTCTCGCCGCTTTTGACCATTTTTGGAATAGCTGGGCCACCAAACAACCCAATTTGGTTGTCGTCATCTGCGGCTCGGCGGCCTCTTGGATGATACAAAACGTCGTCCGAAACAAAGGCGGGCTGCACAACCGGCTCACCCGCCGCATCCGGCTCGCGCCTTTCAACCTGAACGAGACCGAGCAGTTTTTGCAAAGCCAGCGCATCCAACTCAAACGCTACCAAATCCTGCAACTCTACATGATGACGGGCGGCATCCCGCACTACCTGAAGGAATTGCGTCGGGGCGAGAGCATCGAACAGACGATTGACCGTTTGTTCTTCGCACAGGACGGGCTGCTGCGCGACGAATTTGACAACCTCTACCCCGCGCTCTTCGACCAGCCGGAACGGCACCTTGCCGTCGTGCGTGCTTTGGCCGAAAAACCCTCCGGCATGACCCGCAACCAACTCATCAAAGTCTGCCCTTTCGATTCAGGCGGCTCGACCACCAAGATGCTGGAAGAACTGCTGGAATCAGGCTTCGTGCAGCAATACCTCCCTTTTGGCAAGGCTACCAAAGATGCCGTATTCAAACTCAGCGACGAATACACGGTTTTCTACCTCAAATTTATCGAAAACTCGAAAGCCTCCGGCGAGGGCTCCTGGATGAACAAATCGCAGAGCCAAGGCTACCGAACCTGGTGCGGCTTTGCGTTTGAAAACATCTGCCTCAGGCACGTCGCGCAAATCAAAAAAGGGCTGGGCATTTCGGGCATTTACACCGAACAATCTTTATGGCGCAGCGATGGCAGGGACGGCGAGCCGGGCGCGCAAATTGACCTGCTGCTCGATCGTGCAGACAACTCCATCAACCTCATCGAAATCAAGTTTGCCGCTTCCGAATTTGTCATCGACAAAAAATATGCTTCTGAATTAGAAGCCAAAAAACGTGTTTTCGCAGACAGAACAGCCACTCGAAAAAACCTTTTCCTGACCATGCTCACCTGCTATGGCGTAAAGAAAAATGAATATTTCTACAACACAATTCAGCGCGAATTGACCATGGATGCGCTTTTCGAGGCTGGCAGATAACCCTCGCTATCCGCGCGGTTACTTTTTACTTTTATCGGGCATCAATTTGAAAAACTGCCCTGCCTCCCCCATCTTTCATAATTCCGACAAAAGCCTCCTTGCGTCGCCGGGCCAGCGGGATGATTGACTTATCGGTCATCAGCAGGCTGTCGCCCTCGTCTTTGGCGAGTTTGCGCACGAAACCGGTATTGACAATATGCGATTGGTGCGCCCGAAAGAACGCCTCGACCTGATTATCACTTTCTTTCAGCACCGCTACCTGCTCGAACTCAAAGTGTGGTACGGCGATGCCGCCCCTTCTCGCAGCGATGCGGGAAGGGGCGGTGTGCAGTTGTGCGCCGGGCGTTTTGGTTCTAACGAAAAACGGGCTGCGCCTGGGGAGGTGCAGCCCGGAAGATTCAATCTTGCTGTCTTGCTCTAACTTATCACCAACTCGATGTCAAACTCCTCAGGGTGCCTCTGGGCAAACACGAAGCTGGCTTCTTCGATGCAGTAGTTGAACTTAATTTTGTAGAAACCCTCAAGGGCGCCGCTCGACTTCAAGACCAGTTCGAGGTGGCAGCACGAACAGGGTGCCAAGCCGCAGATGGAAATCATCTTCGATGGTACGAGCATCACACTTGGTGTGCCGTCGGGCAAAAGTTCGACCGGGCTGCCATCTGCGTGTACCACTTCGAGGTCAGAAATCACAAGGTTTTTGAACGAGAGGTTGCTGTACGGGTTGCATACGCTCAGCATCAGCACCTCGAAATCTTCCGTCTCGATGATGTCGCGCGGACCATCGCCCCAGTGGAGGTAAAAGCAGGGCTTGACGTTCGGGATTGGGAATGCTTTGCACGGCTCGCGGTCATCGCCGCCTGGAAGGGGGTGGTAATCAGGACATTCACGATTGCTGCTCAGGTGATTGTGCTTGTGTTCGACCAGCGCTTCCAACGCGGTCTTTGCTTTGTCCTTTCCTTCTTGGCAAGGAGACGGCTGCGGCGTGACCAATTTCAGCGGGAAGCGGAAAATCAGGAACTCGTCGTGGTCAAAGCCCATGAATGGAATTGGGGCAACGGTGTTAATGCGAGTGTCGTTGCCGCTGTCATACCAAACCCACTTAGGGTTTGCGCCCATGGCGGCGAGGCCATTCGTAAAACCAGAGGTCAAAAAGGTGCTTCCATAGATGGCTGCTGTGTTGGCGTAGTCAGGGCCAACAGTTGGAATTTTCCAGTCGGCTGCTTGCGCCCCAGCAATGTGGCTGTTGATGTCGGCCATTGTGGGCACATTCGTCACGGTGGGCAAGCGTTGCTTGGTCGGCAGCACTTCCCAGCCCGGGTCGCCGGTGTTCAGCACCACCGCTCCTTTGAAAGAGCCGAGCAGCCCTTGCCTGCCCCCTCCGTCGCTCCAAGCGATGAGGTAAAACCAATCGTTAGGGCTGGCATTGAAGGACACGGATTCTCCGTCTGCGATTTCCGCGGCAGTACCGTTTACGATGCCCAAGTCTGTGCCGGTGGGGTAGATTTTTTGGGTTACGCCGCTGGCATCGCCGAGATAGACTGCGTAACAGTTGTCGCAAGTGAAGCGACTTGTGATGCTTGCCATAGGTTTTTGATTTTTTAGTGAAAAAATAATTGGAATAGTGGTGCCTACTCTCTTCCCCCCGACAACATCGCTCCATCGTCGGGGCAGGCTTTTCGGCTTCGGCCTGTTTGTTTGATGGAACAAAGGTGGGGGTGCCTCAGCCCTGGAGTTTTGGCGGTTGCAAATTCGGCAGGCATGGGTGCAGATACGGTAGGTTTGGTTGCAGATTTGGTTTTCTTTGCATCCGTTTTCACGCTCTCCCCTGACGATGAAACACGCCGCCCTCCTCGCCATTTTGTTCGCTTGCGCGCCCGCGCTTGCTCAGAAAGTACGCCCCGCAGCACAGCCCTTGTCCCTTGCCCCGGTCTTTCGCAACTATTCCACCGACAACGGCCTGCCCAACAACTGGGTCTATGAAATCCTGCAAGACAGCCGGGGCTACATCTGGGTCAGCACCGACAGGGGCGTGTGCCGCTTCGACGGCTACCGCTTCGAGCAGTTCCCCGACACGCTCTTGGCCAACCAGACTTCCGTGCTGACCAACTGCATGATGGAAGACGCTTGCGGGCGAATGTGGTGGACGGACTTTCAGCACCGTATTTTTTACCTCGAAAATGGGCGCATCGTACCCTGGCAGCACAACCACCTGCGCGACAGCCTGCCCAAAGGGTTTGATTTCCCGACACACCTCATCGTGGGCGGCTGCGGCGATACGCTCTGGTTCGGCGCGCATTTTTTCGGGATGTTTTTCGCGGACAAAGCAGGGAAGTGGGGGCAACTGCCACGCCCAGACGGGGCTTTGATGCAGGTGTTGGAGCGACATGGTAAGGTGGCAGATTGTCGGGTGCTCTTTGGGATAAGCTACCCGAAGCGCTACCCTTTCTCTGCCCACATCCCGCCCATTTACTTTCAATCGCCGGAGGGCAAATATTTGTCCGACAGCATTCAGGTGGTAAACGGGCGGAACGCTACCCCAAAAATCAGCCGATTGAGAAACAACGATTGGCTGCTGAGCGCATACGGGTACCATTACCTGCTCCGAAAAGGAAAAATACTGTGGACGGCCCCGCACCCGCAAAAAAACGTGGAGCGTGTTTTTGAAAACGACGACGGCAAAATTCTCGTCGCGCATATCACTGGCGGCGGCGTGGACATCTACGAAAGCCGGGAGGCGCTGAGGGCCTGTGTGGTGTCGCGCAGCCTACTGGAAGGGTTTTCTGTGGCCCGCATTTTCAAAGACCGCGAGGGCGGCTGGTGGTTCAGCACACAAGAGCAGGGCGTGTTCTACTGCTCCTCGCTCGAATCTGGGGTGGCGGACGCATTGCCCGATTTGAAAGCAGGGCCGGTCAGCAGCGTGGTCTTCGACGGCACGTCTACGCTCTATGCCGCATTGGAAAACGGGCAAGTGTTCGAACTGGATTTGGCCGGAAATACGCTCCGCGACATCTCTCCGCCCAAACGCTACCACACACGCCGCCTCCATCACGACCGAGAGAGCCAGACCTTGTTTTCGGCTGGCAATGCCGCCCAAATTCGCAGGGAAGGCAAGTGGTTGGGAAACGTTTTTACTCGAACAAACGACAACACGCGCAATGCGCTTAGTGTAGTCCAAGTGGTCAAAAAAGAAAGCCCAGACCGCTGGTGGGGGCTTGGCCTGTCCAGCCTGCGCGAGTTCGACCTCCGAGCCAAAACTTGCACGGATTTCACTTTGTCCCCCAATGCCCCCCGGCTCTTTTCTTTCACCGTTGATGCAGCGGGCCGCCCCTGGGCTTCTGACCGCAGGGGGCTGATGGAACTCCGTGATGGCCGATATGTCCGCCCGTCTGACTCCTGCCCGGCGTTCCAGCAGCCCTGCATGGAAATGGCAGCCCTGCCCGACACCAGCTTAGTGATTTGCCCGAAGGGGCATGGCGCGGTGTTCTGGAAACAAGGCCGCCCGCCAGTAGAAGTCAACGTGCACGATGGTTTGGCGGCTGCCACCATCTCGCGGCTGTGCGTGGAGTCTGACAGCGTCATCTGGGCTTGCTCTGACCGAGGGGCGAGCAGGATAGTCCGCCGGAGCGAGTGCGATTTTCGCATCGAAAACTTCACGGTGCGCGAAGGGCTGCCCTCCAATACGGTCAACGATGTGGCGGTCACGCCCGGTTTCTACTGGTTCGCCACCGCGAAGGGCCTGTTTCGCATGGAGAGAAAATTGGCGCACAGCCAGCCGCCCAAGCCTGTTTTTTCGGGGTTTTTTGTCAACAACAGCCCGTACAACGAAGCACTGAGCGCTGCGCACCAAGTGAGCCTCCCCTACGACAGCGCCAACATTGCCGTAGAATTCGTCAGCCTGCACCTTCGCTCTGGCGGCGAGATTGCCTACCGCTACCGCTTGCTCACTTCCAAAAAAGAAGCGCCCTGGACGCTGACCCGCGACCGCCGCCTGAACTTTTCCAACCTCGCCTCCGGCAAATATCAACTCGAAGTGGCCGCCCAAAACACCCAGCGACAATGGAGCGAAACTGCCCGGCTCTCGTTTCACATCCGGCCCCCTTGGTGGCTGAGCGGCTGGTTTCTCCTGCTGGCATGGGCAATCGGCACAGGCTCGCTCTACGCCCTGTATCGCTACCGGGTGCGCCAACTGATGCGCGAAAAGCGGCTGTACCACATGGAGCGCAAGCACTTGCAAGCGCGCATGCACCCGCACTTTGTCTCCAACTGCCTGAACTCGATTCAGATGCTCATTTCCGAGGGGAAGAACAGCCGCGCCATGAAGTACCTCGCCCGATTTGCCAAACTGTCCCGCTCCATCCTCGATTTTTCAGAAAAAGAGGTCATCTCGCTCGAAGAGGAAACCGAATCGCTCAAACGGTACTTAAGTCTGGAAGCCCTGCGCTGGGACGGCCAAATGCAGTGGGACGTAGAGATGCCGCCAGAGATAAACCCACGAGACATCCATTTGCCGCCCATGCTGGTACAGCCTTTGGTGGAAAATGCCTTCAAGCACGGCATGGCTGGCAAAGAAAATGGGATGGTACGAGTAAGGTTTCGCACAGAGCGTGATTACCTTGTCGTGCAGGTGGAAGACAACGGGCCGGGCTTTCGAGACAAGGAAAAAGGACACCTTTCGCACGGTTTTAAAATCACCCGCCGAAGGCTTGAACTCTGGAACCGTCGCCGCCTTCCCGTTGGGGTGACTTGGCAGAACCTGACCGAAGGCGGGCAGACTACGGGCTTTCAAGTGACGATGCGGGTGCGGATGTTTGCCTAACCTTTTTGCGGAAAAGCCCCTGTTGGGCCGCATAGCAGGCAATCCGCTTGGCATGATGTTTTTATGGAAATCCTCACTCTCCTGCTTTGGGTCTGCGGTATATGTGGACTCGACTATGCTTTCAGAAAAATAAATCCATCACCATACACCAATCCACCAGCGATGAAACATTCTTGCAAGGCTCTCATCGTGGACGATGAGCCTGCCGCCCGCCGCCTGCTCAAAAATCTCCTACATCAGCAATGCCCCCAAGTGAATGTGTGCGGCGAAGCCGCTTCGGTCGCCGAAGCTGTCAGCCAAATCAGCCACACCCGCCCCGACTTGATTTTCATGGATATTGACCTGAAACCCGGCACCGGCTTCGACGTGCTGCAAGAGGCGCAGGGCTTCACGGGCAAAGTCATTTTCACCACAGGCCACGATGAGTTTGCCGTCAAAGCCTTCAAAGTCAATGCGCTGGATTACTTGGTAAAGCCCATCGACCCGGAGGAATTAGCAGCAGCAGTGCAGAAGATGGGGACTTCACAACGGTCTGTGCGCATGGCATTGGATGCTTTGATGGATGCCTTGCCTCCCCAGAAACCGGAGAAAATCCTCATCCCGGACAGAGAAGGCGTAACCGTTGTTTTGCTCCGCGACATCGTTCGGTTGAAAGGCGATGGCAATTTCACTGAAATGCACCGTATGGGCAAGAAATGCATCACCAGCTCACGGCCCTTGAAGCATTTCGAGGAGTTGCTGCCCCAGTCCGACTTTTTCCGCACCCACCAATCGCACATCGTGAACCTCCATTTTGTGGAAAAAGTGTTGACTGGCGATGAGCAGGGCGTTAAGATGCAGGACGGTACGAAAGTGGAATTGGCGCGGCGACGGCAGAAGGAATTGGTGGCTGCACTGGGCTTGGCGTAGAAAACTGCGGCTGCTCAGATGAAACCAAAACGCCCGGTGCGCACTCCTGCGCACCGGGCGTTTCAGTTTCATTTTAGCAGCCTCCTCCGCGCCAGCACCGGCGGGCAGGGTGTTTTCCTGAAATCCTGCACCACACGGCAAATCTCCCCCTCCATTTCATCGACTCGGGTTTCCATATCATCTACCGAGCGGATGGAGAGCCAGCGGCCCAGCGGCACCTTTCGGTCGTCCGTCGGGTCTTGGAACACGATCTCGTGGAGATGATGCGGCGCGTGCACCGTCTGCCGCAACTTGTTGAGGAAGTAGGTGGTGCGCCCGTTGATGCCGTCGCGGCCAGGGAATTTGAGGAGCGCGTAGACTTGGGCTTTGTTGTCCAATTTGTCATCGTCCACAGGCTTGCCGTTCATCTCGAGGGCGTTGTTTTCGATGCACACTATGTGGATGCGCACCCGCGAGCGCAGCGAATCGGGGATGCAAGCCGCGTACTGGATCAGGCTGACGGTGCAGTGGTACATCTCCATCAGCACCGTCAGACCCCCATGTTCTCGAACAAGCCGCCGTCCAGGTAGTTGCCCGATTTTTTGATGCGCGTGAAGGCGTTGAGGAGCGGGAAAAGTTGGCTCAAGTTGGTAGCCGTTACCATCGCCAGCGTCTGTCTGGGCGACTTGCCAGTATCGTCCATTTTCTCTACCACGTCCAAGATGCAGCGGCGACCTACCTCGCCCGCTTTGCAAAGTTGGTGAGGCTCGCTCTACATGGCTCGGTGGACGGGCATCACACATTGACCGAAGAGATGGCGATGCTGGAAAATTACCTGTATTTGGAGCAGTTGCGCTTTCGGGGAAAATTCGAGTTCGCCGTCCGTGCGGAAGCGGAACTTGGCTCC
>JBJXFT010000389.1:0-8398 GCA_046155725.1 Saprospiraceae bacterium
TTTGTATTGCGCATGAAAAATCTACTCATCATCGGCGCGGGCCGCTCGGCCACGGCGCTTATCCACTACATCCTCAGCCAAGCCAAACTGCACAGTTTTTTCGTCACCGTCTCGGATGCCGACATCGAACTGGCGCGCCAAAAAGTGAACGACCACCCCCATGGCCGCGCGATATGGCTCGACGCTTCGAAGCCAAACGACCGCCGCGATGTCATAGCCCGGCACGACGTGGTGGTGTCGCTGCTGCCCCCGCAGATGCACCTCGAAGTGGCGCAAGATTGCATCTTGCTCGGCAAGCACATGGTGACGGCGAGCTACGTCTCGAAACAAGTGTTCCGGCTCGGCGACGAAGCCCGGCAGCGCGCGCTCGTTTTTATGAACGAGATCGGCCTCGACCCCGGCATTGACCACATGAGCGCCATGCAGCGAATCCATCAAATAAAGGCTGGCGGTGGCAAAATCACGGCTTTCCATTCCTACACGGGCGGCCTCGTGGCACCTGAAAGCGACGACAACCCCTGGCACTACAAGTTTAGTTGGAACCCCCGCAACGTGGTGCTGGCGGGTCAAGGCACCGCGCAGTTTTTGGAAGCCGACAAGTTGAAATACATCCCCTACCGCCGCCTTTTTCGGCAATACCGTTTGGTGGACATCCCCGAAATGGGGCAATGGGAAGTGTACGCCAACCGTGATTCGCTGCTTTACCGCGAGGCTTATGGGCTGCAAAACATCCGCACACTTTTTCGCGGCACCATCCGCCATCGGGGTTTTTGCGATGCTTGGAATGCGCTGGTCCGCATTGGCCTGACCGACGCGACTTTCCCCATCGTGGACAGCGACCAACTCACTTATCACGAACTGATGGAGGCATTTCTCGGCATCAGCCAGCACACAGGTTCGGTGAAAGACCGCATCGCCAAAATGCTCGAAACCGAGCCTGACAGCGATGTCATGCAAAAATTGGAATGGCTTGGGCTTTTCAGCAAGCGGCGCATCAAGGTGCAAAACGCGACCCCGTCGCTCATACTCGAAAACTTGCTTTTGGAAAAATGGACGTTGCGCCCCGACGACAAGGACATGATTATCATGCAACACGTTTTCGAGTACGAGCAGCAGCGCAAAAAACGCAAATTGACTTCCACGCTCGTCATGAAAGGCGAAAACAGTTCGGACACCGCCATGTCTCGCTTAGTGGGGCTGCCGCTCGGCATTTTTGTCAAATTGCTGATGCTCGGAAAAATATCTACCACGGGAGTCAATATCCCCACCATGCCTGAAGTGTACGAACCTGTGATGGCCGAATTGGAGGATTACGGGGTGAAGTTTATTGAGCAGGAAGATTAGGCTTGCATATTTTCCTGCATTTTCAATCAAGCCCCAAAAAACTCCGCCCAAATCTCCACCTTTGCCCGTGGCCCGGGACGCAGCGCTCCCACGAATATTTCAACTAAAACCTTCCTATTCTAATGAGTTTTTCTGACGAACGCCTAAAACGCATCCTCTCTGAACCCTCTGTCCCCTTCCGATTGGGCGACTACATCAGCCGGGGCTTCCAATTCATGAACGAAAACTTTGGGCTGCTGCTCGCTTTCGCGCTGGTTTCTGGCGTGATAAGTTTCTTCTGCCAATCCATGCCATACGTGGGCATCTTTCTCAGCATGGCCATCAGCCCCATTTTGAGCATCGGCTATTCGCAGTTTGCCTATGCGGTCACGCGCGAGCGCAGGGCAGATTTTGGCGATTTTTTCAAGGGTTTTTCGAAAATAGGGGCCCTGCTTCTCACCTACTTGCTCACGGCAGTGGTTAGTTTGGTAGCATTCTTGCCCGGGCTTCTTGTCTGGTATCAGGCGGGCATGGTGGATTGGCTTGTCGAAATGGTGGCTGCCTATCCGCTCTTTCAGGATACGCCCGAATTGACCGAAATGGTGGACATGTCCCTATTTTGGCTCGGCTTAGTGGTGATGCTGGTGGGTGCCTTGACAGTGAGCATCCTTTTTGTTTGGGCCTTGCAAATCACTTGGTTTTTTGATGCCGGCCCGCTCGAATCCTTGGACGCGAGCCGCAAACTCATCGCTCGAAACTGGGGGAATATGCTTGGCTTCCTGATCCTTTCTGGCATCATTGCCTTCAGCGGCGTTTTGCTTTGTGGCATAGGATTGCTCTACACTGCTCCAGCCATGGCTTGCGCGCAGTTCTTTGCGTTTGCTGACATGACCCGGCTTTTTGAAGACGATGGCGATGGCGGACCTGACTTGATTGACCATTTCATCGCTTGATGGATTCTTTCGCGCAGCTATTTTTTGACTTTGCAAAAAGCGTCGCGCCCGAAAGCCGATTGCGGCTCGCGCCTACGCCCTCGGGCTTTGTGCACATCGGCAACGCGCTCAATTTTACCCTCAACTGGCTGGCAGCCAAATACAGCGGGGGACTTGCGCCAAGTGAGTCCCCCGCTAAAATTTACCTCCGCATAGACGACCTCGATGCCGACCGCAGGAGGCCGGAATATCTGGACGATATTTTTGACACCCTTCGCTGGCTAAATCTTGACTGGGATTCCCAATCGGGCCATCGGGCCATCGAACAATCCGATAATCTGCCCCGCTATTTCCATGTTCTGGAAAGGCTGCGCGAACGAGGCTTGCTTTTCGCCTGCCAAAAATCGCGGCGAGAGTTGGAGCCGTTTGGCGGTGCGTACCCTTCGGAATTTCGGGAACAAAACCTCGGCCTGGACGCGCCCGATGTGGCCTGGCGCATCAAAACCCCGCCGGGTTTCCCCCTGCCCGATTTCGTGGTGCGCCGCCGCGACGGCATCCCGGCCTACCAGGTGGCGAGCCTTGCCGACGACCTGCATTTGGGCATCACGCACATTGTTCGAGGAGCCGATTTGGAAGATTCGACGGCGGCGCAGCGTTTTCTCGCGGCGGCGCTTTCGGAGGAAAATTTTTTGAAAATCAAATTTTTGCACCACCCGCTCGTGCTGGGCGAGAGTGGCGAAAAATTGTCAAAATCGGCCGGCGCGACTTCGCTCAAAACCCTGCGCGAAGCGGGCATCGGCCCTGAAAAGGTGTTCCGAACGGTGGGCGAATGGCTTGGTTTGGAAGGCGATTCGGCGGAGAAATTGCTGGCCACTTTGCTCGTAAAAAACATCCTTGAATAGCGGGCTAAATCCCGCCCTCCCTCAATTTTGCCATGCAAAAAAGCACCATCCTCATCGCCGGCGGTACCGGTCTCATCGGCTCGCGGCTGGCAGAAATGCTCCGCGCCGACGGCCACTTGGTACGCTTGCTCAGCCGTTCGCCCAAAGGAGCGGGGCAATTTTTTTGGAACACGGCATCGGGCGAAATAGATGCCGCCGCCTTGCGGGATGTTGATTTCGTCCTCAATCTGGCGGGCGCGGGCATCGCCGAAGGGCGTTGGACGGCGGCGCGAAAAAAGGAACTGGTGGAAAGCCGAACGCAAAGCGCAGCCTTGCTCTGCCGCGAAATGGAACGAATGACTGTGCGGCCAAAAGCATATCTCTCGGCCTCGGCAGTGGGGTTTTATGGCAATTCGGGCGAGGCATGGGTGCGCGAAGACAGCCCGCCCGCCGACCAAAGTTTCATGGTAGAATGCTGTCAGAAATGGGAAGCCGCCGCCGACCCAATCGCTGCGCTCGGTGTGCGCACCGTGAAATTCCGCCTTGGTGTGGTGCTGGCAAAAGAAGGCGGGGCGTTGGCCGAAATCGTGAAGCCGCTGCGCTTTGGGCTGGGCGCATATTTTGGCGACGGGCAGGCTTGGTGGCCTTGGGTCCACCGCGACGATGTGTGCCGCGCTTTCCTTTGGGCTATGGAAAACGACCGCGCCGAAGGCGTTTTCAACCTCTGCTCCCCTACCCCATCGCGGGGAAAAGATTTGGTGAAAGCCACCGCGAAAGCCATGCGCCAGCCGGCCGTTTTCCTTCCCGCACCGGCCTTCGTGCTGCGGCTTATCTTTGGCGAAATGTCGGCGGTGATTCTGAACAGCAACCGCGTTTCTTCAGAAAAGATAGCCCACGCGGGTTTTGAATTCAAATGGCCTGAACTGCGCTCCGCGCTCCGCGATATTTTTGCGCCATAATCGAACCAATCGGGCCAATCGAATAATCGAATCAATCGCATAATCGAATCAATCAAAAAATGGACATCACACAGCAAGGCTACGTCCGCACCGACCTGACCACTGATGGCGTGGCGCACATTCTCTTTTTCCACCCGAACCACAACTGCCTGCCCAGCCGACTTTTGGCGGAGCTCGCTGCTGCATTTTCCGCCGCAGGCGAAAACCCCGCCGCCAAAATGGTGGTGCTTCGCAGCGTGGAGCACAACACGTTTTGCGCAGGCGCGAGTTTTGATGAACTCGGCGGCATTCAGGATTTTGAAACGGGGCGAACTTTTTTCGCCGGCTTTGGCAACGTCATCAACGCCATGCGCCGTTGCCCCAAAATCGTGGTCGGGCGCGTACACGGCAAAGCCGTGGGCGGGGGCGTGGGCTTGGCTGCCGCCACCGATATTTGCTTTGCTTCCAAATGGGCATCGGTGCGGCTGAGCGAGTTAGCGGTAGGTTTTGGGCCTTTTGTCATCGGCCCGGCGGTGGAGCGGAAAGTGGGCGCGGCGGCTTTTGCGCAATTGGCGCTCACCCCCGCTGAATGGCGCACGGCCGATTGGGCAAAGGAGCGCGGGCTTTTTCAAGAATGCTTTGAAACGGTGGAGCAACTCGATGCTTATATCGCCCATTTTTGCCAAGGCATCTGCGCATACAGCCCCGACGCGCTGCTGGAATTGAAAAAAATATGCTGGCAAGGCACCGAACATTGGGATACGCTGCTGACCGAACGCGCCGCTATCAGTGGCCGGCTGGCACTTTCCGAATACAGCAAGAATGCTATAGCGGTCTTCAAGAAGGGTTAAAACTGAAATTCAGCAATCACGAGAACTTGCAAAAAGCAACTCGAAATCTTCCCCTACCCGAGATGTCATTCCGACGTAGGAGGAATCTGCAAAGAGCACCTGACAATTAAATCCCTGAGCAGATTCCTCCTTCGTCGGAATGACAGCCCAGTAAATGGAAATGAAGAGATTGTTTTTGACCGCTACTCCACCAAATCTAACCCAACCACTAACCCATGCCTTTCCTATTCAAGCCCTCCGAACTTGCTACCCACGCCTTTATCGAGCGGGAACGCACCTTGCCGCACAGCTACACCGAAGTGGGCAGCACCCAGAAAGAAACGCCCGTTTTGGGCTTTGACAATGATTTCAATTTTATTGAACTGGGTCGTGGCGAGGCCGTTTGGGAAGCCGCCAAAGAAGCCATCCGCCAATGGAAAATGTTCCCCGGAGGCTGGGCCTGCATCTGGCCGGAGGCCACGCCCATTCGCGCCGGCGGGGTAGTGGCGATGCAGGCAAACGTGATGGGCGTGTGGTGGCTGAACTCCTGCCGAATCGTGTACATCGTTGACGTTCAAGACAGATTTGGGTTTGCCTACGGCACTTTGCCCGGCCATGCCGAGTGTGGCGAAGAACTTTTCATGGTCGAAAAAACTGCCGACGGAGGGGTGCGCTACGTCCTCAAAGCGTTTTCTCGGCCACGGGTTTGGATTGCCCGATTGGGCTACCCCATTGCCCGCGCCTATCAGCGCAAGTTTGTGCGCGAGTCGAAGGCTTCTATGTTGGAATTCGTGCTTGCGAGCACAAAATGAACTCCATAGGCGCAGTAGTTTCAAGAACATTTCAACCCCCGATTTCTACTCTCCTTAGCCTCCCATATCATTTCCAATGCCTTGGCATCTGCGCACGGAGCGTATTTTTTAAAGAAGGCGACTTTATCGGTCATGACAAGGTGGGTTGGTGTGAGTGGCATCAGCGCTTCAGCCAAATCTTAGGGTTTCTCGATTGGTGCAAAATGGCCAGCACTATAATACGCTGATGAGATTCTTCGATTTTGTAGAAAATCAAGAAGGGGAATTTTTGCAAGACTGCCACACGCACTGACTTTCGGCGTTCGGCAAAAAGGCGCGGGTTTTTGGCGAGGAGTTCAATGGTATCCGCAACCGCCGCATGGAAGCGTTCTTCAAGGCCAACTTGTTGCTCGCTGTACCATTCCAAGCTCTGCATGAAATCATCTTGGGCAACAGGCGTAAGTACAACTTGGTATCTCATGAGCGATTTGTGGCGGCGGCCCGCACTTCTTCCCAAGTGACAACATCGTCCGGTGCAGCCTCATAAGCGGCAAGGCGTTCCTCCAAAATGGCGAGATGTTCGTCCGTCAAGGTCAATTTGTCCGTATTGTCCACCCGCACAAAGTTGAAATTGCGAATGAGTTCTAAGAAGAAAGGAATCTTTTCCTCTTGTATTTCGAGCGTGAGTTTCATAATGGATGGTGATGTTTGATTGTACAATCGAAAGTTTAAGTTTGCTGCAAAGTTAAACGCCACTTTCATTTTTTGCTCATGGCAAGGTGGGTTGGTGTGTGTGGCAAAGGTAGGTTTTTTGGGTTTTTGAATGGCGGAATCATCCCCTCAACCAATCTGTCATCCCGACGCAGGAGGGAACTGCTAAAGAGCAAGCTACGATCATTCGCTTAGGCAGTTCCCTCCTGCGTCGGGATGACACTCGGGTGGGGGGAGGGAACTACAGTTTTCATAACGAGTTTCTTTCGTCTGCTTTGGGTGGGGCGATGACAAGGGGGCGCCAATTGCCCAACAATGACGAAACCCCCACAATTGCCGAGCAGCGATTGGGCGTTCCCTAATCTCTCTCTACTTTTGGCCGAACATACTGACACATAAGAATGAAGCAAGCCCTTTTTGTCGCCGTCGCGCTCTTGACGGCATTTGCGCTACGCGCACAAGCCCCCACCAACGATGCTTTCAACTGCGCCACCATGGTCAACCTCGGCGAAGCCCCTGCTTGCCAGCCCACGGTGTACACCAATAGAAATGCCACGCCGAGCGTAGTCGCTACGGTAGACACGGTGTCGTGCTTCCAGACCACGGCGGCGCAGCACGATGTGTGGTTCCGATTCCAATGCCCCATCACGCTGCTCGATGTCCGCGTGACCATCACCGGCACGGGCGCGATGCCCATCACCAACCCAGAGTTTGCCATTTATCGCGGCGATTGTCAGTTTGATGGCTTGGCAGAGTTGAACTGCGCGAGCGCGGGCCAAGGTCAAATCGGCACAATGCTCGACCTTTTTGGCCTCACACCCGGGCTGGATTACTACCTCCGGGTGTCCGATTGGTCGGCCACGGCCGCTCCGAATTGGGGCGATTTCACGGTGTGCGTGGACAGCATTCCGCCCATCGTGAACGTCACGCAAGGAAGTTCGTCGCTGTGCGCGGGCACGCTCTACGATTCGGGCGGCGAGTTTGGCGACTATCTGGCGAACGAAGACCACACGTTTGTCATTTGCCCCGACCAGCAGTCGGAGTGCATTTCGTTCACGCTGGAATATTACAACCTCGAGCCTTCCGCTCCAAACGCATCAGGGCAGGGCGACGAACTTTCTTTTTACGACGGCAATTCGGCCAATGCCCCCTTGCTGGCTTCGCTCGACGGCGCAGGAGGCGCGCAGCAAAACATATCGGGCGGCGGCGGCGTGTGCTTCCGAGTGCAGGCCACGAGCGGTTGCCTCACGGTGGTTTTTGAATCCGACGGCTCGGTGCAGGAAGAGGGCTGGAAAGGCACTTGGCAGTGCAACAGCGACCCTTGTCTGCCGGTGGAAACCTTGGCGGTGGATACTTCTATCTTGGCTGCCGACATCGTAGATGCGGTTTCGACGGGCGGCGCGATGGTGACGGTGACGAATATCTCGTGCGACCCGATTCAGTTTGGCACTTTCAAATTTGCCACGGAAAGCAATGACCTGAACATGGAAAAAGGCTTGCTGCTTACCTCAGGCAGAGCGACCAATGCTGAAGGGCCGAACACTTTTGGCGGACTGGGGACGCCCCTCCCGCCCTTCTTTACAAATGACCTTGGTGATGCGGATTTGAACTATCTGTCCAATTTGTTTGGCAGCGGGAGCGTATCGCAAGATGCCTGTATTGTGGAATTGGATGTGTTCGCGGCGACGAACGAGATGGTGTTCGAGTACGTTTTCGGCTCGGAAGAATACCCGGAATTCGTTTTTAGCCCAGGCGGGTTCAATGACATTTTCGCATTCCTCGTGTCGGGGCCTGGCATTGCGGGCGACCCGAATTTGACCAACGGCGCGCTGAACATCGCGGTTTTGCCAAATAGCAGCTCCACACCCGTGCAGATTGACAGCGTGAACAACCATGCCAATTGGCAATATTACCGCAACAACGAACTGGGCCAGTCCATCCAATACGACGGCTTGACTTCCGATTTTATGGGGGTGAAAAAAAGCCTAACCG
>JBJXFT010000392.1:0-4805 GCA_046155725.1 Saprospiraceae bacterium
TCTTAAACGTGCTCGAGGGTCTTGCACGGACCTTGGCCAAGACATCGGAGCCAGCCTACGTTTAAGAAACCCAAAAAAGGTTTCTCAAACGTGGATCGTGGTTATGCGCAGCCGATGCGCGGCGGTAAAGGGAATTTGAGGGCGGCAGGATAGTTACTGAAAGCCTGACAACGAAAAAACTAAAAAACATGGAATTTTCCCGACTTCCCGACGCGCCAGCGCGCAAACCTTTTCTGGGAACCGGTTGGGCTTTCCCGCCGGAATTCAGCCATGCCGATTGCAGTGCGGCCACTGTATCTGACGAGGAGGACATTTGGCAAAGCCTCCAAATCCTGTTCAGCACCAGCCTCGGCGAGCGGGTGCTGCAGCCCGACTACGGTTGCAACCTCCGCGATTTCCTGTTCGCGCCCATCAACGTTTCGCTCCTGTCCTATCTGGACGAACTGATGCGGCGCGCCATCGCCTTGCACGAGCCGCGCATCAAATTAGACGACTTGCTCATACAGCCCGATGAAAACGAGGGCCTCATTTTGATACATTTCATGTACACCGTCCGCTCGACCAATACCCGATTCAACCGCGTCTATCCATACTATTACCAAGAAGGAACAAACGTTCAATTATGATGGACTGCCGACAAACCAAACACCCACTCCAGCGTCCGGGCACGCACCAAAGCGAGCGCCTCCTGCGCGCGCTGATACCCGCCAACCTCCGGCTGGACGACCGTTCCATTGCCGACCTGCTCGCATTCGCCGGCGAGTTTGCCAAGCACGTCCGCTACTGGAACTTGGACAACACGCCCGCAGGGGACTGGACTTGTTTTTGGGAAAAAGATGCCACTCCCCTGCTGGCCATCATAGCCTCCACCGACCTTGAGACTATCCGCAGCCAATACCGCGACCTTGAACTGGCCTACTATCGGCTAAAAAAAGAGGAAGAAGAAGCGAGCAAAACCGACAAACCATCGGACAAGCCCACATCTGGCAAAGCCCTACAAGATTTGGTGCTGTACATTTTTGACACCGCCAAGCAAGTACAATCGCTGTGCGCCAAAGTGCCTGCCCGGCACCCCCTGAAAGATGAAATCGCCCGCGTCATCAAAGACAAACTGCGGCAACCGCTCGCCCAACTCATCGCCTACCACAAAGGCATCGCCACGGAAAACATCATCGGGCAATACCAGCAAGCGGGGTTCCTCGGCACGGATGCCTGCGGGCAAGCCTGGGGCATGACCAACGAGGATTTTCTGTGCATTGATTATTGGGAGAAAGACTACGACCCGCAGGCGCTCTGGCAACTTTTCCTCGCTTTCTACAAAGCCTTGGCCGTCATCGTGAGCAAGGCAGAACGCGCTTTTCAAAAGTCCCTGCAAGGCCGCAGCGACCATCCGCCGCACATCGCACTGTTCCTCAGCTTCCTGCACTTGTTCCGCCATTTGCAGGGTGAAATCAACAACTTCACGGAGAAACACCTGATTTTTTATTACCGCGACGTGCTTCGCCTCCAAGAGCGGCGCGAGATACCCGACCGTGTGCATTTGGTTTTTGAACTAGCGCAAGAAGTGCAGAACCACCTGCTGGCAAAAGACGTGCAATTCCTCGGCGGCAAAGATGCCCTCGGGCTGGAACGCTATTACGCGCTGGAAGACGAGTTGGTGGTGAACCGGGCGAAATTGGTGGAGAAGAAGAACCTCTACGTTTGGCAGGAGGAAACCGGAATAGAGGATTTCCGGCGCACGCTCTCGGTCATGCTGCAAGGAGCGGACATGAAGGACGGCGTGGAGAAGCCTTTCGCGGAGGGCCTGAAGGAGTGGCACCCATTCTCCGGGAAAAAACTGTACGACCGCCTGAATTACAAACTGACGCAAATCAACAAGCTCAAGCCCACAAAGAGCCACGTCCCGGAGATATTGCGGAAGGCCGAAAGCGAGCTGTCAGCACAATTGGTCAAACTCAGAGCCTTCACCGGGTTCACGGTCAGCACACCCGAGTTGGTGATGGGCAAGGCAAGCAGCAGGGTTATTTTTTTGAAATTTGAAAAAAGAGCAGCAGTGGGCGCTGCTAACTTGGTAGCAGACGGGGCCGGGAGTTTCGACATCCTCGAATTTTTTGACATTGAGCTGTCTACAGCAGAAGGCATCAAACAGATAGAATCCAGCGACCTTGACCTCCAAACCATCGAGGATGGCTCAAATATCCTCCACTTCACTCGTGCTTACCGAGGTGTCGATGTTGACTTTGCAGAATCGGACAACATTGTCATTTTGAATTCCGAGTTCCCGGACATATCCATCGGCCCCGACGGCAGCATCCCTTTTATCAGGTTTGTGTTGAAAGACCCAGAGAAGACCAATTTCCGCGCATTGGACATCGAAAGCGTGACCGTGACTACTGCCGTCAATCTTGCTGAGCAAAGCGGAGTGTCTTTTCATCGCGTCGTCAGCAATCGGGCGGAGCAAAACATGACGCTGTTCCTCGGAAGCCAGCGATACGAAGCGGGACAGCCCGTGGTCGTTTTGTCAGGCGATAGCGTGAAAATAGAAGTCAAGTACGACGAGTTGTTTTTGAAAAATTTGCGTTGGAATAATGACAGCGGCCAAGTCTCCCTATTCATCCATTTAAACAATGCCAGTAGAGCCGACATAAAAAACAACGTGGTGGAACTGCTGAATGGCGGGGTGTTTAAAGACATTGCTTCATTCGCCACATATACCCCTTTGGCCGAGCGCGACAAGGTTTCCATCCCAAGTTCTTTTTCTAACGCCAGTCTGGAAAACGGTTGGGCGAGCTTGTCTTTTCAATACGATCCCACCGTCGGAGAGTTCGAACCGCCGCCGCCGCCACTCGTTTTTTCGAGCAAAGACATCAGCATCGGCTACCTCTCGGCAGGCGTGACAATCCCGCTAACGGACAAGGCCATCGGCAGGCACGTAGAACTGCACAAAATCCAGCATTTCAGCACCTTTGGCGAATGGACGGCCATGCAGGGCGGCGACAATTTTTTCCCGGCCATCCCGACCATCGTGCAGCCGACCGTCGCCCAAGCATTGACGGCAGAGAACGTCCTGCTTCCCCCAGTGGCGCAGCAAGCCCACGGCAACCTCTTCCTCGGCTTTGAAGAAATCGCCC
The DNA here is from genome assembly GCA_046155725.1 of Saprospiraceae bacterium. Classification (GTDB taxonomy): domain Bacteria; phylum Bacteroidota; class Bacteroidia; order Chitinophagales; family Saprospiraceae; genus M3007. The sequence goes on from JBJXFT010000392.1 coordinate 3,132, forward strand.
CCGGCCAAGTGCTATCCCTCCTGATACACACCGCCGAAGGCACGGGCAACCCCGACAAAATCGCGCCCGAAATCCTGTGGTCGTACCTGCGCGACAACGAGTGGGTGCAATTCCCGCCGCAGTTCATCCTCAAAGACGAAACCTTCGGGATGCAAAGAACCGGCATCCTCCGCCTCCTCTTGCCCACCGACATCAACAACGGCAACACTTGGATAAAGGGCAAAGACGGGCGCAAGGATTTGTACTGGCTGCGCGCCTCCGCTACCGAGGATTTGGAAAACAACATCAGCGTGGAAGCACTGCCCATGCTGCGCGACATATTCCCGCAGGCTGGCGCAGCGGTGTTCCAAAACAACGGCAACGCCCTGAGCCACCTCGAAGAAGGCTTGCCCGCCAAGACCATCGCCCAATTGCGCTTCCGCGAGGTAAAGATTCGCTCCATCACGCAGCCATTCCCCACGTTCGGCGGGCGCTTTTCGGAAGCGGGCGACCGCATGGCTTACTACCGCCGCATCCACGAGCGGCTGCGGCACCGGCAGCGGGCGGTCAATGTCTATGATTACGAGCGCCTCGTGCTGGAGCAGTTTCCCAAAATCGCTTTGGTCAAATGCCTGCCCCACAGCGCATACGCCGAGCACGACTCCGTCGCCAGGCCCGGCAGGGTGCAAGTCGCCGTGTTGCCCTACCCCGACAAGATGATAGGCGCAAGGAAATTCTACCCCAGCGTGGACGCAGGCGACCTGACCGAAATCCAAAACTACCTCAACCGCCACAACAGCCTGTTCGTGAGCGATGAAGGCGGCACCCACTTTTGCTGCTGCGAAACCGAAAAAATGGAGAAGGAACACGACTGCAACTGCAAGCACTGCGACAACCGGCTGCAAGTCATCAACGCCCGCATGGAGCCGCTGCGCCTGCAAGTGTGTGTGCGGTTCAAGCCCGGCAAAGACATCCCCTTCTTCACCAAAAAACTCAACGACGACCTTAAAGGGTTCTTAGCACCATGGGCCGTAACGCCCAATAGCCTCCTGCTTTTTGGGGCAACGGTGTCGGCCACCCACCTCCTGCAATTTGTAGAAATGCTCGACTATGTGGACGTGGTGATGGATCTAAAATACAAACACTTCAACAACCGCGAGCAGTCCGAAGACTACGAATCCGAAGTGCCTTGGCAGCGCGGTGAACGCATCGAACCCTACACCTCGCGCTCCGTGCTGACCACTTATTTGGACGTGCTAAATGACGAAAATCCGAACGTGGTGGACCATGACATCCATGTTATAGACGACCAAGATGCTTGCAAGTGCCTTGATTGCGAGGTGGATAAAGTCAGCAAGGTCATTGACGGCATCTGGCGAACGAGGCCCGGATTGACCGCCACAGAGATATCTAGAGACGAACGGGTGATAGGCTATTTGAACAAATTGAACTTGTACGGGGAAAAACCGAGGGAGGGCGGTACGTCCGGCACCCGAGATTCTTTTAAGTTGAGAGAGAATAACGGCACCATTGAAGTCACCTTGGCGACCCGCAAAGACGGAGACGCTGTGTTCACAGTGTCCAAACCCATTTTGAAAAACAGAACCTGAATATGTCACGCTCACCTGTCATACCGAAAAATCCGGTCTATCCGCCCTCCATGGACTGGACGCTGCTGCGCCGGGAAGGCATCCG
>JBJXFT010000393.1:0-6586 GCA_046155725.1 Saprospiraceae bacterium
ACGGCACAACGCCACGACGAATATGATTTGAAAGCGTTGAGTTTCGTGTCGTTGTGCCGTCGTGCCGTTGCGTGAAACAAAAATGTCCAGTAGTGTGAGCGTCACCTCCATTTCAAGGTTTCCACCATGTGGTTCAAATCTTCCTGCATGAATGCCGCCACGGGCGCCAGCGAATCGGGGCGGGCCACCGTGTTGAAATAGAGCGCGCCGCGCACAAAATGCCGCGTCGAATCCGTCAGGAAAAACTGGTAGGAAGAAGCCGCCGGGCCTTCCACGTTGAACACCACGCCGTACACCCGGTCGGCGGGGCGGTGCACGGGCTGCTCATTTATGAAGGTGGCTTTCACGGTGTGCTTGTTGGTCATCTCGAAGGCATCGGCCACGAATTTGTCGAGCTCGCTGCGCGAATGGATGGGGTAGTAGCTGCAATAAATCTTGGCGTTCAGGGCCGGCACCAAGATGTTGAACCAGCAATCGTCCTTTGGTTTTTCGTCAAAAAACGCGGTGTCGCGCTCGATTTGGGCGTACACGGGCTGTTCAAAAGTAAAGTTGCAATAGCCCTCCTCGAACGGTTTGTAGGCTTTTTCTGGATACACGACGCGCGGGTAGGCGCGGGGCTTTGGCACGGGCGTGTAGCCTTCGCAGCCGAGCAGGAGTAGGCAAAGGGCGGTGGCGGCTAAGAGGGGGCGGTGGTGGTGGATGTCGCGGGATGTCATGGCGTGCTTGCGGATGCGTTTGTTTGTGGATTTGGGCAGCTACAAAAGGGTGATTTTGAGTGTGGTGAGGGGCTGAATACGACTGAAATCTGAGTGGTTGAAGGTCGCCAATTCGATGCAGTTTTGTTCGGCGATGGCGGTGTGGACGCAGTCGTTGATATTCTGAAAACCAATGCTCTGGGCAAGTACTTCTGCCCTTTGAAAATCAGTCAGCGTGTTCTGGAAAACGATGAGTTGTCTTAGTTGTGCCAGCGACTTGCCGATGTCGGCTTTGGCGACTTGTAGCTTCGCCAACACAAATGAAACCTCTTGTAGCGAAAGTACAGAGATGCAGGCTTGCCCCTGTGAAGCAGCAGATTGAACATGCTGCCGGGCAATCGCCTGCTTGGCAGGGTCTTGAAGAAAAAGAAGATGAACAAGCACGTCCGAATCGAAGTAGGTCATGCTGCGTACATCTCTTTGATCAGTTCGGAGATGTTGATGTGTGCCGGGATTTGGTACTTTTGAAATTCCAAGCGCAGTTTGTCCAGTTCTTCAAAAGCCTTCATCTGCTTTTGCTGCCGAGGCAAGGCTTTGCGTTTTGCAACGGTCTTTGCCTTTGGCGGGACGGGTGCATAAGATATGCCCAGCCGTTGCGCCAGTTGCAGCAGTTGGTCAAGGTCTTGGGGGCGGGCGACTTGGAAGATGAACTCGGTCATTCTAATTGAAGATTTTATCAAAGTGCAAATTGAGCGTTAAAATATTGATGTTCTTCGCGCTCTTTTTTCTTGTATTGGTAGATGGTATTGAGTAATGGAATTAGGTTTTTCACTACCTCCTTAGCAGATATTTTTTGGGGTTCAGTCCCCTCTGGGATACCTATCCTATCTTTCAAAAATTTAGGGACTTTAGAATTTTTTCCATTTAGGTAAATAGGAGTAACAAACTCTTGTTCAGATTTTTCTATCACTTCGTATTCTGTATCTTCCTTTTCTGTCAAAATCGATAACCCTTCGTAGTTGGGCATGAATCTTCTTTGGTAAGATTTACTATGCAGGATCAAAACAACATCTGACCTTTCAAGTATTTGCTCTAAGACTCGTTTTTTGCTTTGTCCTAAAAGCAGAGGCTCAATTCCTAAAACTTGAACCTTAAATGCTGTCTCTGTACTTTCAAGAAGAGCGGATAACTCGTCACGAAAATTGATGTCTTCTTCTGCAAAGGATATGAAAATGGTGACTCTTGGGTTGGACGTAATAATTGTTGTACCTGCCTGATTCGGTGTTTGTCCACTGATTTCTTCCAAATACTTTTCTCGGTTCTCTACAAAAAAATTTACGTTGTCCAAGTTCCTACTTGCTAACATCGCCAAATTCTCATACGCATACCCCAGTCCCGTCGGGTCACTCACGCCCTGCTCAATCACCGGCAATTTCTCCCCATAACTGAAATATGGGATGTACGGCAGTTTGATGAGCCTTATAAACTCGTTGAGGTCAATCTGCGCTGGTACCCAGTCCTCGTAATATGGTTTGAGTCTGGTCGCAATCTTGTTCAGCCACTCCTGCGTCAGCGCGTATTCTGACTGGTCAATGCGCGACGGCACGGGCATGATGAGCAATTTTTCCCGGTCGAAAGGCAGCGCAGCGTGAGCGGCCTGTGCTTTCTCGGCAATCTTGGCTGTACCGTTCAGTCCCTGCTCCGTAGCGGTCAGCAGAATCACTAAAATATCAGGCATCTGGATGGTGCAGATGCCGCCGAAGTCGGTCACACCCGTGCGGCTGTCAATCAAAATGTAGTCGTAGGTGGCTAAGAGTTCCTTGCGGAAATCTTCGATGACATGCGCCCCATCATATTTTTTGTAAAATTCACTGACGTTGAACGCCCGCAACTGGTCGGAGTAGTCGCCATTGGATTTGCCTGAAACCAGCAGATTGAGCGGTGTTGTGCTGATCTTGGTGGAAAAAGAAAGCACCCACTCTTGCCAAGGGGCAGATTCTTTTTTCTGCTTAGCCCACAAAAAATCCAGCACTCCTTTTTGCTTGCTCCAATCTATTTCTTGAAGATAGGGAGCAAAGAAGTTCTCCAGCCCCGGTGCCTCCAAGTCCCAATCAATTATCAACACCTTTTTACCCCACTTGGAAAGCAGCGTGGCAACGTTGACGAGTGCAAGAGAGCGCCCGACACCGCCTTTGTAGGAGTAAAATGTGATGACCTGACTCATAGGATGGGTTGAAAATGCTCGGTTTCTTCGGTTTCCCTGAAAATATGGTCTGTGGGTACGTTCAGCCATTCGTCCGTTTGCCAATCTGCATTCCAAGTGGGCGCGCGGTGAACAGCCTTGGCAAGGTCTTTTGCAATCCAGTCTGCTATTTTCTGCTCAAAATCTTCCCAAAAACTCATCTTGTCGAGGTCGCCTCTTGATCTGTAATATTGGTAGCAAGATAAGGCTTGAATCTTTAGCGGATAAAATTTCCCTTGATTGATGGTAATGGGGACAATCAATCCGCCTGGTTTTTGTACTGCCTGAAATCCGAGTTTTAGGCTTCGGTTCTCCATAACCGCGAATTCCTTGGTACACCAAGATGAAGTAAAGTATGAGGGCGTTAAAACCGGGACCAAGCATTTTGACTCCGACAATGCTTTCTTTAGGCGGGCTTCCCAAGCGTCCCCCGTGTGAATGTCGTTTTCATCAAAAAATATCCGCACAGGCTTGCCGTCCAGAGCCTCTGGCAAGTAATGCTCGATGAGCCGCTTGAAATATTTGCTCACCCACCTTTTGGTAGGGCGACGGTAACTGATAAAAACGTCGTACTTGTAAGCCATTTTGGTTTCGGAAAAGAAGGCAAAGTTAGCATTTGGCTTGAAAGAAGGCTTTTTACCTCGCCCCCTTCAGCATCATCACCGGCCCCTCAGGGTGCACTGGCGTGAGCATCTGGCGGTTCGGGTTTACCCACAAGTCCATCTCTTCCATGGGGATAGCGCCAAGCAAAGGCTCGCCGTCGTCAGGCAAAACCAGTGCGTTGGTTGTGCAAAAGCGGCCGGCATAGCGCACTTCGACGGGGCCTGCTACAGGCAACTCAATTGGCCTGTTGTCAGCCAGCCTTGATTGCCTCACTCCTCTGATGGTAAGCCCGAGCGCGGCCCTGATTTCTTCGTTGATGATGAGCATGACTGCTCCAGTATCCACCATACAGGAAATGTCGAGACGGCGGATTTCATCTTCGCCAATTTGATGGTGTGCCGCCATGTCAACGTCGGTGGCATTGAGTATTTCGATGTTTGCGTAAATCAAGCCCATGATTGAGAATGGTTTTTATTTGCGAGAGAAGCCACAAAAGTACCACCCCCCGCGCCATATTCAAAGGTCGTTCTGGCGTGGCATCCTTTGAGAAAAAATCCTTTCCCCCAGAAATCCAGAACTTCTACCTTCGCCACCGCCCTTTCCGCTGAAGTTTTAATTTCCACCACACTCAGTTCTTGTTTTTGCAAAGCAACGATGCCTTGCCGTTGTTGGCTTTGCCGCTCATGGTTTGCATTTTGCGCCTGCCTGTCGGTAGGCAGGGTTTTAAACATTTTTACGCCTGCCTACCGTCAGGCAGGGTTTTACATTTTCAACATTTCATGAAGACTCGTACCCTCTTTCTCGCCCTCATCGTCGCGCTGCTCAGCCTTTGGTATTTCGCCTCCAAATCCGGCAGTTCAGCCATCGAAATTGCCCGGCCAAACGACCCTTGGGTGTTCCGCTCCGTGCTGGACAAACAAGCCCGCATGGTCACCTTCGCCCTCAGCGACAAACTTTGGGCTTCCTATTCCACCGATTCCTGTTCGCTCTACAAAGTGTGGTCTGGCAGCACCGACTTCACCGGGGCGGTCTACAACATGCGCCACGGCCCACAGCCCATGAGCGTCGGCTCGGCTTGGTTTGAGAACACGAACCGCCAGCCTTGGAGCGTCACGCTCGGTGGCAAAACCGAAAGCCCGCGCACCGACTACAAAGGCCACCGCTACACCAAGGACGGCCACGCCGAACTGATGTACGACCTCGTGCTCGCCAACGGCCAGCACATCCGCATCAACGAGCGGCCAGAATACATCGAGCGCGACCGACAGCATGGGTTCGAGCGCACGTTCACCGTGGAAAATGCCCCGGCGGGCGCAACGGTTTCTTTGAAAACAAATGCCGCTTCCATCGCCGACCCTTCCAACATCGAAACCGATGGCACTTGGAAACAAACCGAGGCCAAACCCCTCGAAACCGACGACGACCTTTCGGCCATCGCCGTGGACGGCGAACTGACGCTGAAGCCTCTGGGCGCGACGCAATTCCGCACCATGTTCGTCAACAAACCCTTAGTGGCCAATCCTTTTGATGCCGAACGCTACGCACAAGAATCGGGCGAGTCGGGCGGCAAAACCCTCAGCCCCGGCGAGCGCGTCATGGCAAAAAGCGACTGCCGCACCTGCCACAACGCAGCGGTGCAAACCGTCGGCCCCGGCTACAAACAGATAGCCGAACGCTACAAAAGCACCCCCGAAAACCTCGAACTGCTCTCGCAAAAAGTGATGAAGGGCGGCGCAGGCGTGTGGGGTGCGGCAGCCATGAGCGCCCACCCCGACCTCCAGCCCGAAGACGCGAACGCGATGGTGGCCTACATCCTTTCGCTCGATGAAGGCGAGGACGATGGCGAAGGCGGCGGTGCGGCCAAAAGCCTCGCCGAAATCCCCGACGATGAATGGCTCAAGGCGGACAAGGCTGTGGGCGATAGCGACCTCTCGCCCGGCCTGCTGATGAAATTGTGGACTTCAGAGAAGGCTTTGGGCAAGTTGGCCGACGTGAATTTTGAGGCAAAACCCGCCCTCGTGGCCACCGCCGCCAAAATGGAAGCAGGGGGCGAAGACTTTGGCGATTACAAAGACAACTTCGGGCTGCAAGGCACCGGCTATCTTTTTTTGGAAAAAGACGACAACGTGGTGTTCCAACTTGCCAGCGACGACGGCAGCCGCTTGTTCGTGGACGGCCAAGAAATCATCAATCACGACGGCCCGCACGGCATGGCGCCGAAGGAAGCCGAAATTGCGCTCCGCGCTGGCTACCACCCCATTCAGATTGATTATTTCCAAGGTGGCGGCGGCAGGGGCATTGTGCTGAAATGGGCGCGATTCGGCTCGGTGGGTTTCAAGGTTATTTCCGAAGGAAGTTTTTTCCACAAAAAATCTGACAACGTGGAAGGCATGAAAGCCATGTCGAAGATTGAGACCGCCATTCCCGGCGATGCCGCGCCGCTCACGGAAGTCCACCCGGCCTACGAGCTCACGCAAGCCCGCCCCGACGAGTTTTTGCCCAAAGTGGCGGGCATGGATTTCCTGCCCGATGGGCGGTTGGTCGTGTCCACTTGGGATGCCGTGGGCGCAGTGTACATTTTGGAAAACGTGCAAAGCGGTGATCCCAAGCAGATAAAAGTAAAGCGCATCGCTGCCGGGCTTGCCGAGCCATTGGGCCTGAAAGTGCTGGACGGCGCGATCTACGTGCTTCAAAAACAGGAACTGACCAAACTCGTGGACACCAACGGCGACGACATCATTGACGAATACCAGTGCTTCGCCAAAGGGTGGCGCGCCTCCGCCAATTTCCACGAATTCGCTTTTGGCCTGGTGTACAAAGAAGGTTATTTCTACGCCGCGCTGGCCATTGCCATCAACCCTGGCGGCGCGAGCACTCGCCCGCAAGGCCCTGACCGTGGCAAAGTGGTGCGCATCAGCGCCAAAGACGGCAGCATCGAATTCGTGGCGCGCGGCCTGCGCACTCCCGATGGCGTGGGTATCGGGCCCGATGGGGAAATCTTTGTCGCCGACAACCAAGGCGACTGGCTGCCCAGCTCCAAAATCCT
>JBJXFT010000202.1:0-24720 GCA_046155725.1 Saprospiraceae bacterium
GTTTTGGGCAATTGGAGGTTGCGCTTCACGGACTTCGCCGCATCGGTGGCAGTGGCGATACCATCCTCAAAATGGGCTGCCGACAGCAGGCGGTCAATCATGTCCAATTCCATCGGCTTGAGCAAACCGGGTACGGTGAGGTAGGTGGAAGGGAGGCTCATCGTTTTGTTTGTTTGGCGGGTTGAATTTCAAATCTTCGCTTTCCCTATCGCAACTTCCCGAAAGTTTTAAGCTTTCGGGAAGTTTGGTGCTTGAAAGGCACTACGCTTTTTTGCAACGGATGCCCACCTCGCGCTCAAAGCGCATGGCGACCGATTCTTTCAAGTTCGGGTTTGGCATACAGTAGAAATTTTCCAGCGTGTCGGCGTGTTGCTCGCCGATGCCGTCCAAATTGGAGAGGAGGTTGTAGTTGCAATACAGCGAGGTCAAATTGGTAAGCCCTTCCAAAGGTTTTAGGGAATCAATTTGATTTACGTTGCAGTAGAGTTCCTGCAAGCCCGTCAGTCCTTCCAGCCCATCGAGCGAAGTGATCTGGTTGTTATAGACAAAAAGCGAGCGCAGGTTTTTGAAGCCCGCTGCTTCGCGGATGTGGGCCAGTTTGTGGAAAGTTACCACCACTACTTCCGTGCTTGGCAGACCGATCAGGCCCGACATATCTTCCAGTTCAATCGTCATGTTGGGGTACGGCGCTGTTGGCCCGGCAAAGCGGTGGTTGGGCGAGGTGAAAACAGTCAGCAGCATTTCTTCGCCGAGCGGCTCGGTGCTGCTGCGGCGCAGGGCTACTTCGTTGAAAGCCTGTTTCCAGGCATCGGTGAGGCCATTCCACCAAGCGGTGGCGTGGGCGATTTGGGCTTCGGTACGAAGGGAAGATGTGGGAGATTCCATGGCAGAGGAAGAAGGTTTTTTCAAAAATGCTGGTTTTAAATTTCATAAAAAATCGGGTCAACGGATTTCCAAAAGGCTGAAAATCCGCTGACCCGAATCGCCTTCTTTATCAACTGCGGGATGGGAAAATCCCGTACATGCAGATCACAAAGTTCATACCGAGGTAAGGCTGCTGGACGCTCACCGGCTGGCTTTGGCCACTTTGTCCGCTGGGCTGTTCGGTCACCCCAGCGAGTTGGCCACTGGCGGTGCCGCCGGCATAAATATTGGTGCCTGCGAGGATGGCACCATTGTTCTCATCTGTGTTGGGTGCAGTGCTGGTAGCTGTCAGCGTAGCGGTGACAGGGTGGGTGTGCATCGCCAAGTTGTTGACCGTAAGCGTGACATTCTCAGTGCCCGACATTTCGCCCAGAACTACATTGGAGAGGCCTGCGCCTTGCCCTGTGCCAACTGCGGCACGCCCCTGGAAATTGGGCAGCGCGAAAGTTTGTACACCATTGCCGCCATAAGTGGTGCCGAGCAAGGAGAAGAGCGCGGTGTTTTGAGCTATTGATATGATTTGCCCATTGCAGTATGCCCAGTTTCTGGGGGCAAAGTCTGCTGCAAAGAGCATGATGCTTGCTATGTAACCTTCCATATTGATGGATTTTTTTTTGATGAAAAAATTGGGTTTGCTTAAATGATTAGCCCCGGGACGGGAAAACCCCGTACTGGCAAATCACATAGTTCATGCCAAGGTAAGGCTGCCTGATTCCAAAAGGTTGCGAGCCGCCTTGTGCCGCTGCCACCGCGCTGAAACCGCCATAATTGACCGCAGGTGTGGTGCCAGCCGTGGCATAATGGTCTGCAATTGGAGAAGCTAGGATGTTGTTGTTTGCCTGAGTGGTTGTAGGCCCATTGGTGGTAAGGTCAATGGCAACAGCGCCTGCTGTGTGCGTGTGCGATGGCATCTGACCGCTGCTCATTGTGGTGGTTTCTGTTCCGCCGACTTGCCCCAAATCGTAGAGCGAGAGGCCGGGGCCTTGCCCATTCCCCACCGCTACGCGCCCTTGCAGGTTTGGGAGCATAAAATTGGTCGTCCCGTTCCCGCCATAAGTGGTGCCGAGCAAGGAAAAGAGGGCTGTGTTCGACGCAATGTTGACCGTCTGGCCGGCGCAGAACGCCCAGTTTTTGGGCGCAAAATTGCCGGCGAACATCATGATGGTTGCTATAGTGCCTTCCATATTGAGAATGATTTTTTTTGAAAATGAAAGTTCTTGAGAGAAAAGCGATGAAGGCTCAGCTCCTCGAAGGATAGATGCCTTCCACACAAATGACGTAGTTGAGCGATAAGTACGGCTGAAGGATTTCAATCGGCTGGGAGTTGCCTTGTGGGCTAAGCGTCACGTGCGCGCCAGCCAGGAACGAATTGGCGGCGCTACCAATAGGAGCATAAAGATTGCCGGCGGGAGTAGCCAATAGCTTTGGGCTGTTGCTTCCGTCAGCATTGGAACTGCTCGTGGCTACTTTAGCCGACATGGGGTGCGCGTGCGCAGGCATTTGCGCTTGAGTCAGGGTCACGCTTTCGCTTCCGGACATTTCTCCCAATGTAATGGGGCTAAGCCCTCCGCCTGTGCCGGTGCCCACCGGGATGCGCCCGCGCAGGTCGGGCAAGGCAAAAGTGACTTGGCCGTCGCCACCATAAGTGGTGCCGAGGAGGGAAAAAAGCGCGGTGTTCTCAGCAATGGACAGCAACTGGCCGTTGCAGAACATCCAACTTAGAGGCGCGAAATTCCCTGCGAAAATCATGATGGTCGCCATTGTACCTTCCATAATATAAAGGATTGTTTAAGTGGTGAAAAGTGCGTGAGAAATTGGTTTGCTTGGAGCAGGGTAGAGGTATGAAAATCTTGAAAATCAAAGTTCAAAGTAAAAACACAGGGCACTCGATATTGCATCGGGCCGCCCCTGATATTATTCTTCCTACCGTAATTTCATTTTTTGTGTCGGGCTGAGCGCCTGCCCTACTGGTCAAATCCGCCTGGATAGACCAAGCAAAATCCAATTGCACTTTCCCCAAAAAGACGGGGTCGTTCAGGCTGATGTATTGATCGGCTTGTAGATGGCAAGGCAAGACACGGACATTGCCAGCAAGATTGCGCTCAAAGAAATCGGTTTCATAATGAAAAGGTGATTTCCCGTCGAAGGGGCGGGTGAATGGTGCAAAGGTGGCTACGCCAGCTTTGCACGGGCAAGCGCATAAATGCGGGTTTTCCAAAACCCGTATTCCTGCTTACCACAACCCGTAGAAATACCTGTTTTGAAAAAAAAGCATACCAACTGCTTTAAAGCGCCAAGCCCGCTCCGCTACTTTTGGAGCGAACAGCAACCTTTTACTTTTAAAATTTCAACACCCTGCATCATGGATCAAAGTCCTTATCTCATCCCGCTACAAACCGCAGTCAATTGGACCACCGCTTGGCGCGGCACCAACACCAACGCCATCAAGGCCTTCAAAATCAACATAGACGAGGTCAACGATATGCTGAAAGAAGCCGGCACAAACTCGATTCGGCTCTATTTCGGCCTCGACAATGGCGTGGAAAAACTCGTCCTCGTAGCCGTCAACAGCAACGGCCAAGACATCATAAACCCCACCGTGGACCACCAGCAGATCAGCGGCACCTACGATTTCTGCCAACCGTGCCCTCCTACCTGCGACCTTGCCAGCCCATTGCTCACCGGCCAAATGCCCTAATTGTCTCACGGCAAAAGAACCATGATGCCCTGGCCCAAATTGATCATGTCGTCGGCTTCCCTTTTCATCGCAGTCCCAGTGGTGGTAGCATTGTTCAAATACCGCCGATTGAGCACAGGCATGAGAACAATGGCTTTTTATGTCTTTTTGGGCGGGCTTACCCAGGTTGCCTCTTCCTATCTGAACGCGCACAAGCAAAACAACCTCTGGCTCCTGCACCTGTACACACCGCTTGAGTTTGCTTGCATCGTTTGGTTTTACGGCACGGAGCTCAAAGGCTTTGTGGAGAAAAAATGGTTCTTCTTGACAGGAATAGGGTTTGCGGTACTGTCGGTGCTCAACTCCGCATTTTTGCAGGACACTGACACCTTCAATACTTATGCGCGTAGCCTCGAAGGCATATTGGTCATCCTGCTTTGCCTCGCTTGGTGCTATCGCACCCTTTCGGAGATGAAAATACGGCGGTTGGAGCAAGACCCGGTGTTCTGGGTGAACACCGGGTTTTTGCTCTATTTTTCGGGCAACGTGCTGCTTTTTGCGTTTAGCAACTACATTATTGACATCAACCGTGCGCTGAATCTGTACATTTGGGCTTTCCACGCGCTGTTTAGCATTTTGCTCTACTTTTTCGTCACCATCGGTTTATGGAAAGCCAAGTAGATGTTTACATTTTTCTCTTCGTGGGCATGCTTACCCTTGCGCTTTTGGCAGGAGCGGTCGTGATTTTTTTCTTTTTTTACCAGAAAAAAATGCTCGGCCAACAACTCCAACTCAGCGAAATAGAAACTGCCCACCGCGAAGAACTCCTGCACAGCAACATCGAACAAGTAGAAGCCGAAAGGCACCGCATCGCCACTGACCTGCACGACGAACTGGGCGGCATTTTCTCTACCTTGAAATTAAAAATCAACCAGTTGAACCATGACGAGGGCATCGAGCGCCTCCTGTCCGAAAGCCGCGAGATCATTGACACCGGCATCGCTTCCGTGCGCCGCATCTCGCATTCCATGACCCCTCCCGGCCTCGAAATGTTTGGCCTGGCAGATGCGCTGACCAGCCTTTGCCAGAAAACCGACAGCCCGCAAATCAGCGTAGATTTTGCTTGTTCGGCCCATTTCCCGCGCTTGGAAGGGAAAGTCGAACTCGGCCTCTACCGTATCGCACAAGAATTGCTCAACAATTCTATACGACACGCGGAGGCTTCCAAAATCAGCTTACATTTGAGCCGCTCGGAGACGGGGGTTTGTTTTGAATATTCGGACGATGGAAAAGGGTTTGACCCTGCCATCCTGCAAGGCCGAAGGGGCTTGGGTCTGAAAAACATCGAAGCACGCGCCAATCACCTGAACGCTGCGATTGAATGGCGCACCCGACCGGGCGAAGGCTTGAAAACAATCGTCAAAGTGCCCGACGAGGGCTAATCTTTTATGAGCGAAGACACTATTTATGTGGCAATCGCAGAAGACCAAAGGCTTTTCAGGGAGTGCCTGGTATCCCTGCTGAACGGTTTTGACCGCATCAGCGTCAATGTGGAAGCAGCCAACGGCAAAGAGCTCCTCGAAAAATTGTACACCGCCTCTCCTACTCCTCAGGTTGTGCTCCTCGACCTCACCATGCCCGAAATGAATGGGCTGGACACCACCCGCCAACTCAAAAAACTTTTCCCCGACATGAAGATCATCATCCTCTCTGTGCACAGCGAAGAGCGGCACATCGTGCACATGGTGGGCGAAGGGGTGAATGGCTATTTGGTCAAAAGCTCCGAACTCTCCGAAGTGGTGCAGGCCGTGCAGGCCGTGCAGGAAAAAGGGTTCTATTTCAACGAATCAATGTTGCGCGCCATCCATTCGGGCATGGGGCACAAACACGAAAAATCGTACAACCCCAACAGCCCCCTCACTGCCCGCGAAAAGGAAATCCTCGAACTCGTCTGCCAAGAACACACCACGCCCGAAATAGCAGAAAAACTATTCCTCAGCGTGCGCACCGTAGACGGCCACCGCAACAGCCTGCTCGAAAAAACGGGCGCACGAAACACCGCAGGGTTGGTCATCTATGCCCTCCGCCACGACCTGTTCAAGTTCAATTGGTGATTGTTTTTTAGGGGATAGCCGATAGGCTGAGAGCGTGGGGTGAAGTCACATCAATGGATACAGCAAGAAGCCCGCCGTCCAGATTTGATTTCCTTTGACACAGTTTTCTGGACACTCTCCTTTTAAACCTAATCCAGACCCTGCCGTCTATTGCTCCCGTTTTCCGGCCGGTCAACTTTTGGGTTGAGGAAGTTGAGGATATTCCAAGTTCAATGCCACAGCATTCCCAACAAGCTCAACCCTTCAACAACTCTCCACAAACATTCACTCACACAAAAATTATTCAACGACATGAAAAAGTCCCTTTTGTTTTTCGTTGCCCTTTTCGCCAGCATCGCTGCTTTTGAGTCCTGCAAAAAAGAAGACAACAATGATCAGGTGATCGCCACCGCCGAAGATATCTCTGCCAACGAAGACTACGCCGAGCAAATTGATCTCGATGCCGACATAGCGGTGGAAGAACGCGGCGGTGGTGACTGCCCTACTGTCACTTTTGCGCAGCCAGAAGGCACTTGGCCTAATACCATCACCATTGATTATGGCACGGCCTGCACCCGCCCTGACGGTCGGGTTTTGAGCGGCAAACTCATCGTAAATCAAACGGCTGAGATTCGTACACCCGGCGCAGTGCGCACCACCACACACGACAATTTTTTTGTGGACGGCGTACAGGTGGAAGGCACGAAAACTTGGACAAACAACGGCCAAAATGCTGACAGCCAATGGTCGTATACCAAAGTTGCGACCGACATGAAACTCACTTTTGAAGACGGCAGCCTCACCGCTTGGAGCAAAACGCGCAACAGCACGCTCATAGAAGGAGGCAGCACGGCCACGCACCTGGACGATGTGTGGAGAAGCACTGGAACGGCTTCGGGCCTGAACCGCAATGGCCGCGATTTCACAGCCACCATCACCGAGCCGCTGGTGAAACGCGCTGCTTGCCGCTGGATTTCGGCGGGCGTTATCGAGTTCAAAGTGGGTGATCGCACCCGCTCGTTGGACTTTGGCGACGGAACTTGCGACCGCTTCGGCACGATCACGCTGGCAAACGGCGAGTCGTTTTCTATCCGCCTGCGGCGCTAATCGCTTTCTATAGTCAGTTTAGAATGGTTTGGAAAGTTTAGATGGTTTAGGTGGATTGGTTTCAGCCAGTTGAATAGTTCTTTTGTTCAAAACCACTTTGCGTTGACTATAAAACTAAACCCGAAACCTCGTAGGCTTAGGTTTAGAAATGGGGGTGGTTCCGAGTCTTCGGAATCACCCCCATCTTATTTTTAGGCCAATCAACTCCCCAATCACCGAACGATGAGGACCGGAATCTCCACCGCGTGTCGCACCGCTCCCACCGTAGTCCCGAAAATCAAATCCTTCATAGCGCGGTGGCCGTGCGCGCCCATCACCAGCAGGTCTGCCCCTTTTTCTTTGACCAAAAGCGGAATGGCTTTTTTGGCAGGCCCATAGCCGATAAATGCCTCGCAGGTGTAGCCGAGTTCGCGGAGTGCGGCGGCGTATTGCTCCAAGTTTTGCGCGTCGGCGTTGGTCTCCAAGTCTTGGATTTCGCTGCCCATCACCCAGGCGCCCGCCGATTCGACGGCGTGGAAAAGGAAGTATTGGGCGGATTTTCCACCGACGTGCAGCGCGTGTTCTATCGTTTTTTGGTCGGCATCCGAAAAGTCCAGCGCGATGGCGATTTCCTGGTATTCAGGTGTTTTGAGCGCAGCGATTCCTTTGAAAGAACCGTGGGGCAAGTAGGTTTTTGCCTGCGGCAAACGCCCCGCTAAGAGGGGCTTCAGCGTGATGTACCCCAACATCCCCAACGAAAAAAGCAGCAATGGGACTACTAAGAGCCACTCCACCCAACTCCCTCCGGCCAGCCAATCCAACACGGTCTCGCCCACTAGCCAGATATTGAGCGCAACGATGACCGCCGCGCTTACCCAGCCCGCCAGCTTCGCCCAAAAGCCGATGGCAAACTGCCCCATCCGCCGCTTGTCGCTCACATAGTGCAGCAACGGTATGACGGCAAAACCCAACTGCATGCTCAAGATGACTTGGCTCATGATCAGCATATCGCCCGTAGCACTTTCGCCCATGATGGTGACTACCAGAATAGCAGGAATCACCGCGAGCAAGCGCGTGATGATGCGTCGCAACCAGGGCGCGATGCGCAAATCCAGATAACCTTCCATCACAATTTGCCCGGCCAGTGTTCCGGTCACCGTGCTGCTCTGCCCCGCCGCGATGAGCGCGATGGCGAACAGAATGGGGGCGTAACTTTTGCCTAAAAGTGGTTCGAGTAATCGGTGCGCATCTTGGATTTCCGATACGCCGTCGTAGCCGTTTTTGTAAAAAACCGCCGCAGCGAGTATCAAAATGGCGGCGTTGACAAACAAAGCGAGGTTGAGCGCAATGGCCGAGTCAATGATGTTGTACTTGATGGCTTGTTTCAATCCCTCTATCGTGCGCGTCACTTTGCGCGTTTGCACAAGCGCGGAGTGGAGGTACAGATTGTGCGGCATCACCGTGGCACCGATGATGCCGATGGCGATGAACAAGGCTTCCGTGTTCGGGATGCTTGGCACAAACCCTCCTGCCACTTCGCCCAATGCGGGCTGCGCCAAAAACATCTGCACGGCAAACGCACCACCGATGATGAGCACCAAAGCGAGGATGAACGCTTCCAACTTTCGGATGCCCAACTGCATGAGGAACAAAATCAGAAAAGCATCCAGCACGCTGATGGCCATGCCCCACCAAAGCGGGATGCCAAACAGCAACTGAAGCCCGATGGCCATGCCCACCACTTCAGCCAAATCGGTGGCGGCGATGGCTATTTCTGCGAGGATGTAGTTGAAAATATTGGCTGCCGGGTGGTAAAGTTCGCGGCTGGCCTGCGCCAAATCGCGCTGCGCCACCACGCCGAGTCGGGCGCACATACTTTGCAGGAGCAGCGCGATGAGGTTGGACATGAGCAGCACCCAAAGCAGCGAGTAGCCAAACCGGCTTCCGCCCGCGAGGTCTGTGGCCCAGTTGCCGGGGTCCATATAGCCCACGCTCACCAAATAGGCAGGGCCCATAAAGGCAAAAAGCCTTCGCCAAGCATTGCCTTTCACGTTGGTCTCTACCGTGCTGTTCACCTCTGAAAGCGAGCGGGAGGAATGCCGATTGCTAATTGTTGATTGCTGATTGCTAATTGTTGATTGCTGATTGCCGCTCTCCTTCGACTTGGCTTCGGAAGGTGAATTTGCCGATGGTTGATTTTTGTCCATTTTCCTACTGATTTTACATAGTGCCGGGGCGAATCGAAGTCGCTCCGGCGGCACTTTCCATGAATCAAATAATTCTGACAAAAAGGTTTTGCCCAACTTTCTCGCTCAGCACGGCTTGGCGCCCATTGCCGCTGATGCTGACTTTAGCGGATTGGTCGTAGGCGGTTCGTTCGAGCAGTTCAACCTCTGCGCCGAGGTTGAGGCCAAGTTCGTCGAGGTATTGGAGGAAGGCAGGCGAGTGGTCGTCCACACCCGTCACGACGCCGCGCTGGCCGGGGTTGAGGGTGGTGAGCCGGGTTTGGGGGCGGCGGAGCCATTGGCCTTGCGCGTCGGGGATAGGGTCGCCATGAGGGTCGAAGCGGGGGTGGCCGAGGAAATCGTCGAGGCGTTCGGTGAGTTGCTCGCCTTGGATGTGTTCGAGTTGTTCGGCGAAGTCGTGCACCTCGTCCCAGGCGAAACCGAGTTTCTCGGTCAGGAATACTTCCCAGAGGCGGTGCCTGCGGATGAGTTTGGTGGCAAGCCGGTCGCCTTCTTCGGTGAGCGTGACCCCGCGATATTTTTCGTAAGCGACCAATTGTTTGTCGCTCAATCGCTTGAGCATATCGGTGGCGGAAGCTGCCGATGTTCCCATGGCCGAAGCGAGTGCGTTGGTGAGCACGGCACCCGTTTCTTTTTCGGCGATTTTGAATATGGCTTTGAGGTAATTCTCTTCGGCGGAAGTGGTAAGGATGGCGTTCATGCTTTGCTAAAAATTTCAGCAAAGGTATTTTTTATTTTTAGACGAGGCTAAAAATATTTTTTTAAAAATAAAAACATGAAACGTCGTGTCACGCTCGCTCGGTAAAGAGCGGCGAAACGGTGCTTCGGGAAATTGTGGGCAAAACGAGATTTGCTCCCGTCAACTCAAAAATTTTTCAAAACCTTCGCACCATGGAAATCACCGTAGAAGCACTCCGCCAAAAGCTCGAAGCGGGCGAGCAATTTGTCTTCATTGACGTACGCGAACCTTGGGAATACGAAGAGTTCAACCTCGGCGCGCGCCTCGTCCCGCTCAACACGCTCGTGAATTCGATGTATGAGCTCGACGAACATAAGGACGACGAAATCGTGCTGCACTGCCGCTCTGGCGCACGCTCGGCCATGGCGCAAGGGCTGCTGCTCGCCAATGGCTTCAAAAACGTGCTGAACCTCAAAGGTGGCGCGCTGGCTTGGCAAGAGGCATTCGGCAACACCAAGCCTTGAGGAGATTGAAGCTCATTTCTCCAGCCTTTCCAGCAGCCGCGAGGTGATGCGCAGGAAATCCATTTCGGTAATGATGCCCACCAGTTCTTTGCCTTTCACCACCGGGAGGCAGCCGATGCGGTGCTCGCGCATTTTGCCCATAGCCTCCAAAATAGAAGTGTCGGGCGTGACGATGACCGGCTTTTCGATCATCAGGTCTTTCACCGTCACTACTTTTTCGCCCTCGTCTTGACTTTGCTGGCGCACAAAATGGCGCAAAAGCATTCGGCTCGAAATGAGGCCGATGAGTTCGCCCTTACTGTTTTCCACCGGCATATAACGGATGCGGCGCCAGTCCATAATCTCTGCCACGAGCGCAATGAGATCGTCTTTCTGGACGGTGAACAGGTCGGTGGACATGAATTCCTCGACTTTGATGTGCGATGGCTGCCAGTTTTCGAGATCGGCGGCCGTGGCTTCTTTCCAAGTGTGCACAGGCTTATTCTCTTTTTGATTCTTGATAGTAGCAGCGGTGACGGCCGTGACGGCTTCGTCGTTGGTCACGCTTTTTATCAATGTGGTGAAAGTGCGCAAGGCCCAGCGCGCGCCCGTTTTGTGTTCTTTGGCGCGAGCCTCTATGATGTCCAAGTATTTGGAAATATCGGAGGTTTTCACTTTCCGCATTTTCAACCCTTCTTTTGCCAAGGGCAGCAACTCTTTGAGGATCAGTTCGGTGACCGGCACTTTTTTGTCCTTCATCCAAGTGAAGGTGGTGTCAATGCCGAATTTGGCCGATTTCAAAAAGTTGTCGCGCGCATCGGCGAAGTCAATCTGCTTGGTGATGTCTGGGTATTCTTGCCCCATGGCCACCATGCAGCCGAGCCAGAACGCGGCATTTGCCACCTCGTCCACGGTAGTGGGGCCGGCGGGCATCACACGGTTTTCGATGCGGAGGTGCGGCTTGCCGTTGGGCGAAATGCCGTAGCAAGGGCGGTTCCAACGGTACACCGTAGAATTGTGGATTTGCAGGGCGCGGAGCTTGGGCGTTTTTCCTTCGCGGATCATCTCCATCGAATCCTCCTCGATAGCCCCGGCGAGCAGCACACGGAATCGGCTGATGTCTTCTTTGTAAATTTCCGTGATGTCGCCGCGCAGCCAGCCAGAGCCAAAATTTACCCGTGGCAACCGCTCCCTCATGTGGTCGTGCGTGGTGCGCGTGTCGAGGCTCTGCTGGAAAAGCGCGATGCGCGTTTCGTGCCAAAGGCGGCGGCCAAACACGAGCGGCGAATTCGCCGAAATGGCGATGACCGGCGCTGCCAGCACCTGAGCGATGTTGTACATCTTCACAAACTCCTTGGGGGCCACCTGCAAGTGTACTTGGAAACTCGTGTTGCAAGCTTCCAAAAGCGGCGAGTCGTGCTTCACTAAAAGTTCGTCCACCCCCTCTACGCGCAACTCGAACGACGTGCCGAGCAAGTGTTTCTGGATGGCGGCCATGAGCGCAAAGTAGCGGTCTTTGGGCGTGAGGTTGTGCATCTCCAAATCGTGCTTGCGCAGTGTGGGGAGTATGCCGCAGAGGATGATGCTCGCGTCAAATTCGTCGAGCACTTTTTGGATAATGGACAGATAAAGCAGGTTTTCCGCCTCCATATCGCTCAGGCAAGTCCCGGTGAATTCGCGGGGGCTGAGGTTGTTTTCGAGGTTGAACTTTGCCAACTCGGTCACGCACCATGGCTTGTCGTCGCCCAAACGGGCGAGCACTTCCATATTGATGCAGGCCGGTTTGAGCGTCTTGTTGTCCACAAGGCACATTTCCTGTTCAGCCCCGATGCGCGTGATGTCGCTCTCGAACCAGTCATTTTGGAGCATATACTCGAAGGCCTGCACGTCGCCCAACAGGTTGCGGACAAAGTGCTGCATTTCGTTTTTGCTTTCTACCGTGCTTACTTTTTGAAAACCCATATTTTGGCGAGTGTTTGCCTGCCCCTTGGCAGGCAGAAGTTTTGGAAGCGGCAAAAGTGTGAAACGAAATGCACAAGCCAAAATATTTGTTCAAAACAAGAGCTGGCAGAGGTGGGTGTATCATAAGTCGCGTTGGCTGGTAGCGCGGCTCTCAGGCCGTCGGGATGAGGGGTGTTTACGCCCCTGTATTCATCATTATGCGCCGTAAACGGCGCACGTCCCGACGGCCTAAAGGCCGTGCTACCACTTACGAGACAGCCTCTCCGTGAGCATATCGCCTCTTTCGTGGTGGAGCATTACGGTGCCACGCGCACAAATTGCGCGGTCTGCTTTTCCCCTTTTGGCGTGATGATTTCGAGGAAATAAAGTCCCGTGGGCATGACCTCTGGCAGCCCGAGGGATTGTGGCTCTGCACTTGCCGACACATTGCGCTGCAACACCACCAACCCTCGGCTGTCCAAAACTCGAAGGCGCAAATCCTCGCCCGCCCAAGCCGACAAATCGGCAAACAGCGCCTCGCTCGTTGGGTTGGGGAACAGCCTGATTTCGGGCGAAATGACTGCCACTACCTCGCGTTCTGCGCTCGGTTTTCCTCCATCGAGAGGCGTTACCCCGATGGGGCAATTGAATGTGTTGAGGTGCGCCTCGTGGAAAATCTGTGGCCTCAGGCGCGACAGGATATGGATGTACGTCGGGTCGGCCTGCGCGGGCAATTTGTAGCGGAATATTTCAGGTTGCCCGCCGGCAATGCTGTCGGTGCTGGATTTGAAGCGGACGGAATAGAACGGCGAATAGTTCGGGTTCCGCACGAGGTACGCGCGGCCAGAAATAGGCGCGGTGTAAATCGAGTTTTCTGCCGGGCTTATGGCCGTCAAGCCATCGGGGATTTGGATGGCCGTGTAGATCATTTTGTTGGCGCAGTTGTTCGTCACGCGGATGCGGTAGGTTCTGTTTTTCCCCGCGTCGGCAGTGATGTTGAGCAGTTCGTATTTCATGCAGCCAATGGTTTTTACATCGCATGGCTGTTCTTCCCGCAGCGTGACCACGAAACAGCAAGCGGCGGTTTGGCCGCAGCTGTCGGCTGCTTGCCAACAAACGGGCGTGCTGGTGACCGGGAAAAGGCTGCCCGACGGAAGCCCGGCTGTGAGCGTCAGTTCCAGTCCCGGGCAAGGGCAATCGCTCGCTGCCGTAGGGGTCGGGTAATTGACCACAAACGGCCCCGTGCCGGGCGATGTGACCACGCTGATATTGCCCGGGCAAACGATGCCGATGTTGGACGGCGCGGGCGTGAGGTATTCCAAAACGTACGTGGCGATGGTGTCGCAACCCACTGAGGCGGGCAGTGTAAGCACTACCGTGGTGGGTTGGGTATAGCCGATGCCGCCGAGCGTGACGGTTTCGCCGGGGCAAAATTCGATGGTTTGGCTGAGCGTCGGCTGTGTTTTTAGGGTCAATGCGTAAGTCGCCAGCGTGTCGCAGGCTTCGCCAGAGCCAGCGAGCGTGAGGTTGACGGTGGCTGGGGCGGAGTAGCTTTGGCCGCCGAGTGTGGTGGTTTGGCCGGGGCAGAGGGGGATGTTTTGGGTGATGGAGACTTGGGGTTTCAAAGTCAAAAGGTAGGTCGCCAGTGTGTCGCAAGCCTCGCCGGAGCCAGCGAGCGTGAGGTTGACGGTGGCTGGTGCGGAATAGTTTTGGCCGCCGAGCGCGGTGGTTTGGCCGGGGCAGAGGGGGATGGTTTGGGTGATGGAGACCTGCGGTTTCAAAGTCAAAACGTAAGTCGCCAGCGTGTCGCAAGCCTCGCCAGAGCCAGCGAGTGTGAGGTTGACGGTGGCTGGGGCGGAATAGTTTTGCCCGCCGAGGGCGGTGGTTTGGCCGGGGCAGAGAGGGATGGTTTGCGTGGTTTCGACTTGAGGTTTCAAAGTCAAAACGTAAGTCGCCAGCGTGTCGCAGGCATTGCCAGCGCCAGCGAGCGTGAGGCTGACGGTGGCTGGGGCGGAGTAGGTTTGGCCGCCGAGGGTGGTGGTTTGGCCGGGGCAGAGGGGGATGTTTTGGGTGATGGAGACTTGTGGTTTCAAAGTCAAAAGGTAAGTCGCGAGCGTGTCGCAGGCATTGCCAGCGCCAGCGAGCGTGAGGTTGACGGTGGCTGGTGCGGAGTAGGTTTGGCCGCCGAGCGAGACGGTTTCGTTAGGACAGAGTGCGATGGTTTCGTTCACCGTAACTTCAGTTCTCAAGACTAACTCAAAACTTGGTACCGAGTCACAGCCATTGGCAGCAGTGAGTGTGAACGAAATGGACGCAGGCGCAGCGTACACATTGCCAGCAATCTCTGTCGTCTCTCCGGGGCAAAGAGCTATGATTGTATCCGTTCTGATTTGAATGCCAAAGTCAGAGAAAAAACCGAAACGGCAGCCTGTGGTAAATCCACCATTCAAAAAACCCATTTGAAAGAGTCCTTGGTTGTTTGATACAATCGAAGATTCTCCAGCCGGAACTTGTGTACCGAAGAATGGGATGACGGCCGAGACAAATTCACCACCAGAACCAGGCACTATTTGAAAGTCACTTGCCTGAATCAATCCAGCATTGCCGTTTAGCAAAAAGCCATCTTCAAAACCGCTTCGTGTGGTCAAAAAAAGGTGAAATTGTTCATTGGTAGAACGCACAAAACGCACAGAACTGGAACCGCTGCAATCCAGCGCAGGCATAATCTCGCCAGCCACTTCGCAGTTGTTGCCCGTCATTTGAAGCACATAAATCGGCGCAGAAGATTCAATGTAGTGGCTTCCGTTGGTGATGCTGAGATTTAGCATTTGGCCGGCGTTGATATTGCCTGCCACAACGCCGTCGAGTTTGACTTGAGTGGCATTTGCAGTGGCTACGACAAAAGCGAATTCATCGCCATCCAAAAACCCTTTGTGGACAACGTGCCGTGTGCCAAGTTTTTCAACAGGCACAATTTGGTCGCCCATCACGTCGCGGCAAAAACCACCAAAAAGCGGTGCCCCTTCCAACAAATCGTCTTTTATCGTGACGGCGATGGGCTTGTCAGAAACGATTTTTGAACCTGCGGGATGCTGGGCGGCCAATTGACTCGTCGCCTCTCCCGAGTAGGTCTGGCCTCGGTTCAGCGTGATGTTGAAAGGAACATTGGCAGCATGGCCGACGATGGCTCGGGTCGGCGTGATGGTCACCGTTGTATTGTTCTCGGTAGCCACAATGTCGAAAGCGGCATGGGGCAATGGGGTATAGCCTGAAGAGTTGTCGGTCACATTCTGGAAAGGCGTGTAAAACGTAGTGCCGAGCGCGTTTTTCCCTTTCAAAGAAAAGAGTTCTGGGTTGTTGGGCACCCCACCGATCAGTTCGTAATAGGCCGTGATTGGGCTGGTTGATTCAATCAAAAAGCCTTTGTTCAGCACGGTGTTGGGCGGCAGGTTTTCCACGAATTCAAAAAATGGAGGGAGTTGCAATATCCCGCTGGTGTTGGCCGCGATGTTCAGGGTTTGAACCGGGAATGCAGGGTTGGCGGGCTGCGAAACGGTTACAATGGCAGGTGTGCTATAAGTCGAGAAGCGAAAAGCAACCGGGCGGTCAAAGTTGCTGGAGTTGTTCTGAGAGATTTCTGGGGCGACAAACCAAAACTCAGTGTCTTTTTGGGCATGGGCATTAAGAGCCAAAAAGAGGGTCAATAAGAGAAGCGAGAGAGGCTTTGAAAAAATAGTGGATGTCATGATGATAAAGTAGTGATGTGATAGAAGCAGTTACTGGCTCAAAGTTTTTCAAAAATTTTCAAAGAGCGCCCATCTAAAAACATACCTGACCGCAAGCAGACAAAACGAATTTTCGGCAGCAACGAACTGCTTTTTTATCTTTCCAAAATCTCCAAAAGTACCGTTAGGTTTGTCCCTCGCTTTGAACTTTCAGCAACACATTGAAAAGTGATTGAACCGCTCAAAAAATTGGCAATCAAGGCGCTCGACCTCCTGCGCCATCAAAAATCTTATTCCCAAGATGGAGAGGACATGGTAATCCGCTCGTTCTTCGAGAACCTGCCAAAGGGCTACCGAGGGTTTTATGTGGACGTGGGCGCACATCACCCCGTGCGCTTTTCCAACACCTATTTTTTTTACAAAAAAGGTTGGCGCGGTATCAATATTGACGCTACGCCGGGGAGCATGAGCCTGTTCAAATGGCTGCGCCGCCGCGATGTCAATTTGGAATTGGGCATCGGGCCGGCAAAAGGAAGCTTGACTTTTTACTGTTTTGACGAGCCTGCGTTGAACACGCTTTCCAAGCAAGTGGCCGACGAACGTGCCAGCGGAGGTCGCTACAAAATCAAAAAAGAAGTGATTGTGCCGATTCTACCGCTCAGCGAAGTGTTGTCCCAACATTTGCCCTCTGGGCAAAAGATAGATTTCCTGAGCGTGGACGTGGAAGGCATGGACGAAGTTGTGCTCCGCTCCAACGACTGGTCGCGTTTTCGCCCGGTGTATGTGTTAGCCGAAGATTCCAATTTTGAGATGGGGGCGCAAAACGGCGAAACGGTTGGCGTTTATCAATTCCTTACCGAGCAAGGCTATGCACTGGTGGCAAAAACGCAACGGACTTTGATTTTCAAGGATATTGGGTAGATGCTTTGATTTGCGCAGGCGCATTCCGAAAGAAGAATGCAGACATTTGCCCTCACATTTTTCAAAGGCGCACAACCCAAATGCCGCAGCGCCGTTTGAGCCACCACGCTGCAAATCACCAAATCCACAAATACCCGCATCAACAAAATATCATGACCAAAATCCTCTGGGCCGACGACGAGATTGACCTCCTCAAGCCCCACCTGATGTTCCTCCAAAACAAAGGCTACGAAGTGGTGACCGCCAGCAATGGCCACGACGCGGTGGAAACCTACTACGAGCAAGCCTCCGACATTGACGTGGTGTTCCTCGACGAGAGTATGCCCGGCCTCACGGGGCTGGAAGTTTTGATGAAAATCAAAGCCCGCAACCGCAACGTGCCGGTGGTGATGATCACTAAAAACGAAGCCGAGCACGTGATGGAAGATGCCATTGGCGGGCAGATTTCCGACTACCTCATCAAGCCCGTCAACCCCAACCAAATCCTCCTGACGCTCAAAAAGATATTGGACAACAAGCGGCTCCTGAGCGAAAAAACCGCACAGAACTATCAGCAAGAATTCCGCGAAATATTCATGGAAATCACCGGCGGCCTCAACCAAACCGAGTGGGTGGATGCCTACAAAAAAATAGTGAACTGGGAGATGCGCGTGGATGCAAACCAAGCCACGGGCGTAGCCGAAATCCTTTCGCAGCAGAAGGAACAGGCCAACACGGAGTTCTCCAAATTCGTGGTGAAAAACTACTTCGAGTGGGTGGACCGAAACAAAGAAGTGGGCCCCGTGATGTCGCACTCCGTGATGCGCAAGCACATTTTTCCGCACGTCGGCAACGGCACGCCCACCGTGGTGCTGCTGCTCGACAACCTCCGCTACGACCAGTGGAAAACCATCGAACCCATCCTGAACGAACAGTTCAGGACAGAAGCCGAAGGCTACTTTTTCAGCATCCTGCCTACCGCCACGCAGTACAGCCGCAATGCCATTTTCGCAGGGATGATGCCCTCCGATATCGAAAAAAACTTCCCTGACAAGTGGAAAAACGACACCGACGAGGGCGGCAAAAACCTCTTCGAGGATTTCTTTTTGGGCAAACAAATAGAACGCTCCTTCCGCAAGCCCATCAAATGGGATTACACCAAAGTCACCAACGTGAGCCACGGAAAAGACCTGAACGACAACATCCTCAACAGCCTGAACAACGACCTGACGGTCATCGTCTACAACTTTATTGATATGCTCTCCCATGCCCGTACGGAGATGGAAGTGCTCAAAGAACTCGCCGGTGACGAACGCGCTTACCGCTCGCTCACCCGCTCTTGGTTCCTCCATTCGCCGCTCTGGGCGGCTCTGCAAAAACTCCAAGGCCGCGACGTGCAACTGTTCGTGTTCACCGACCACGGCACCATCCGGGTGCAAAGTCCCTCCAAAGTGGTCGGCGACCGCGAAACCACCACCAACCTCCGCTACAAAGTGGGCCGCAACCTCCAATACGAAGCCCGCGATGTGCTCGCCATCAAAGACCCGCAAAAGGCTGGGTTGCCCCGACCCAATATCAGCAGCACGTTCATCTTCGCCAAAGAGGACTGCTTTTTCCTGTACCCCAACAACTACAACCACTACCACAATTATTACAAAAACACCTTTCAGCACGGCGGCATCAGCCTCGAAGAAATGATTTGCCCTGTGGTGCGTATGCGGAGCAAATGAGATTTTTGATGGTCAGTTGCCGTCCGACATTTGCCATGCACCAGTTGGTTGCGTAGAAGAGTTTGTCCTTTTCGAGGTAGTCTTATTTTCAAGGAACTACTTAAGAATGCTGTTTAAGCCGCTGCTGCCTCTCGCACAAGGAGTTGGAATCCGTTTCCGTGAATGTTCACGATTTCGATGGCCGGGTCGAGGACGAGATATTTGCGGAGCTTGGTCACAAAAACATCCATCGAGCGCGCGGTGAAATAGGTGTCTTCGTGCCAGATTTTGGTCAATGCTTCCGAGCGCGGGGTCACGTCATTGATGTACTTGCAAAACATTTTGAGCAGGTCGGCCTCTTTCGGGCTGAGTTTCCAGTGGTTTTCTTGCCCCGGCCTTGCGTCTTGAAATGTGAGTATGCGGACCGGGAAGTTGAAATGGTATTTGCCAATGATGAACTCGCGCTGGTCGTCGCGGGGGTCGGGGTTCTTGTTCACCCGCTTCAGCACGGCTTGGATTCGGAGCAAAAGTTCCTCCGAATTGAAAGGCTTGGGGATGTAATCGTCGGCGCCGAGTTTGAAGCCCTGCAGCACATCGTCCTTCATGGTTTTGGCCGTCAGGAAAATAATGGGCACTTCTTTGTTGCGCTCGCGCACGTCTTTGGCAAGGGTAAAGCCATCTTTTCGGGGCATCATCACATCAAAAACGCAAAGGTCGTAGTGGCTTTTGCGGAAGGCTTCGAGGCCGAGCACGCCGTCGGTGGCGAGATTCACCTCATAGTCGTGCATTTCGAGGTAAGAGCGGAGCACGTCGCCAAAATTTTGGTCGTCTTCGACCAGCAGGATTTTGTATCGAGCATTTGCCATAGAATTCGGTCCGAGAATGTTCGTGAGATTAAAAGTTTGCTGCTTGAAAAAAGCCGCCCCCGCAAACGGCAGGGCAAAGCGCGGCTTTAACGTTTGTCCTTCAAAATGAAGTATGTGCAGGAAGGGCGTTCGGAAAAAATGTTAAAATTTGAGGAAGTGCATATAGTCAACGCAAAGTGCCTGCCTGCCTGCCCTGCCTACCGTCAGGCAGGCGGGAGGCGGTCGGCAGACAGGGTTTTGAAAAACGAACTGCGCTCAAGTCTTGATTCCCAATCGAACCAATCGGATTCAATCTTCAAAAATCGAATCACTCGGCTATACCACGCGGAACAAGGCGGCAGCTCGCCTTCCCAACGCAAAAGTGTGGGCTTCGAAGAAGGAGGAAAACAGGGTGAATAAATATATTCCTTAAGCAACGGGCTTTCTTGGAAACAATAATTCTGCAAACCCCCAAGTTTTTTTCTTTAATTTAGAATAAAATTTTTTTGGTTGTCACAAACGTAAATATCTTTGTGCCGTCATTTACAAGGTTTTCACTTAGTCAACTTCCCTTTATCATGGCTGTAAAATACCCGGTCTCCGTCACCCTGACCAACCAGTCCAAACTCCCCGCCGTTGACTTTACGAACTTGCCTTTTGGCAAGGTGATCTCTGACCACATGTTTGTCGCTGATTACGATGGCAAGCAATGGACCGACTTCCGCATCGAGCCTTTCGGAAGGATGGACATCTCCCCCGCCAACCTCGCCCTGCACTACGGCCAAAGCATTTTTGAAGGCATGAAAGCCACCAAGATGCATGGCGAGCCTGTATTGTTCCGACCCGATATGCACGCCCGCCGATTCAACGTGTCGGCGGAGCGGATGTGTATGCCCGAACTGCCCGAAGACCTTTTTGTGCAAGCTTTGAAGATGTTGGTTGACCTCGACCGGGGCTGGATTCCGGCGGCAGAAGACCATGCCCTGTATATCCGCCCATTGATGTTCGCCACCGACGAGTATTTCGGTGTGCACACCTCCGAGAGGTACCGGTTCCTTGTTTTCACAGGCCCTGTTGGCCCTTATTATCCAAAGCCCGTTAAACTGTGGGTCGAGGAAGTCTTTACCCGTGCCGCCCAAGGCGGTGCAGGCGAGGCTAAATGCGCCGGCAACTATGGCGCATCCCTCCTCCCGGCCCAGCGCGCCAAAGCCGCTGGCTACGACCAAGTGATGTGGATGGATGCCGTAGAGAAAAAGTATGTGCAAGAAGTGGGCACCATGAATCTATTTTTTGTGATGGACGGCAAGGTGATCACACCTGCTACTACAGGCACCATCTTGCGCGGCGTGACCCGCGATTCGTTCCTCACACTGCTCAAAGAATGGGGCTACACCGTGGAAGACCGCCTGCTCAGCATTGCCGAAATCGCGGACGCTTACTGGCGCGGCACGCTCCAAGAATGCTTTGGCGCAGGCACGGCTGCCGTGGTGAGCCATGTGAGCGATATCACTTGGCGCGACCGGAAAATCCAACTGCCACCTGTGGACGAAGCCAACCGCCCCGTGGGCACGCGCTTGAAAAAGCACATCAACGAACTGCGCATGGGCTTGCAGCCCGATGTGCACGGTTGGCTGCAAACCTGCGAGCACTCTGGCGTGGATATGTTTTTGCCACAAGAGTTGGCGCTCGTGGCTTGAGGCCGCCGCTCCCACTTTTCAGTTAGCAAACAACGTGAGCCATCTCGAATTTTCGGGATGGCTCATCTTGTTTTGAGAATCCTGGTGCGTTGCCGCCACCCCTAAAATTCGATGCGACTTTTATTTGCTGGGAAATGCACTACCGCTTCACCACCTTGCCCACGAACATGGCGACACGGGCAACAGGTGGTGACACGATGTGAAGTCGCGGCACCACTCGTCGTTTCTAAAAAATTGGTTTTCAGCGCGTTGGTTTTTTAAACGCATAAATACGTTATTTGGATAAAAAAATAGTTGTACAGCCAAAAATTGCGCTGTACGTTTGTGCCATGCTTGATGAAAAACTGCTCCCATGAAAAAAACGCACCTCGCACTCCTCCTGCTCTCGCCATTTTTCCTGCTGTGTGGCGGGTCGCTGAGCGCCCAACCTTACAGCCAGACCATTGGCACTGCCGATTCGCTCTACAAAGCCAAAGACTACGCGCGCTCGGTTGCGGCGTATGATGCGGCGTTCCAGATGGAGCAAAAAAACGCCAGCCACCTCTACAACGGCGCATGTTCTGCCGCCCTCGCCGGCCAGCCGGAAAAAGCCTTCTCTTGGCTCGAAGCCGCTTTCACAAACGGCTGGACCAACCTCGATCACCTCCGCAAAGACTCCGACCTCAACGCCCTGCACGGCGACCCGCGCTGGGCCGACCTCACGGCCCGTATGCAAAAAAAGGTGGACGAGATAGAAATCAATCTGGACAGGCCCCTGCGCGACACGCTGCTCGCCATCTACGACGATGACCAGAAATACCGCCTGATGCTCGACAGCGTGCGGAACAAGTTTGGCCGCGAATCGGCCGAAATGAGCGCGCTTTGGGCCATAATCATTGAAAAAGACAGCATCAACCTGCTGAAAGTCACCAGCATCCTCGACTGGCACGGCTGGTTGGGGCGCGACAAAGTGGGTGCCCGGGGCAATCAGACCTTGTTCCTCGTCATCCAGCACTCCAATCAAAAAACCCAAGAAAAATACCTGCCTATGATGCGCGAGGCGGTGAAAAACGGCAACGCCAGCGCCAGCAGCCTCGCCTTGCTCGAAGACCGTGTGGCCCTCGGCCAGGGCAAAAAGCAGGTGTACGGCAGCCAGATCGGCTTCGACAAGACAGCCCAAAAATCCTACGTCCTCCCGCTCGAAGACCCCGACCATGTGGACGAGCGTCGTGCTGCGGCCGGCCTCGGCCCGCTGGCCGAGTATGTGCGCCGCTGGAAAATCGTGTGGGACGTGGAGGAGTACAAAAAGCAGCAAACAGAAAAAAAGGACTGAAACGCCATGCAAAAACTCACCAAAGGAGAGGAGGACGTGATGCAACTTCTCTGGGATGCCGGGCGCAGCACGGTCAGCGACCTGCTCGACCGCTGCCCAGAGCCGAAGCCGCCGCACAGCACGGTATCGAGTGTGGTGCGCATTTTAGAAAAAAAAGGCTTCGTAGACCACAAGGCTTACGGCAAGACACACGAGTATTTCCCCATCATCAGCAAGGAGGACTATGGCCGCCGCTCGCTGGGCGACGTGCTGCGCAACTACTTCGACGGCTCAGTGTCGCGCCTTGTGTCGCACCTCGCCGAGGAGGAAAAATTGGACAAACAGGACTTGGAGGAACTGATGCGGCTGCTGGACAAGTGAAACGCGGGCGGACTGCAACACGGATGGGGCGGATTTGCGCGGGTCGGCGCGGTTGGAGTTACCCCAATGACGAGAATGACGCAAATTACACCATGACGCTTTTCCTACTCAAACTCACACTCTGCTGGGGCTTTTTCGCCCTGCTCTACGCGCTGCTGCTGCGGCAGGAGACTTTCTTCCGCCTCAACCGCCTGTACCTGCTTGGCACGGCGGCACTGGGCATCGCGCTGGCTGCGCTGCCGCCGCTGTCCCCCAGCACGGGCGAAGCAGTGGCCCTGCTGCCTGCTGTCAGCATCGGTTTGCAGCAGGCCGACGCGGCGGCGCAGCAGTGGAAATTCGTGGACAGCCTGTGGGCGGTGTACTGGCTGGGCGTGGCTGCCACGGCGGCCCGCACCGGGTGGGGCATCTCCCGGCTGGTGGGAATGGCCGTGCGCGGTCGCTCGCAGCAGCTGCCCGATGGCTGTTTGCTCATCGAGAACCACGAGTCGGCCGTGCCGTTCTCGTTTTTTAAGTGGGTGTTTGTGCCTCAAACTTCTTTACCCGCCGAAGCACGCACTCCGTCGCCAGAGGCTATGGCGGGTAAAAGTGCGAAGGCAGGCAATGCCAGACTTTTAGCTGCCGAGGTCTTGCCCGCCGCCGTCAAGACTTTGGCGGGTGAAAAGGAGGGTCAAACTTCAAACGCTCTGATGCTGGCCCACGAACGCGCCCACGCCCAAGGTTGGCACAGCGCGGATGTGCTGCTCACGGAGTTGCTCTGCATCGCGCTGTGGTTCCATCCGCTGGCGCACTGGTATCGGCGGACACTGCGCACGGTACACGAGTTTTTGGCCGACGAAGCCGCCAGCCGCCACACAGACAAGAAACAATATGGCCTGTTGTTGATACGGCAAGCGCAGTCCGGACCTGCGCTTGCACTGGCTCATCACTTTTTTCAATCACCACTCAAACAGCGACTTATCATGTTGATGAAACAACACTCCGCGCCCGTCCGGGCGCTCAAATACGGCCTGCTGCTGCCGATGGCAGCCCTGTTCGTGCTGCTTTTCCAGCAAAATTCCATGCTTGCGCAAACGCCCGAAGACAAGCCCAAAGAACTTTTTGACATCGATATGGCGCCTCAATTTGTGGGCGGGCAAGATGCGATGATGAAATATTTGGGCAGCAACATCCAGTACCCGGAGGCAGCCAAAAAAGAAAATGCGCAGGCTACACTGGCACTGGGCTTCGTCATAGAAAAAGACGGCTCGCTTTCCAACGTAGAAAATTTGACCGCCACCGTCCGCCCCGATTTGGTAGCCGAAGCCATACGCGTGGTGAAAGCCATGCCCAAATGGACTCCCGGCATGGATGATGGCAAACCGGTGCGGGTGAAATTTACCCTGCCGATCAGGTTCAAGTTGAACTGAAAACCGCGAGCAGGCAGGACTGGAACGATGTGCTGTGAGACGCAACATGAGCCATCTCGAATTTTCGGGATGGCTCATCTTGTTTTTGGGAATCCTGGTGCGTTGCCGCCATCCCGAAAACTCGATGCGACTTTTATTTGCTGGCAAATGCACTACCGCTTCACCACACTGCCCACGAACACCATTCCACCTTCGTCCCTCAGCGTCACCGTATATGCCCCGCCCGGTAGCCCGCTCAAGTCCAAGGTGCAATCGCTCATTTCGCTGGGCAGCGATTCCCGCAGCACTACCCGCCCCGATGCGTCGGCCAGTTCGGCCAGCCATTCGCCTTCCAAATTTCCTTGCCCGCCTTGGCCCGACAGGTGGGTCGGCAGCACAATTCTCAGCCAATCCGCCGCAGGGTTGGGGTACATCAGCAAGGCCTTCCCGCCCTCGGCGGGACTTCCCGTGCCGACCATGAACTGCACCACCACCTCCGTCGTGGCCGTGCAGCCCCGGCTGTCCGTCACCGTCACGGTGTAGGTGGCCTCCGGCAGGCCGGTGATGAAATGCCCCGTTTCGCCCGTGCTCCAAGAATATGTGTACGGCGGCGGCGCGGGGAACGGCGTGCCGCCCGA